>JAGAHX010000029.1 GCA_017626845.1 Bacillota bacterium
ACGTAACCTCCTATGTTTTCGTTACTGTGGTTGTCAGGCCACTTTCAGCCTAACATAGGAGGTTATATTTCTTAAACTAAAGTTTCTTTTATTGACCCCCAGTTGAACTGGGGGTTTCTTGACGCTTAAGCGCCAATAAAATCGGAATTCCAATTATTTTGGAATTCCGACAAAACATCTTCGATAACATAACTTTACAAGAATTATTGGTTATCGATAGGTACAATAATGAAATTTGACGATTTTAACTATGAAAGATTTATACAGGACCGTATAGCAAGGCTTCTAAATCAAAAAGGGGCTAATGCAACAGATCTGTGTTTGTATTTGGGAAAAAGTAAGAGTTACGTTTATAACTTTGTTTCCGGGCGAGCCTTACCGCCTATGCGAGAGTTTATCGAGATCTGTCGTTTCTTCAACATTACTCCGCAGCAGTTCTTCGACCCCGATACAGATGACCCCCATCAAAAGAACGAATTGCTTGAGGCTTACACCAATTTAAACGAAACAGACCGCCAAATGCTCCTGCAATTAGCTAAACACTTGCAAAATAAATGACACCGATCGCTCGACGGTCGGTGTTTTCATATCTATATGCCCTTCCGGTACAACAGATAGGAGTAGACCGTGGGGATGGCCGTCATCGGGATGATCACGAGCAGGAAAGTCCAGATGTTCCACAGTCTTAACAGGGTCAGCAGGATGAGGAGGATGCCGCCGATGACCCACAGAAACCCCGCCAGCCGGTGAGTCCGATTCCAGTTTTCCTCGCTTGCCAGGGTCCAGGGAAGCTTGATCCCCATGGTGTAGCTCTGCTTCGTCTTAGGCAGATAGTTGCCGATGACCACGAACAGAATGCCGATCAGCACCGGGACGATGGTCTCGGTCGGCGTTGTGTATCCCAGTCCCGCCCGCATCACGAACGCATACACCAGCACCGACAGCACCGGACAGATCCAGATGCATATATTCCGCAGGACGGTATTCATGTTCTGCCGTTTCGGATCGGTGCGCAGACCGAACTGCAGAAACAGGTTGAACCCCGCCATCATCAGAGGCATCCCGAATACCGCGAAGTTCCGGGAGGACCATCCGTTGGCCTCCCCGTTAAAATCGAAATGTGTCGGCACCTGCTCCGGCAGCCGGCTGTAAAGAGCGATCCCGGCCAGTACGGGAAGCAGACAGATGAGCGTCGTTATTACGATCTCTCTTTTGTTATTTTTCATCGCCGCCATCTCCTTTCAGGCTCTGCAGCCAGAGCAGCACTTCCTCCACGACGGAGGCGTTCAGGCTGTAATAGATATAGTTCTTATCCTTTTTTTCGTTGATCAGACCCGCTTTTTTCAGCTGCGCCAGGTGGTAAGACACCGAGGCGCCCGTCAGATCGAAGCGGGAGGCAATGTCGCCGGCGGACATCGACCCGCCCTTCAGCATGTTGAGGATCTCCCGCCGAACGGGATCGCTGAGGGCCTTCATCGTTTCGCTGAACCCCACAGAGCATCGCTCCTTTCGATAGTATTTAGACGTTTTTCTAAATAGACTATACGACTACTCACAGCAGCCGTCAAGAGCTGTTTAGAAATTTTTCTAAATGTGCTTTTCTTTCGGGTCACGCGCTTGCATAAAAAGGCCGTTCCATACTAAAATTATTTATTAGGATGTGTTTATCCAACAGCAAAACAAAAGGAGGTATATTCATGAAAAGAATCCTGGCGCTGCTCCTGGCAGCAGCCCTGATCTTCGGTCTTGCAGCCTGCAAGAGCGGCCCCAAGCCCGAAGATACCGTAAAGAAGTTCTTCGACGCCATGAAGGCTTACGATTTCGAGACCATGCAATCCTGCGTGGATGGCGAATTCGATCCCGAGGAAATGGTCAGCACCGAAGAGGACGATCCCACCGGGCTGTTCGACTACCTGAAGGGGAATGCAGCGAACATCACCTACAAGACCGGTACGCCCGAGATCACAGACAACACGGCGAAAGTTCCCGTAAGCGTGGAATACACGGATGCGAGCGCCGTCATCTCCCAGACCTTCGCCGATTACTTTACCGCCCTGTTCGGCATGCTGTTCAGCGACGCTTCGGACGAGGAAGTGAATCAGCTCCTCACCGACGCCCTGCAGAAGGCGATCGCCGAAAACGAGACCGGTACGGCGACGAAGGAGCTTACGCTCGACATGGTCCTCGTGGGCGAGGAGTGGAAACTGAAAGAAATGCCGGAAGATGAAGTCGCCGACATCCTCACCAGCAACATGCTGAGTTCCCTGAACAGCCTCGAAGATCTTTTCAGCAGCGAGGATTTCGACTGGGGCGGCGAAGATCCCGTCGAATACGCGATCTCCGACTACGTGGTGTTCGATAACGAGACCGCAGCCATGACGATCCAGCGCGGCGGCTGCGACGAATGGGGCAACATCTCCTTCGACGTGCTCTGCGAGAACAAGACCGACAAGAAGCTCACATTCTCCGCGGACAGTCTCGTGGTCAACGGCTGGTCCGTAGGCGGTTATCTGGGCACCGAAGTCGAAGCGGGTGAAAGCGAAGTCGGCACCCTGGACATCTGGGCATCCGACATGAAAAACATCGGCCTGGAAAACCCCGATCAGGTCGTCATGAACTTCCGGCTTTACGACGAAGAAGGCTGGTGGGACGACGTCTATCTGATGAACGAGACCTACACCATCTATCCCACAGGCCTGACGGAAGACCAGATCGTCGTTCCCGAGAGACGCACCGGTGCGAACGAGGTCACCGTTGCAGACAACGACGTCTTTACCTTCGTGATCCTGGATGGTGAAAAAGACGAGACCTGGGGCAGTTTCGAGATCCATGCCTATGTGGAGAACAAGACAGACAAGCCTCTGTACGTAGCCTGGGAAGACGTTACCGTCAACGGCAAGGACCTCGATCCGTACTTCAGCGTAACGATCCCGGCTGGCCAGCGGACCGTTTCCGAGATGATGTTCGGCGTCAACGAACTGGAAGACAACGAGATCGAGACCGTCGAAGACGTCGCCTTCACACTCAAGGCGATGGACGACGACGCTTGGGAGGAACTGTACAGCGAAGCCCACACCTATCAGCCCTAAGCGAGAAATCAGCATAGCATTCAAAAATGGCATGATCTTTGGATCATGCCATTTTTATGTTCCGCTTAAAGGCTGCGCTGCCTATTTCTCGAAAACGGTGAGATCGATCTGCGATACGCCGGCGTCGTCCGCGTCTTCCGTGAAGTACATGAAGACCGTGCCTTCGTAAGCCATATCGGGTACTTCGACATGCCATTCGTAGTAATCCCCCGTCTCATAAGTGGGCGTACCCAGCAGGCTCACGACTTCGCTTCTGGGCATTCCGAAGGAGACTCCCAGCAGGGACACGCCCTGATCTTCCGGCGTATCCGAATAGGTCGTCATGGTGATCTCTTCGGCTTCCGCGTCCATGATGCTGATGGAGGAATCTCCGCCGTTGTAGTACGCGGGAATGAGCAGATAGTCCTCGTTCTCGTCGAGGTACAGATTCGCGGAGAAGATGTCTCCGGCGCCAAGTTCGATGCTGCTGCGGGATTCATCCGCGGGAACGCCTGCGGCTTCCAGATCCGCCAGTTTGTAGGGCATCGGTACGGCAGTGCCGTTGATCACGATGGCGACGTCTGCCTTGCTGATGGTGATCGTGCCATCCGTGGCAGGGGCGAATCCGCCAGAAACAGCCGGCTGTTCGGGCGTCTCAGCGCTGCCCTCGCTGCTCTCAGCCGAAGCGGGTTCCTCCTGCGGCGCCGTGCTGCTCTGCGGTTTCTCACCGCATGCCGCCAGGGACAGCACCATGATGACGGCAAGGATCAATGCAAGAATTTTCTTCATTTTCAAACCTTCCTTCTATTTTCCGAGTTGAGTTGATAGGAGGGTCTGTCGTTATCCCCCCGTCCTTATTGTAAAGAATCCTGCATATTTTTCCCCCGCCGATTGGCTAGTCTAAAGGATTTTCTTTGAAAGCGGCTATTTGATGGCAATGCCGGCGCTCTTTGCCGCGGCGGCGAGCTCCGTACGGGTATGCATCCCGGTCTTTTCCAGCATGTTCTGCACGTGATATTTCACGGTGCTGGCGCCGATGCCGAGACGCGCTCCGATCTCGGCGTTGCTGTCGCCGGAGATGAGTTCCCGCAGGATCTCCAATTCCCGGTCGGTGAATTCATGGTTGTTGGTGCAGCCGATCCGCACCGTGGGCGTCTGGTCGGGATAGATGCTCTCGCCCGCCATGGTGCGTTCCATAACGGCGAGGATCGGCGCTTTCTGCTCCTCTTTATACCAAAAACTGTCGACGCCGATCTCCTTCGCGCGTTTCAGCCAGGATGCCTCCGGCATGCTGGTAACGATCACGATTTTCACTTCCGGATAGGTCCTTTTGATCTCCTCCGCGGCGTCCAGGCCGCTGCTTCCAAGCTCCGTCATCACATCCATCAGAATGAGGTCGACGCGGTCTCTGCTGCACAGATCCACAGCGAGAGAGGCATTGGAGATCGAAGCGACGTGGGTAAATCTCGGATCGCTTTTCACAAAGATCTCAAACAGCTGCCTGGGCATCTCCTGATCCTCAACGATCAATACGCGGTATGGCATCGTTCCTTTCCTCCTTTGGTATGGTGATCGATAAGACAAAACGATCTGCAGCGTCTATCCGCATCTGCCCGCCGGCATTCTCGATGCGTTCCCGCAGGGTCTTCAGACCGCCGCTCTCCGCTGGCGGCTGCGGCGGGACATGTCCACCGTTCGAAAACGAAGCGAAGAGCGCTTTTTCGCTTTCGCTGACGTGTATCGAAAGCAGTTCCGCGCCCGCATGCTTCGACGCGTTTATCATGGCTTCCCGCGCCGCGGACAGGAACAGCGCCAGGACCTGCGTCGACGCCGTTCTTGGCGCCCCGTCCCACGCAAGACGGATCCCTATGGCTGCCGCGAGGGTGTTCAGATCGGAAACGACGTTCCGGCTCTTTTTCTCGCTGGCATCCTTCGCCAGCAGCAGCGCCTGGGCACGCCACATCTGAAGGACGGCTCTGCGCTCCTCCTCGCTGGAAGAGCCCTCCGTCGTCTTTTTTGTCGCGAGGATCATCCGGTTCAGCTCGTCGTGGATGCTGATCTTCGCCTGCAGGATCTCCTGCCTGCGGACGGTATCCGTGATCGTTTCGCCATAGGCCTTCATGCTCATGGACAGCTGTCTTACCCTTTCGTTATCGCGCCGCAGTTCCTCGCTCTTCTCATACAGCTCCGTTATGTCGTCTGCGATCAGTTCGTGGAGCGGCGCGCCCTGGTCGTACAGCACGCGGTACCGGAAGGATACCGCCGTGCCGTCGGGCAGCGCGTGGACCTTTTTATCTTTGATACGTTCATAAAAAGCCGCGCCGTTCTGCAGAGAACGCCCCGTCAGCAAAGAGCAGATGCCGTTCATCCGGTGATTGATGAGAAGGCACCGTCCCTCATCCAGATAATAGCAGATACCCGCCGGAAGAAGATCCAGACTCTCCTTGATGGACGCGGATGTGATATGGGTCATCTTCCACCTGCGGGCGCTTGCGTAAAGGCATACGCAGACGAGGGAAGCAAGCGCGAGCACGAGCAGGAACAGGACATACGGACTGTGAAGGACAGACAGCGCCAGCGGCAGCGCCTGACCCTTCAACCGGAGCTCCGAACCTTCTCTGCATACGTGCATAAGGAAATATCCGGCCGCGAAGCAAAGGACGGACACAGAGCAAGACCGGTAGCGCTTTTGCTTGCAAAGGAGCATCGTATCGGCGATGCCGCCGAAGCAGACCAGCAGCGCCCACAGGCAGACCGCATTCTGAACCGGCACGGGAAGCAGGATAAAGGACTTCATATCGCTTCACCTGCCTCTTCCAGGGGAATGCGCACGAAGGAATTGCCGTCTTCCCTTGTTAAAATGGCGCAGCAGCCGGATGGGAGGGTCAGCGAAGCCCCCTCAAAGGTGCACTTCAGCGCATCCTTTCGCAGCGAGACCTGTATGCCGGCCAGCGATGGAAGGGCCTCCTCCAGAAGCTGTTCGAAAAGCGCATAGCTTTGCAGCGCGCAGCGGGACGCGGTCTTCCCGCTTTCCAGCAGGAAGCTTTCCGCAGGGATCCCCAGATCGCCGGCATACCGGAGAGATTCCTGAATGGCGAGATACAGCTCGGTGGAATCGATCCAGGCGCGGTCTGCCGCCAGAAGAGACAGATTCGCAAAGCGCTTGACATACGCTGCCAGAAGGCAGACGGTCTTCATCTGAACGGCATAGGTCTCCGGTCTTTCTTCGGCAACAGCGCACAGCTCGGTGATCCTCCGGGATTGTGCGGCAACGTGTCCGGCGATCTCATCGTACGTCCTTGTCTTCGCCTCGATCTGCGCCCGTTCTTCCTTCAGCTCGTTTTCCAGACGCAGGAGTTCCGCCTCCTCCCCCAGCCGTTCACCGGCTTCCAGGAGTTCGTCATGGATATGGTTGAGTTCCGTTATGTCATCCTGCCAATAGACAAAGCCCCCATGCACGGGCTTGCGGTGTATGCGGATATTGGCGCCCCGCAGGATATCCGTTCCGGACCGCAGCTGCTGCGGGGAAAGAGGCGCCGCTGTCGAACTGGTATAGATGATGCGGTAGTCTCCGTCCGCGATCTGGGCGGAAAGACCGGATAGTTCGAACAATCTTCCGTACCGGACGTTCGATGGAATAAGGCCAATGTACATAAGGCTGAGCCACATCCCAGCCATGGAAAAACAGACGGCCTCCGGAAATTCTCCGAAAAGGGCCCCTCTTATCCTCGGCCATAGATCCGCAGCGTACAGGATAAGATACAGAAATCCGAACAGGACGGGAAGCATGGGGATCCAAACCAGTTTGCGGCTGGCTGAAACGCGGCAGCGGGAGAACAGGATGCAGAATGCCGTTACAAGCAAAAGGTCGACCCATCCGTAAATCAGGAAGAAAATAGGCGCGCGGGAGTAGTCCGCATCCCACCCCGCAAAGCCGGGAGAAAAGCGGAAGACGAGCTGATGAAGATCGTTGGTAAGAACGGTAAGAGCCAGGGCTGCCGTTACAGCGACCGCGGCCCACATCCCCCGGCGCGGCCTCTGCTGTTCCTCTTCGCCGACGGACAGCGCGGCAAACAGGGACATAAGAGGAATAAACAGCACGGGGATGTAATACAGATACCAGATATGGCGCGCGATGATCTCTGATTCTTCGAAGGCGATATATTTTGCGCCGCGGAGGATGACCCAAAAGGAGATAAGACCCGCAATGGTCATCAGATACGTCCTGGTCCCAGCGTCGATGATATGATCGTCAAAATACAGCATCAGCGCCAGGGAGAACGCCAGGAGAACGAGCGTCGTGCTAAGGCGGAGAAGAAAAACATCCGGGACGAAAACAGAAACGCAGGCAGCGAAAACGTAAGCAGCCGCAAGCTTCATCAGCATCTGCAGCGATCTCTTTACTGTCACCATGGACGTTCACCTGCTTCCCGTACCATTCCGTACACCGTTCTTCTGCCGTTCTTACAGCTTCGCTCTGACTTCCAGCAGCTTGTCGCGCAGCATCGCGGCCCGCTCGAACTGCAGATCCTTGGCGGCCGCCTTCATCTCCTTTTCCAGCTTCTTGGCATAGTCCGCCAGTTCCCTCTTCGTGAGTTCCAGCACGCTCTTGCCTTCGTAGCTGTCCAGGTCTTCCTCCACCTTCTGGGTCACTTCGATCACATCGCGGACCGCCTTCTTGATGGTCTCCGGCGTAATGCCGTGCTCCTCGTTGTACTTCATCTGGATGCTACGGCGGCGCTCCGTCTCGTCCAGAGCGGTGCGCATGGCAGGCGAGATCGTGTCCGCATACATGATGACCCGCCCTTCCGCATTTCTTGCGGCGCGGCCGATGGTCTGGATGAGCGACGTCTCCGTACGAAGGAATCCTTCCTTGTCCGCATCCAGGATGGCGACCAGCGCTACCTCCGGCAGGTCCAGGCCCTCCCGCAGCAGGTTGATCCCCACCAGCGTATCGAAGACGCCCAGACGCAGATCGCGCAGGATCTCGTTGCGTTCCAGCGTATCCACTTCGGAGTGCATGTAGCGGACTTTCAGCCCGGCGTTCTTCAGATAATCCGTCAGGTTTTCCGCCATCTTCTTTGTAAGGGTCGTCACCAGCACCCGGTGGCCCTTATCCACCTCTTTATGGATCTCGCCAATGAGGTGGTCGATCTGCCCTTCCGTCGGCACGATCTCGATGGGCGGATCCAGCAGACCCGTGGGACGGATGACTTGCTCTGCAGAGATGCCGCCGGATACTTCCCGTTCGTAGGCTGCCGGTGTCGCGGAGATAAAGATCGCCTGGTTGATCATGGCGTCGAATTCCTCGAAGCGAAGCGGCCGGTTGTCCAGCGCCGAAGGCAGGCGGAAGCCGTAGTCCACCAGCGCTGTCTTTCTGGACTTGTCGCCGTGGGCCATGGCCCGCAGCTGTGGCAGCATGACGTGGCTCTCGTCGATGACCACGAGAAAATCCTTGGGGAAGTAGTCGATGAGGGTATAGGGTTTTGCTCCCGGGGGATTGCCCACGATGTGGCGGGAATAGTTCTCGATGCCCTTGCAGGAACCGATCTCCCGCATCATCTCCAGGTCGTAGCGGGTGCGCTGCTCCAGCCTCTGGGCTTCCAGCAGTTTGCCGCGGTCACGCAGCCACACGAGGCGCTCCTCCAGTTCCTCCTCGATCGTAACGAGTGCCCGGTCCATGTTCTCCTTGGACGTGGCGTAATGGGATGCAGGGAAGATCGCGATGTGATTGCGGGTACCGGTGATCTCGCCCGTCACCGGGTTCATCTCCTTGATGGACTCCACCTCGTCCCCGAACAGCTCGATGCGCACGGCGGATTCGCTTCCGATGGGGATGATGTCGATGATGTCGCCACGCACCCGGAACGTGCCGCGCTCGAAACCCAGGTCGTTGCGGGTATACTGGATATCCGTCAGCTTGCGCAGGATGTCCAGCCGGCTCTTGGTCTGGCCGGGCCGCAGGGACAGCATCTGATTCTTGTAGTCGAAGGGGCTGCCCAGACCGTAGATGCAGGAAACGGATGCCACGATGATGACGTCCCGGCGTTCCGCCAGCGCCGCCGTCGCGGAATAGCGCAGACGGTCGATCTCCTCGTTTACGTCCGAGTCCTTTTCGATATAGGTATCCGTCGAAGGCACGTAGGCCTCCGGCTGGTAATAGTCGTAGTAAGAAATAAAATACTCCACCGCGTTGTCCGGGAAGAATTCCTTGAATTCTCCGCAGAGCTGCGCGGCGAGGGTCTTGTTGTGGGAGATGACGAGCGTAGGCCGCTGCACCTGCTGGATGACGTTGGCGATGGTAAAGGTCTTGCCGCTTCCGGTGACCCCCAGCAGCGTCTGATACCGCTTGCCTGCGTTCAGCCCGTCGACGAGCTTTCGCACCGCCTCCGGCTGGTCTCCCATCATGGAAAATGGCGCTTTCAGGTGAAACTTCTGGTCTTCCATGGTTCTTCTCCTACTGGGAGATGACTTCGTACAGCGCGGATGCGCCGTCCTTCGTAACATGTTCCGGCGTGGACAGCACCCGCACCTTCATCTCGGAATTGCCAAAGCGGATGAGGATCTCGTCCCCTGCCTTCACCTGGGCGGAGGGCTTGGCGGCCTTGCCGTTCAGAAAAATACGCTCTTCCTCCGCGGCGTCATGGGCCACGGTGCGTCTTTTGATGAGTCTGGATACTTTTAAATACTTATCGATTCTCATAGCGGTCAAAAAAAGGGGCAACGCAAGGTTGCCCCGGGGATGAACATGTTCAAAAACTACTTGTTGACAGCGTCCTTGAAAGCCTTACCAGCCTTGAATACAGGTGCGGTGGAAGCGGGAATCTTAACGGTTTCGCCGGGCTTCTGCGGGTTGCGGCCGGTTCTGGCCTTTCTCTTTCTGGTTTCGAAAGTGCCGAATCCGATCAGCTGGACCTTGCCGTTCTTCTTGGACAGTTCCTTTTCAACGACCTTGATGAAAGCGTTGACAGTAGCTTCTGTATCCTTCTTGGTAAGCTTCGTTTCCTTTGCGACTGCTTCTACTAACTGAGACTTGTTCATTTTTTTCCTCCTGTTTCTTTTAGCAATACGTTACTTGTTTTTCTTTGCTTCTTCCCACAGCACATCCATCTCTGCGAGGGTCATGTCTTCTAATCTGAGGCCCTTGCGCGAAGCGGATTCCTCAACATGAGAGAAGCGGGTCATGAACTTTTGGGTCGTGGCGTTGAGCGCGTCCTCGGGGTCTATGTCCAGAAATCTGGAGACATTGGTGACCGCAAAGAGCAGATCTCCCAGTTCTTCCCGGATATGCGCCTTGTCGCCCTGCTCGTATGCTTCCTTGAGTTCGGCGGTCTCTTCGTCCACCTTTGCGAACGCACCGCTTACGTCGTCCCAATCAAAACCGACTCTTGCTGCTTTTTTCTGCACCTTTTCGCTGCGCAGCAGTGCCGGCAGGTGACGGGGGATCTTCTGCATATTGGCAGTGGTAGAGATTTCCGTTTTCTCCACCTCTTTGATATTTTCCCACAAGTCAAGTACATTGTCAACGCTTAAGGCGTTAGAATCGTTGGAATTTTCGGCTTTCGGACCGAATACGTGGGGATGGCGGCGGATCATTTTATCGCACTCCGCGTCGCAGATCTCCCGCATGGTAAAGGTGCCGGATTCCCTTGCGATCTGGGCGTGCATCACCACCTGGAGCAGCACGTCGCCCAGTTCTTCGACCAGGTTGTCCCGGTCATGATTTTCGATGGCCTGCACCACTTCGTAGGCTTCTTCCACCATGCCCCGGGTAAGGCTTTCGTGGGTCTGGGCGCGGTCCCAGGGGCATCCGTCCGGTGCCCGCAGGATCTCGATGACCCTCTGCAGCCGCGCAAAGGCCTCCGCATCCGTTTCCGATCTCTTAAACAGTTCTTCGTACATATTATCTCACAAATCGCCGCAGCAGGTTTGCCAGTTTCCTGCCCTTCGGCAGCCTTTCTATCTCTTCCAGCGTAATAGCCTTGAGCGCCAGCACCAGGATGCCGTAAACGAGGACCCCGATCCCGATGGATACGACGGTGCTGAGCGCATTGCCCAGGAAACCATGGCAGATCCGGTAGGTTCCCCAGACGACGACCCCCATGACGGCGGCGCAGACGGCGGGTTTTCCGAAGGTCAGCTTATAATCCACCTTCGTGCCGGTGTGGCGCTTCATGGCGTTAAAATCCAGGAACGCCGCGGTAAAGTATGCTGCCACCGTGCTGATGGCGGCGCCTCTCACGTTGAGCGCCGGAATGCCGGTGAGCAGATACGTCAAGGCGATCTTCACCAGGGCGCCGATGCACAGATTCTGCACCGGGACCATCTGTTTGCCGATGCCCTGCAGGATGCCGTTGAGGGCGTGCGCCATACCTAAGAAGATGACCCCATAGGCGAGGATCTGCAGGCAACCGCCGGCAGATGCTGCGCTTTCCCGCACCCTCGGATAAAACAGCAGCATGATGGGCGTGGACAGCACGCTCATCCCCACAGCGCAGGGAATGCTGAGAATGGAGGCATACCGCAGCGCCAGATTGATATTGTCGTGCATGAACTTCGTTTCCTGGCGTTTAAAGGCGGATGCCACCACGGGCACGATGCTCATGGAGACCGCCTGCAGCAGCACCTGCGGGAAATTGAGCAGCGGCGCCGCCATGCCCGTCAGCTGGCCGTACAGTGCTCGTGCCATGTCGGAATCGAAACCGATGGAGATGAGTCTCGTCTTGACGATCGCCGTATCGATGGTGTTGATGACCGGCAGAACAGCGGAGCCGATGGTGATGGGCACCGCGATGATCAGAATGTCTTTAAAGATATTGCCTACGCTCTCCACGTCGGTGCGCACGTCGCGCGATACTTCTTCGAGGATCGCCTTTCTGCGCTTTAGATACACGAGGCCGATGCCTAAAAAGCCGAACAGCGCACCCGCCGTAGCGCCAAAAGAAGCGCCTGCCGCGGCGATGTTAAGCCCTTTGGGCAGCAGGATGACCGCAAGACCGAGGCCGATGGCCACCCGGAACGCCTGCTCCACGACCTGGGAGACGGCTGTGGGAGTCATGTCCTGAAGCCCCTGGAAATAGCCGCGGAAGGAGCTCATGAGCGGGCAGAAGAACAGCGCCGGCGCAATGGCCTGCATGCAGTAGATCGCCCCCGGCTCCTTGATGGCGCGGGTAATGGCGCCCGCCCCTAAAAACAGGATGGCGCTCGTGACGACGCCGGTGCCGAACAGCAGCCAGAACGACACCTTAAATACCCTGTGCGCCTCGTAGCGGCGGTCCAGCGCGGTCCTTTCGGCTACCATGCGGGCGATGGCCGTGGGGATGCCGGCGATGGCCAGGGTCAGAAACAGATTATAGATCGGATACGCCGTCTGGTAATACCCCATCCCGTCGTCGCCGATGATGTTGGCCAGCGGAATGCGGAAAAAGGCCCCCAGCACCTTGATGATGATGCCGGCGAGGCCGAGGATGACGGCGCCCTTTAAAAAGCTTTTGTTTTTGCTGTTTGTTTCGTCCATAACAATTTATTATAGCACAAAAAAGAAAGGCGGAAACCGCCTTTCTTGAAAAGCTCTATTTGTCCTGCAGATTCCCGAAGCCGTTCACGGCATCTTCGATGGAGATCAGACCGTTGCTCAGCTGCCAGCAGGCTTTTTGGACCTGGGAATCGGCATCTCCCGAGATCCCGATCTCATATTGATAGATCACATGATCTTCCGGAAGTTCGCCGAATGCCGCATATACGCTGTCCAGGGACATGTCTTTGCAGGGCGTCACCATGCGTTTATCCGCCGCAACCTGATTCATCTGCTCCGTCGTAACGAGGAAGCGCATGAATTCGTTCGTCAGGTCCAGATTTTTACTCTTCTGATTCACGGCAAAACCCATGGACACAGAGGTCAGGAAATAACCGCCCTCTTCCGTGGAGGGAACCGGCCGGAAACTGTACGTAAACGGCGATGCCGTAAACGCCTCGGACTGGCTCTCCCTCTTCTGCGTACCGGAGACCGTATTGCTGGAAGCCATCATCATCGGAACGTCGCCTTCAAAGAAGCGCATGATGACATCCTGATAATCATTTTCCATCATTTTGCTGAGTTCGGGGTCTGCACAGCCATGGTTCATAAAATCATCAAGGAGTTCCAGTGTGGACCGCAGATGCTCTCCGCCGGCAGCGCCCATACTGTTCACTTCTTCGATCGATTCCGGCCCCTCCGACAGGATCTGCGCGCAGAAATACGGATAATAGAGGGGGAACGTGAAGAACGAACCCTGATTATACCCCATGACAGGGCTTTCATAACCGACTTCCCGGAATGCATCACAGGCGGAGATCAGGTCGGCATACGTCTCAGGTATGGCGATTCCTTCCTTCGCAAAGAGATCTTCGTTGACCATCATGCCGTAGGTCGCACAGTAGACGGGGACCATGGGCAGATGACCCTCCGCATCCCGCTGCAGCAGATTCTCCCGAATACTGGACAAGTCGATGTTCAGGGAGTCTTCGGAAAGATCTTCCGCCAATGCCAGGAGATCCTCACGCGTCTGCCCGGTGATCATCCGGGGATACATAAAGAAGATATCCGGGGCTTCCTCGCTGGTGAGCGCCGCCGCCACCGTGTTGCTGTAATCGTCCAGGTAGGTGTAGGACATCTTCACGTTGGGATAAAACGCTTCGAACCGGTTGAAGGCCGATTCCAAAGCCTCGAAATTGCTGTAATGTCCGACAACGCTGACCGACCCTTCTGTCTGCGGATCTAAGGAGGGCTCATACGGTTTCGCTTCCGGTTCCGCATATCCCTGGGGCTGGCCGCCCGTCGTACAGCCGGGGAGAGCAAGCAGCAGACAAAGCGTCAGTGCGAGACAAAGGGTTCGTTTGACCGAGTTCATTGATAAGATCCTTCCCGAACTTTTCTCAGTTCTTTTATGACAAATTTAATATCGATAGGTTTGGCGATGTGGCTGTTCATGCCTGCCTTTTTGCATTCCGCGATATCCTCGGAAAAAGCATTTGCGGTCATGGCGATGATGGGGATAGAAGCCGCCCAGGGAAGCTCCTTCAGACCGCGGATGGAACGGGCCGCCTCCAAACCATTCATGACAGGCATCTGAATATCCATAAAAATCAGATCGTAGGTGCCTTCTGCGGCTTCGCGGAACATGTCCACGCAGACCTGTCCGTTTTCGGCCCGCACACTGCTTATGCCGCACATCTCCAGCAGTGCGTGAATGATCTCCCAGTTGATATCGTTATCTTCTGCGATCAGCACATGCATGCCGGCAAGATCGCTGTTATCCTCTTCCGGTTCCACAGGAGCCCCGGAAGTTCCCAGTGCACCGCGGATCGACTCGTACAGTTTGGAGCGGAACAGCGGTTTACTGATAAATCCGTTTGCGCCCGCAGCCTTTGCCTCCTCCTCGATATCGGACCAGTCATAGGCGGAGATGAGCAGGATCGGGACCGTCATGCCGGCTTCGTCCCGGATGCGGCGTATCGTCTCCACGCCGTCCGGTCCGGGCATGCGCCAGTCCAGGATGATGACGTCAAACGGATGTCCTTTCCGATGTCTTGCCAGCGCTTTTTCATACGCGGTCTCCCCGCTGTCTGCGGTCTCTACAGAAGCTCCCAGCTGGAGCAGCGCATCCTTTGCGGTCTCGAGGAGCACTTCGTCGTCATCGGCGATCAGAACGCCGATACCGTTTAAGTCCATCTCGTCCAGCTGTTTTTCCGCTGCCGGGATATCCAGCGTAACCGTAAACGTGGTCCCTTTTCCCTCTTCGCTCTCGCAATCGATGGTCCCGCCCATCAGATCCACCATCTGTTTCGTGATGGCAAGCCCCAGGCCGGTACCCTGCACTTTGTTGACCCGGCTGTCCGTTTGACGGGAGAAGGGCTGATACATCGTTTTCATGAACTCCTTCGTCATACCGATGCCGGTATCGGAGACCTGATACACCAGGCGGATGCAGCCGGGAACGCTGCTTTTCTCTTCTTTCAGATCGATACAGACGCGGCCCTCCGGTCCCGTATACTTGATCGCATTGGACAGCAGATTGATGAATATCTGATTCAGTCTCAGCTGATCCGCATACAGATATTCCGTCTCCATGCGGTTGATGCGGAAGTTGAAATCGATCGACTTTTCTTTCACCATCGGCTGGGAAAGGTTCACCAGATTCTCTGCCGTCTCCACGATGGAAAAAGAGACGGGGCTGAGCGTAAGCTTCCCGCTCTCCACCTTGGAAATATCCAGGATATCGTTGATGAGCGTAAGGAGATGATTGCCCGCAAGGCCGATCTTGCGCAGATTTTCCCGGACTGCCTCCGGGTCATCCGCATTCTTCTCCGCGATGACCGTAAGACCGGTAATAGCATTCATCGGCGTGCGGATATCGTGGGACATCGTGGACAGGAAATCCGTTTTCGCCCGATTCGCGGCATCGGCCTCTTCCGCCGCCAGCTGCAGCTTTTTATTGAAAGCGCGCATATACGCGGCATCCAGAACCAGAATTGCCAGAAGTCCTGCAAAGACCACACCGATCAGGCGCCAATCCACGGTAGCAGGCCGAATATCCTTTACGGGGATGTAGCTCAGCAGGCTCCAGTCTTCGGAAGAACGGATAGGCGTATGTGCGATCAGACAGGACTCTCCCCGGGAGTTGTTCATGAAAAAGGAGCCGCTTTCCTCCAGCATGGTACCGGCCAGGCGGTCCAATGCCTCCTTATCCGACGCGTTATACGATTTGTAAAACTCGAAGAAACTGCTGTTTTTAAAGGAGTCTCCCTTGATGATATAGCTGCCGGAAGCATCGATCATGGAAAACTCCGCATTCTGATATTCCTCCTGCGGAAAGACCCATTTGGAACGCAGTTCCGAGATCGGAACGACACGGACCACCACGCCTTCTCTCGGCAACCCTGTATCCGAGTCAACGAGAGCGAGTTTATTATAGAACCCGATGGACTGTATGCCGCTCACCGGGCTGGTATACGCTCTGGTAATGTGGACGGATTCTCCCACCGCGCCGATCTGCGCGAGATCCGGGAAAAGATCGAGATTTTGATACGACACCCCGAAATCGTCGTCGCTTCCCGTCCTCGGCCGGGTCGAGAGCCCTTCCATGCTGCCGTCATCCGTGTAGAGAACATGCGCAGCCGCATGTACGGAAACGTGAGACGCCCGGATAAAACGGACAGCCTCCTCCAGCGTCATGTCGTAAGAGGAGATATAATGGGCCCAGACATCGCAGATGCGCTGCTCACCCTCCAGGTAATTCTCCGTCACCTGCTCCATCGCCGTCGTCATATTCTGAAACGACACCACTTTTGCATCAAAATCCGCCTGGCCCAGATGCCGCGCGTAAAAAGCGACAAAAGCCAGGATGCAGAGCATCAGTATGATATTGACCGGAATGAGACGATTCTTTTTCATGAAATGCACATTATTACAGCGCTGCCTTGATCGCAGCGAGAAGCTCCTCGTAGGTCTCGCAGGTCTTCAGATCGGGGTTTTCCTTCTTGACGTTCTCGGGCGCCCGGAACAGGAAGCCGGCCTTGCTGGCGCGGATCATCCCCAGATCGTTGTAGGAATCGCCGGCGGCGATGGTCTCGTAACCCATGGACTGGAACGCCTTGACGCTGGTGAGCTTACTCTGCGCGCAACGCATGGTAAAGCCGGTGATCTCTCCGTCAGGAGCCACCTGCAGCGTGTTGCACAGCAGCGTGGGACGGCCCAGCTTTTCCATCAGGGGGAAACCAAACTGTTCGAAGGTATCGGAGAGGATGACCGTGGGAACGATCTGACGCAGTTCGTCCAGGAACGCCTTGGCTCCCTCCAGAGGCTCGATCTTCGCGATCGTTTCGCGGATCTGCTTCAAGCCGAGGCCGTGCTCCTTCAGGATGCCGATGCGCCAGCGCATCAGCTTGTCGTAATCGGGCTCGTCCCGCGTGGTGCGGGTGAGCTCGGGGATGCCGCTCGCCTCCGCAAACGCGATCCAGATCTCGGGTACGACGACGCCTTCCATGTCCAAACACACGATATTCATCTAAGATGCCTCCTCTCTGAATGCCAGCATGGTCGTTAATATCACCTCTGCCTCCTGGGCTGCCGGTGCCTTGTCCAGCACCAGGGTGACCCTGGGTTCCACCCCGCCGTAGATCGTCAGCCGCATGCCGTAATCGTCCAGCAGCGCTGCAAACAGCTCGGGTCCGAGACAGTTATGTTCTTCAAATAATAATACCAATTTTCTATGCTGCAGCGCAACCTTAAAAACGCCGCATTTGCTCGCCATGTAGCGGATGAGCGCGATATCCAGCAGATTCTCCGCAGGTTTGGGCAGATCGCCGAAGCGGTCCAGCAGCTCGTCCGTCACCTCGAACTTGTCGTCCTCGGATGTGATGGCCGCGATGCGCTTGTACATGGACAGTCTCGTAAGCTCGTCCGCCACGTAGGATTCGGGCAGGAACGCCGGGATGCCCAGTTCCACGCTGGTATCGGCGTCCGGCGCTTCGGGGACGGCTTCACCGCCCTTCAGCTCCCGTACGGTCTCCTCCACCAGCTTGCAGTACAGTTCATAACCGATGGAGAGCATGTGTCCGGACTGTTCAACGCCCAGGATGTTGCCGGCACCCCGCAGTTCCAGATCGCGCATGGCCACCCGGAAGCCGGCGCCGAACTCCGTAAACTCCTTGATGGCCCGCAGGCGCTTTTCCGCCACCTCCGACAGGACCTTGTCCTTCTTGTAGACGAGGTACGCGTAGGCCATGCGATTCGAACGGCCCACCCTGCCCCGCAGCTGATAGAGCTGCGACAGGCCGAAGCGGTCCGCATCCAGGATGATCATGGTGTTGACGTTGGGGATGTCCAGCCCCGATTCGATGATGGTCGTAGCGACAAGCACATTGTACTCCCCTTCCAGGAAGTTCATCATCACGTCTTCCAGTTCCCGTTCGCCCATCTGGCCGTGACCCACGATGACCTTCGCCTCCGGCACCAGGTCGCGGATCTTGCGGGCCACGCTCTGGATGCCGTTCACGCGGTTGTACACCACGTAGACCTGGCCGCCTCTGCCCAGTTCTCTGCGGATGGCGTCGGCCACCATCAGGTCGTCCTGCTCCATCACGTAGGTCTGCACGGGATAGCGGTCTTCGGGCGGTTCCTCGAGCACGGACATGTCGCGCACGCCGATGAGCGACATGTGCAGCGTCCGGGGAATCGGCGTCGCGGACAGCGTAAGCACGTCCACGTTCGTCTTCAGCTTCTTGATGGCCTCTTTATGCTCCACGCCGAAACGTTGCTCCTCGTCCACGACGAGAAGACCGAGATCCTTGAATTTTACGTCGCCGGACAGCAGACGGTGCGTGCCGACCACGAGGTCCACGTCACCGGTCTGTAAGCCCGAAAGCACCTTTTCCTGCTGCTTTTCCGTACGGAAGCGCGACAGCATCTCGATCTGGAACGGATAATCCCGGAAGCGGTTTAAAAACGTATGATAGTGCTGGTTGGCCAGAATGGTCGTCGGCACGAGGACCGCCGCCTGCTTCCCCTCCTCCAGGCACTTGAAGATCGCCCGGGCTGCCACCTCCGTCTTGCCGTAGCCTACGTCGCCGCACAGCAGACGGTCCATGGCGTTGGGAGACTCCATGTCCTTCTTGATCTCCTCCGCCGCCCGCAGCTGGTCCGCCGTCTCCTCGTAGGGGAAGGCGTCCTCGAACTCTTTCTGCCAGGTGGAATCCGGACCGAACTGGTATCCGGGGGTCATCTGGCGCTGCGCCGACAGCCGCAGGAAGTCCTCCGCCATGTCCCGGATGGCCTCTTTCGCCCTGGCCTTCGTCTTCTGCCAGTCGCCGCCGGACAGCCGGTTGATCTTCGGCGCCACGGATTCGCTGCCCACGTACTTCTGGATGGATTCCATCTGGTCCACCGGCACGTACAGCACGTCTTCGCCGGCATACCGGATCTTCAGATAGTCCCGCTGGCTGCCGTCCACCGTCAGCTTCTCGATGCCGACGAAACGTCCGACGCCGTGCGCCTCGTGGACGACATAGTCGCCTTTTTTGATGTCCGTAAAGGCCTTTATTTCCCTTCCCTTGGACTTTTTGCGGCGGCTTTGGGATTTTGTATGGACAAAGATGTCCGACTCGCTCAAATAGAGGATTCTTTCGTCAAAATATTCCGTGCCCTGGGACAGCCTGCCGTAGCGCAGGGCCACCTTATTCTCCAGGCCCGCTCTCCCCAGAAAGTCCTTCAGGTTGGCGATGCGGTCCTCGCTGGAACAGGCGATCGTCACCTTGTAGCCGTTCTTTACGTAGCGCTTCAGATCCTGCTCCAGCAGCTCCATATGGCCGTTGAAGACAGGTGCCTGCTTCGTCGTATACGAAACGATCTCGTCCAGGGTATCCGTATAGGGAATGGTCTGCGTAAAGGGCGTACAGAAATAGACGTCGCAGCGGTCTTTCTGCGCGGCCACCCGCTTTAAATCCGCCCGGTCGGGCATGGACCGGAAGTCTTCGGGCACGCCATGGCAGCGTTCCAGGATGACCCGGCGATTCTCCTCTTCCTCCTTATCGTAGAAGTTGAGGATCTCCTCCATGCGGGAGGGGTCGTCCACCATGATGAAGGCGGGATCCGCCGCATAGTCCCACACGAAGCCGGGCTGTTCGTAGAAGTACGACAGAAATCCCTCCAGATACTGATAGTTGACGCCTTCCTCGATGCATTCGATCAGGTAGTCCCGCCGTTCTTTCAGGCTGTCCAGCTGTTCCTGCGTAAGGGGCCTGCGCATGGAGCGCCCATAGGCGGCGGTGATGTACTTCAGACCGCGGTCGAAGGCCTCTTCGCTGCGCACCATGATCTGGGCCGGCCAGATGCGGATCTCATCCAGAGTCTGCTTCGAACGCTGGGTCATGGCGTCGTAGCTGCGGATGGAATCCACGTCCGTATCGAAGAACTCTATACGCACCGGGTCTTCGCTGCCGGGCATAAAGAGGTCCACGATATCGCCGCGGACGGCGAACTGCCCCGCGACTTCCGCCGCTGCGGCGCGCTCGTAGCCCATGCGGGCCAGGCGCGCGATCAGCTCGTCCCGGTTAAAGGAACCTCCGTTCTTCAGCACCAGGCTGTCTGCAAAGAACACGTCCCGGGGAGGCAGTTTCTTGAGCGCGCCCAGAACCGGCGCGACCACGATTGTCTTTTCCGAGCCGCCCAAAGCCGCCAGCGCCGCGATGGTCTCCTGCAGCTGGGCCGTGGATTTTGCCTCATAACGAAACGAGGCGCTCTCTACGTCGGGGAGCACCTTGATGTCGGCATCGGTAAAAAAGGACAGGTCCGATGCGATCCGTTTCGCCCGGTTGGCGGACGTTGTGAGGATCAGACCCTGTCCCTTCCGTTCTTCTATGAAGTTAGCAGCCAGCGGGGCCAGCCGGATCTCCGACAGCCCCGTCAGGTTGATCAGTTTTCCCATTCTCCTGCTTCTTTTTCTTGTTCGGTTTGTGGTTGAATCGCTGCATGGCTTCCCGCGGTCCCTGTTCCACCCAGCAGATGACGGCCTGGGCGGCCTTTTCGATGGCATCGGCCAGAGGCTTTTGCTCCTCCTCCGTGGGCTTCCCCGTCACGAAAGAGACCAAAGGGATGACGTCGCTCTTCCCCGTTCCGATGCGGATGCGGGGAAAATCGTCGAACTGCAGCTGATAGATGACGCTGCGCATCCCGTTGTGGGTGCCGGCGCTTCCCTTTTCCCGCAGGCGAAGGTCGCCCACGGGCAGGTCGATGTCGTCGTACACCACGATGAGGTGCTGCGGGTCGATATCGTAATACGCGACGATCTCCCGCAGCGCTTCGCCGGAGTTGTTCATGTAAGTCTGGGGTTTTACCAGGATGACCTTTTCCGTGCCGATGCGGCCCTCTCCGATGAGGGAGCGGAACTTGAGCTTTCGGATGTCGATGCCCAGCTTATGGCTGAGCACGTCCATCGTCAGGAAACCCATGTTATGCCGCGTCTGCTCGTATTCCTTTCCCGGATTGCCCAGTCCGCAGATGATATACATGGATTAATTGGACAGGTTGGAAAGCGGATTGTTCGTGAAGATGCGGATGATGGTCTCTGCCAGCAGCGGCGCCACGGACAGGGTCTTGATCTTTTCGATCTTCTTTTCCGGGGGAAGAGGGATCGTATTCAGGAACACGATCTCTTCGATGGCGGAATCCTGGATGCGCTGTACCGCAGGACCGGACAGCACGGCGTGGGTGGCGCAGGCCTGCACGCTGAGGGCGCCCATCTTCTTGATGGCGTTGGCGGCGTTGCAGATCGTGCCGGCGGTATCCACCATGTCGTCCACCAGGATGGCATGCTTTCCTTCGACCTCGCCGATGATGTTCATGATCTCGGACTCGTTGGCCTTGGGACGGCGTTTATCGATGATGGCGATCGGAGCGTTGAAAGGCTTTGCGAAGCTTCTGGCGCGGGTCACAGAGCCGTGATCCGGAGAAACCACGACTACGTTGTCCCAGTTCCCCTCGAACTTTTCCTGGAAGTAACGGGTGAGGATGGGCTTGCCGATGAGGTGATCCACGGGAATGTTGAAATATCCCTGGATCTGCGCGGCGTGCAGGTCCATGGTGACGACGCGGTCTGCGCCGGCAGCCGTGATGATGTCCGCCACCAGCTTAGCGGTGATGGGATCTCTGGGCTTGGCCTTGCGGTCCTGGCGGGCATAGCCGTAATAGGGGATGACCGCATTGATCCGTCCTGCGGAAGCGCGCTTCATGGCGTCGATCATGATGCACAGTTCCATCAGGTTGTTGTTGACCGGATTGCAGGTGGGCTGCACGATGTAGACGTCCAGGCCGCGCACGGTCTCCTGCAGGTTGACATAGACTTCTCCGTCCGCGAAAGTGGTGACTTCCGCCTTGCCGGGGGTACGGCCCATGATGCCCGCGATCTCTTCCGCCAGTTCGGGGTTTCCGTTTCCGGCGAAGATCTTGTAATCTGCGAATACTCCGTTATTCATGTTGGGGTCCTTTCTTATGGCGATCGCCTTGAATTAAAGTCATACATATAAAGTATAGCATTCACGGGACTAACTTAAAAGGGAACAAGACAAAGCCTTTTTTATTTTTTTCAAAAAAGAAGAACTGCCGCAGCCGTGATCCGGCGCAGCAGTCATTATGGTCTCGATATTAAAGCATTTCCTCTGTTGTCTGTTCCATTTCGGGGATCGGTCCGTTGAGTTCCTCGTATTTTGCGAAGATCGCATCGGAGATCCGTTTTCTCGTTTCTGCCTTCAGGGGATGTGCAACGTCCTTGTAGACCTCGCCCACCTTCTTGTTCGGCATAGCTACGAAATAGCCTTTGTCGCCTTCGACGATCTTGATATCGTGGACCACGAATTCGTCGTCGAACGTAACGGAAGCAACGGCCTTCATCTTGCCGCCGTTGTCCATCGTGCGGATGCGTACATCTGTGATCTGCATACACACACCAACCTTTCATTATTTTATTGAATACACATGCCTCTTTTCGGGGTAAAACCGAGGCTCTTTGATTATTATACGACTATTTTTCCGCTTTTTCAAGAATCAGCTCGCCAACCTTGTAGATATCGCCTGCCCCCATGGTAAGCACGATATCTCCCGGACTGGTGTTGTTGCAGACGAACTCCGCCATGGCGTCGAACTCCGGCATAAAGTAGACGTCCTTGTCCGGATGCTTGATCTTGATCTCGTCCATCAGTTTCTTGGAGGACATTTTGTAGATGTTCTTCTCTCTGGCTGCATAGATCTCCGCCAGGACGATGATGTCTGCGTCCTCGAAAGCGTCCGCGAACTGGTCGAACAGCGCCATGGTCCGGGTGTAGGTATGGGGCTGGAACAGGCACCAGGTCTTCTTGTGGGCGAGGTTCTTGGCGGCTGCCAGGGTCGCCTTGATCTCCGCGGGATGGTGGGCGTAGTCGTCGATCACGGTGACCCCGTCAGGCGTCTTGCCGATGATGTCGAACCGCCGCTTAGTGCCCGTAAAGGACTCCAGGGTCTTTTCGATGATGTCCAGGTCCACACCCAGGGCCAGACAGGTGGCTGCCGCCGCAAGGCTGTTCGCCACGTTGTGCTCGCCCGGCACCGCCAGTTCCATGCGCCGCAGGAACTCGCCCTTGCAGTACAGATCGTAGCTCGGCATGCCCTCGTCGTTAAATTTGATGGCCTTCGCGTAGTAATCGCTGGCCTCGTTGAAGCCGAAGGTGATGACCCGGCAGGGCAGATTCTCCGTAACGGCTTTGACGAAGGGATTGGAGTCGAACGCCACGACCAGGCCGTTTTCGGGCACCTTATCCGCGAACTTTCCGAAGGAATCCGCGATGTGGTTGATGTCCTTGAAATAATCCAGATGGTCGGAGTCGATGTTCAGGATGATCTCCGCCCAGGGCCGCAGCGAAAGGAAGCTATCCATATATTCGCACGCCTCTGTCACGAAATACTCACTCTTGCCCACCTTGACGTTGCCGTGGAACTGGTTGAGGATGCCGCCCACCAGCACCGTGGGAGAGTAGTTAGCCGCCTCCAGAATGAGGCTCACCATGGACGTGGTCGTGGTCTTGCCGTGGGTACCGGAGACCGCGACGGAGATCTGGTAGTCCGCCATGATGGCGCCCAGCGCATCCGCCCGGGAAATGATGGGGATGCCTCTTCTTCTGGCTTCCGCCAGCTCCGGATTTTCCATGGAGACCGCAGCGGAATAGACCAGCAGATCCGTATCGCCCAGATTGTCGGCGTTGTGGCCGATAAATACCTGAGCGCCCTGCTTTTCCAGCATCTCCGTGACGGCACTCTCCTTCATGTCCGAACCGGATACCCGGTAACCTCTGGACAGCAGGATCTCTGCGATGCCGGAGAGACCGATGCCGCCGATGCCGACGCAATGCACATGTTTATAATTCTTCAGATCCATTTTCCTATCTCCGATCAGATTCTATTTTTTATCGTTTCGCGCACGAAGTCCTTCATGTCTTCGCGTGCGATCGCTCCCTTGTGCAGGATCTCCCTGCTCTTCAGGTCCTTTAAGCCGTAGGGCACCCGCACGCCGCTGGCCGCGTTCAATGCGTCGATGGCTGCGAATTCATCCTCCGCCTTCGGCAGGCCAATGGCGCCGCTGACCGCCGCAGCAAACTTATAGGGGCTTGCGGTGGACGCGATGACGGTGGGCGTTTCGTCGCCGGTCTGATCCTTGTAATCCCGGTAGACCTTGTAGGCGACGGCCGTGTGGGTATCCATGAGGTAATGGTCTTCCCGGTAGATCTCTCCGATGGCTGCCAGGATCTCCTCCTCCGTGGCAAAGCCTGCGGCGAAGTCCTTCAGTCCTTCCCGGATGGCCGGGCTTGCTTCGTAATGCTTCTCCTCCGCCAAAGCGTCCATCATGGCCCGTACCGCCGCGTCGTCGCAGCCGCTCAGATGGTACAGCAGGCGCTCCAGATTGCTGGAGATGATGATGTCCATCGAAGGCGCGTTCGTAACGTAGAAGTCTCTTCTCGCGTCGTAGACGCCGGTGTGGAAGAAGTCCGTCAGCACCTTGTTCTTGTTGGAGGCGCAGATGAGCTTATTGACGGGAACACCCATCTGTTTCGCGTAATAGGCGCTTAAAATGTTGCCGAAATTGCCCGAAGGCACACAGATATTGATGGGCTCACCGGCCTTCACCCGGCCGTTCTTTACCATCTGCGCATAGGCCCATACGTAGTAAGCGACCTGGGGCAGCAGCCGTCCCACGTTCATGGAGTTGGCCGCGGAGAAACGGTAACCCAGTGCCCCGATCTCCTCGCCGAAGGGTTTATCGTTGAGGATGGCCTTCTGGGTGGTCTGGGCGTCGTCGAAATTGCCGAAGATGCTCGTAACGTAGGTATTGCTCCCCGTCGCCGTGCGCATCTGCTGCTCCTGAACGGGACTTACAGCGTGATCCGGGAAGAACACGATGATGCAGGTGCCCGGCACGTCCTCGAAGCCCTTCAGGGCCGCCATGCCGGTGTCTCCGGACGTGGAGACCAGGATGCAGACCGTCTTGTCTTCCTGCTCCTTGGCCATGGCGGTGGTCATCAGGTAGGGCATGAGCGCCAGCGCCATGTCCTTAAAGGCCGCCGTCGGGCCGTGATACAGCTCCAGGAAGTCCGCGCCGCCGGCGTGGACCAGAGGCACTACGTCTTCTGCCTCGAACTTGTCCGTGTAGGCGCCGTCGATGCAGGCCTTCAGTTCCTCCGGGGTGAATTCCACCGCGTAGGGGCCCAGCACTTCCTGTGCCAGCGTTTTATAATCCATGACGGCGTATTCCGCCCAGCTCTTTTTCAGCTTCGGAAATTCGGAAGGAACGTACAGTCCCTTATCCGCTGCGATGCCCTGGATGACGGCTCCCGAAAGACTCTTTTCCGGGACCTGCCCTCTCGTACTCTTGAAAATCATGCTGCCTCCTCTGTTTGCCCTGCGCGCCTGCCTAATGCAGCGCAGCTTCCGCTTTGTCCAGTCTTGCGAAGACCTGTTCTTTGCCCATGATCTGCTGGATGGTCCACAGATCCGGGCTGTTGCTTCTGCCCGTGAGCGCGATGCGGATGCAGTTGCTCACGTGGCCTACGTGACCCTTATATTGGTCCGGATTCTTCTTATAGTCTTTGGGTTTTACCGCATAGCCCAGATCCGCCGTAATGGCGCGGATCTTTTCGAACCATGCACTGTTGTCGTCTGCTTCGCTGTAGCCTTCCTTGTATCTCCGGAAGATCTCCCGGATGTCCTCCGCGCTGCATTCCGCAGGCATGTCCGTTTCCGGAGCGAAGGTCTCGTCGAAGAAATAGCTGATGAACTGGAAGATCTGCTGCGCATAGACCAGGTCTTTTCTAGGCTTCTCACCGCCCCGGTCGATGTCGAAGATCCGCTTGGTCTTCTCGGGGTCAGCCTCCAGCAGATCGGCCTTTTCCGGCGCGTATTGCTTTGCCCAGTTCAATTCAAATTCGTAGATCTCCTCCGCGCTCTTTTTAGAGAGCACGTCCTTGGAGATATCGTTCAGCTTGTTCAGATCGAACAGGGTGCCGGAGCTGCTCATCTTGGACGCCTCGAAGGGGAATTCCTCCAGGGGCAGGTCCGGATTGGCCATCCGCCATTCCTCGTAGTCGGAGTTCAGGATGGTCATCAGGTATTCGCGCACCGCTTCGGGGAAGTAACCCAGTTCTTTATAATAGCCGAGGCCCAGTTCCGGGTCTTTTCTCTTGGACAGCTTGCGCTTGGTGCCGGTGGTTTCGTCCACCTTCATCAGGACGGTGTTGTGACAGTAGACCGGCAGTTCCCAGCCCAGCTTTTGGAACAGTTCCACGTGGATGGGCAGCGATCCGATCCATTCCTCGCCTCGTACGACGTGGGTGGTGCGCATCAGGTGGTCGTCCACCACGTGCGCGAAGTGATACGTGGGCAGGCCGGTCTTCTTCAGGATGACCACGTCCTGCTCGTTCTCGGGCATGGAGATGTCGCCCCGGATGGCGTCGGTCACGTGGAAGTATTTCGTCGGGTCACCGGTGGAACGCAGCCGCATAACAGGCACCTCGCCTGCCGCCAGCTTTGCCTCGACCTCCTCGTAGGACAGATCCCGGCATTTCGCGTATTGTCCGTAGATGCCCGGGTTTATCTTGTTCGCCTCCTGCATGGCGCGGATCTCTGCGATCTCCTCTTCGGTCATGAAGCAGGGGTAGGCCTTGCCTTCCGCCACGAGCTTCTTAACGAAAGTCTTGTAGATCGCGCTGCGCTCGCTCTGCCAGTAGGGGCCGTAAGAGCCCGTCTCGCCGTCCGCCGTCGCGCCTTCGTCGAAACGGATGCCGAAGTAGTCCAGCGCGTCGATCAGCATGGGCACGGCGCCTTCGACTTCGCGCTTGTCGTCCGTATCCTCGATGCGCAGGAACGCTACGCCGCCGCTGCGGTGGGCCAGGCGCTCATCCGTGAGGGCGCCGTACAGGTTGCCCAGGTGGATAAAACCGGTGGGGCTGGGGCCCATACGGGTGACCATCGCACCTTCCGGCAGATCGCGCTTGGGATATCTCGCCTCCATGTCTTCGGGCGTGGTCGTAATGTCGGGGAACAGCAGTTCCGCCAGCTTCGGATAGTCCATATGTCTTAAACCTTTCTTGTTCTCAAACTTAACCAATTTATTTTATCAAAAAAGCATAGGGTTGAAAACGGGGAAAAGAAACACCGCAGCGATTTCCCGCTGCGGCTGATGATCAGGCATATTACCACACAGAGATGCGCTCTTCGGGCGCAAGATACATGCGGTCCCCTTCGTTCACTCCGTATGTCTCATAAAATTCGTCGAACTGCTGCACTACCGTATTGATGCGCAGGAAGCGCAGCGGATGTTCGTTATGGATCTCACCCCGTTCTTTCGCCAGCGTCGTCTGCATGCGCCAGAGCTCCATATGGCTGCGGAAGTAGGCGTCGTAATCGAAGCCGGGGATCCCTTCCGCGATCTTCAGGCCGATGGCCATGCCGCCGATATCCGCGATCGCTTCGCCCTGAACGTTTTCTCCGCTGCAGGCATCATTGGGGAAGGTCCGGATGCTGTCAAAATAGTCCGCGACCTTCCTGGCCCGCGACTGGAACGCCGCGAAATCCTCCTCCGGCAGCCAGCCGCTGGGATTGTCATCCGTCGCGATCAGGTTGCCCTTCTTATCGTACTGGATGCCCAGCGGATCGAATCCGTGGGTAAGCTCGTGGCCGATGATCTCGCCCAGCTTGCCCAGTTTTTCTTCCTTTGGCATGTCCGGGCGGTAAACAGAGGGGTCCACAAATCCGGCCAGGATAAAAAACTGGTTAAAACTACCGTAATAGAAGGCGTTGGTATAGGTGGTCGCGATCTCCGGACGCAGGTCGTAGCGCCAGTCGCCTTCGATCCGTTCCTGACCCGCAAAGGCACCGTTATGCCGCAGGCTGCTCGTGTGGATCTTCACGTATTCGTCCAGGAAGCATCCCTCCGGATCCACCGCCAAATAGGAACTGTCGATCAGCGCGTCGGGCCTCATGACGGAGAAGGTCATGCTGTCCAGCTTTTCCAGCGCTGCCGCTTTTCCTGTATCGGACATCCAGTCTTCGCCCTGCAGCATCTCCCGGAACGCGGCGCGGATCTCCTCCGCCAGTTCCGTCAGATCGGCGCGGACCTCCGCCGGCGCATAGTACGTCATGTACGCGTTCTCCTCCGCGACGCCCAGAGGGCCTCTGGGGCTGAGGAGTTCGGTCCGGCAACCGTCGGTGAGATGTTCCAGCGTTTCCTCATCGCGAGGCGCGCCTTCTTCGAAGCCATCCAGGCAGGTCGCCGCGTCGTAATCCAGGAACGCGCAGGCTTCCGCCGCCGTGTGAGCCAATACATAGCCCTTCAGCATGGGCAGGTTCTCTTCCGTATACAGCTCGTCCAGTTTTGCCAGGTATCCCGGGAAATACGCGCAGACCGTGCCGCCTGTGATGTTATAGGCGTTCAGCAATTCCCGCAGCGGGAAGCGCTCACAGGAGGCCATCACCTCATCGAAGGGCAGAAAGTCTCCGGAGGTCTCCCCGTCCTCCATCCAGGCCAGGGGCAGCAGCGCATCTTCCATCGCGTAGCAGTCCGCCAAGACCTGCTCGATCGTTTCCTCATCGTAGCCGGCCCGCTTCAGAACGTGGCTGGCCTTTCCGGAGAATTCATACCGGGAATCCTCCACGTCGCCGGGCCTGCCGGCATGGAAGGCTCTTGGCAGGACGGAGAAATCGTCCTCCGCCAGCTGCAGGGCCCAGCGAGACGTGTCCGTTACGTCCAACGTTACCGTAAAGCCGACCATGGTGCAGAACGGATCCTTCGCAGGGTCCGCCAGGTAAGCCGACAGTTCGGAAAGCGAAGAAATGCCGCTGGCTGCTTCCAGATATTTTTTGACCGGGTCAACGCCGTCCGCGTCTCTGCGGTCCCAGTTCGTCGCCAACGCGTAGTAATCCCGCAGGCGCTGGACATCCTCGCCCTGGAAGTTTTCCGTATCCTCAAACATGGCCCTGCGATTTTCTTCGACGTTCTTTTCCAGATCGTCCGTGGCCCCACTGGTCTCCCCTGCGTACCGGATATGCTCTTCCGACAGCCAGTCGTAGTTGGCCGACAGATAATAGTCGTTCTTCAGGCCCGGGTCGCCCGTCTGCCATGCAACGCCGATGATGCCGCTGTCCGGCCACTGGCGGCCGTCCACCCAGGACAGGGCTTCCGGAGTTTCCGCCTCGCACAGTTTCGCCTGGTTGCTCTCTGCGTCGTACCGGTAGGCCTTTACTGCGCCATCCTTGTCCTTAACGAACAGTTCGGAGGTACCGTCTTCGTCCGTATCCTGCAGCGAGTAGCTGGCGTCCGGATCTTCCGCCACCGCTTTGACCCCGGACAGATACATGATTTCTTCCGGACCGTACTCGTACGCGCCGGCTGTAAGCACGATGCCTTCCGGATCCGTTTCCGGCTCTGCAGTGCCTTGCTGAGACGTTGTGCAGGCGGCAAGCAGCCCCGCAGACAGCAAAAAAATCATGCCGCTTTTCAGCAGCATACCCCCAAGTTTTTTCTTTTTCATTCTTAGATCTCTCCTTCTACATGCTTTGACCATTTCGCCGCTGGACGTTTGGTCAAAGCTTTTTCTTTGACCTTTTTCATTATACTGAAATGGTCAAAGAAAAAAACCCTAAAAACGCACAAAAACCACCATTTTCCTTTGACCATCCCGGAAATCAGCTATTTAGTCAAAGGATCTCCACGGTTTCTCTATTCCCCGTATCCTTCTGCCCATCCTCCTTTTTAGTTCCTTTCACCAACAGTTTAATCCTGCAATGGTTCAGGGGTAATTTCCGAAAAACCGGCGATTTAAGGCGATTTTGACAGCGGAGTGTCGGTACCCGCCTGCCGGCCGTTCGTGCGCCTACAGGGCGATTTAACGGGTCAGAGGGGCCGCGAATGCCCAGGGTGAGGCAGCCTGCTTGACAAGAGAACGGAACTGTTTCAAACTGGATGTATCAGTCAAGGAAAGGAGACCATGAGATCATGAACGAAGCATATGAATTCTTAAAGAAATGCGGCACTTATTATCTGGCGACGGTCGACGGTGACCAGCCCAGAGTACGTCCGTTCGGCACCGTAGATCTGTACGATGGAACGATCACCATTCAGACCGGAAAGAGCAAGGATGTATCCAAACAGATGGAAGCGAACCCCAAGATCGAGATCTGTGCTTTCAATGGAGACGAATGGATCCGTATCTGCGCGAAGGCTGTGGCAGACGACAGTGTGGAAGCGGTCAGCCACATGCTGGATGCCTACCCTCATCTGAGATCCATGTACACGCCGGGAGACGGCAATTCCGTAGTCTATAAGCTGACGGATGCCGTTGCGACCATCAGCTCGTTTACTGCGCCGCCAAAGACATTTGAGTGGTGATTACACCCTTTTCAGACAACACAAAGCCCCGCCCTATCGAGCGAGGCTTTGTGTTGTTGGTAGTGCCTAGGGGAGTTACGCGCATTTGCTGACGCAAATCCGCCGGCCTGCGCGCGGCACGGCCGTGCTCGGCCCGGAAGGCTCCACCGGAGCCTTCCGCCCTTTCGGGTTCGACTCCCCTAGGCACATTTTCAGCCAAAACAAGACCCCATCCTATGGATGGGGTCTTGTTTTGTTGGTAGTGCCTAGGGGAGTCGAACCCCTGATTCCAGCGTGAGAGGCTAGCGTCTTGACCACTTGACCAAGGCACCGTATTCTGTTGAGAACAGTAAATAGTATACACAGAAACGGTGTGCTTGTCCAATACTTTTTAAAAATTATTTCTTACTTCGTATCCATGCTGCCCAGCAGGTTGTTCTGCGCATCGAAGGGCAAAGGAACAGGCTCTGAGACGATCTCGATCTGCGGATTCTTGCGCGCTTCCTCCAGCATCGCCTCCGAGATCTCGATATATTCCAAGGCCATGGTATTCCGGATGCGGACGATGCGCGGTGAGGATTTGTCGATGCCGAAACAGGTCCGGACCGCCATCTGGATCGCCAGCTTATCCGATTCCATCACCATGGGGATCTTCATAGTCTCCGTGATCTTATTGGTAATGGTGTTGGGATAGGTGGCTTCAAAATCCATCTGGTTCAGCATTCTTCTGGTGGTCACATCCGCAAGGCCGATCCCATTGGCATTGCCGTGGCTTGCTTCCGTAAGGGACAGCACAGCCACCCGCTGCGCATTGATCCCGCCGCTGGCGCAATCCGTACAGAACCGGCCGGAAATGTTGGGGTCCATGCCGTCTCCAGAGATATTCTTTCCGATCTCATCCACAACAAGAACATCGCAGGAATCAAATAAAATGCGTGGCATATAAGCTTTTGCTTTCCGCAAAAGCTCCGGCTCCTTCTCGATGATCTCTTGCGGCGTGAGCGCATGCAGTTCCCGGGTCTTGTCATAAGCATTTTCCAGGATGCCTACGCCGAAAAGCACTTTCGAATTCTTTAGGATCGCCGTTCCAAATTTCGGGATGTTTTCCGCAAACTTCTCAAAACCGTCTTCGTGTACGATGGATGCGCCGTACTGTTTCCCGAGGCCGATGGCCATCATCTTCATGAGGCCGCTTTCGTAGGGTCCGCGGAACGCCGTATGGGGTTTGACCCGTCCAGCCACGATAATGCCGTCCGCCTCCGCGGCGTATTTATCGATACGCACGGGCTTTCCGTCCGGCGTAGTCCCGATCTGCACCGTTTCCATGGAGGAACGGATGGCGCAGCCTATCGACTCTTCCGTGATGCCGTAGCTTTCCAGGATCGCAAGCTGACCCTCCGCCGTCGCGCCGCCGTGGCTTCCCATGGCAGGCACCACAAAGGGCACGGCGCCTCTTTCCTTTACGAAATCGGCAATCGTCCTGATGATCAGAACGATATTCGCGACGCCGCGGCTTCCTGCGGTTATGGCAACTTCACCGCCTGCTGGGATCGTGTCTGCGATCGCGGGGCGCGAGAGCTGCTCCCGGATGACCTTTGGAATGTCTTCTGTTTTGATATGTGTGTCGTCAAAGATCTGTCTGATTCTTGCCATCTGCGGGATGGGTACATCCTGCAGAAGAGTTTTGATAGCGCCCACTGTTATGCCTCACATTCTATAAGTTTACATACTTGATCAGAGTTTCTTTTCATACTATAACACACGAAGAACAAAAAACGTTAATGCAATCTGTAAGATCAAAAAAGGCGGCCTCGAAAGGGATATCCAAAGTATTTGAGGGTCTATCTAAGCGGTAAATGAACTGACATTTGCCTTTTTTTCGTTCGCAAATTGCAATAACAAGTTGAACCTTGACAGTTGAATAGTCCATCAGGCAGCACAGGAGTAGATCCGGTCCAATTCCGCCTCGAAAAGCTCATCCGGGGTGTGGTAGCCGAGAGCCTTCCGTGGAAGCCCGTTACAC
>JAGAHX010000030.1 GCA_017626845.1 Bacillota bacterium
AGTTGTTGAATGAATATGTGGATTACTACAACAATCAACGGCCTGCTGCAGCCTTGCAATACAAAAGCCCCGTCCAGTTCAAACTGGACCAGGGCTTCTGACGTTTTTTATTTGTGTCTACTTTTGCTTGACAGGTTCAGGAAATATTGATTTCCGGCCTTTTTGCAAGGTAAAAAACGGCGATTCAGTTATTCATTTTCATTTTCTTAACATTCTTACTTATACAAGATGTCTGCATTCACCAGCCGGTCGATCCGCTCGTTCTTTACAGCATTTCTTCGACGGAGTCGACCAATTGGAATCCGTCATAGGAGAACTTGGGCGTGGTCATGCAGGAAACGAAGGTGTACCCCTGCGGATCCAGATTCGCCGCGGCAAAGACGCTGCCTTTCGGGACAACGGCCATCGCCCGGTCGCCCCGCCCCAGGTCGCTGCCCAGCAGCAACTCCTTCTTTGACCCATCCATTAGCACGGTGATCTTCATCCCGCAGCCTTCGTGGAAATACCAGACTTCGTCGCAGTCGATCCGATGAAAGCGGGAGGTCTCTGTTCCGTCCAGCAGGAAATAGATGCTGCCGGACAGCGCTCTGCCGTCCTTTTCGAAAGGTGCCGTATACACCTCCGCAAAGTGACCGCCCTCTTCGTGGGGCTGCAGGTTATAGATTTGTCTTAATTGTTCTGTTCGTTTCATAGTACGTCTCTTGCCTCTACAGCCCCGATCTTCGTATAGATCATGCCATGTTTGCCTCTTGTCGAACACATCAGGGCGATCTCTTCGACCTGCATGCTTGCTGGTTCGATGTACGGAAGCAGCATTTTACCGCCGCGCGGGAAAGTCGCCCTTCGCAGGAAGGTAATATGTGCGCGGAACCGCTTTTTATCGAACGGGATTCCTGCATCCGCCAGCGCGTGCCGGATCTGCTTTACGAGATTTTCGAGCTGCGGACTGTCTGCGATCCCGGCCCAGTGCAGGTCGCCGAAGCAGCCGGTCCTGTCCAGCGAGATCCGGAACGGTTGAAACGACACAACTTCCAGCGCATCCAGGACCTCCTCTGGGCTATCGTATTCGCCGATGAAAGCCAGCGTCAGATGCAGGTTTTCGGGCGGCGTGTAGTTCCCCCGGACGGCCATCCTGCGGTAGTTTTCCTGGATATCGCCTAGCAGATTCTGCATTTCCTCGTTAAGTTGTATTGCGATGAAGAGTCTCATGGTGAGTCGGTCAACGATTCGCTGATTGTTTCCAATATTATTCTAATTGGGTGTACCGGGAATGCAAGGTTTCTGTGCGAAACAAGCTGGAGTTGCGGCCGACCCGTTGACGATCTCGGCTTATGCCATTGACTCAAGGGCCTTAGCATCCGCAGAACCCCAAGAAAACATCCCTCCCCTGTCTTAAAAAATTACAGTGGGAGGGGGGATGACATACAGCGACCTATATGAGATGAGGCTAAAAACGTGGCGAGAAGAAATGTATCTAAAACCCTATAAAAGAAGCAAAAACGATACATTTTTCGCTTTGCATTGTGAATTTCGGACTTCAGAGAACGAGAAAAGAGCGTTTTTGGCAGAAGAGATTACATAATCTTGCAATTATCGTAAACCAAAGAGACAAGCAATCGGGCTACCTTCTCAAAAATGTATCTATTTTCGCATTTTTTGATCCATTTAGATACATTTGCAGAATCCACGTTTTTCACCAATCAGGCAAGCCTCTCCTTAGGTTAAATTATTGTTACAGCCATATTGAAAATCGACGAAATGCGAGGTTTCCAAGCGCGAAATGCAAAGTTACCCGTCGAAGCTTGTTTCGCGCCCTGACGGGGCGGTTTGGGGGCTTAGAAGAGCTGTGGACCGAAGGGGTGGAGTGTGGTCAACACGCCCTACTCATAAAACGCCGGCGCATGCCGGTACTTCGGGAAGTTCTCCGGGTCATGTCCGAAAAAGACCGTGGCGCCGTACTGCACCTGCAGCCTGCGCACCTTCTCGATCGATGCCAGGCAGGCCACGCTGTCCTCAAAGCCGCCCGGCAGCCTCGCCGGCGGCCCGTAGGATTCCTCGCAGAACACAGCATCCTGCGGGAAGATCAGAACGCCGTCCTTTTCCGTGTGCAACACCATGCCCAGCAGCCCGTTCGTGTGACCCGGCAGGTTTACGATCTCGATCCCCGGCAGGAGTTCGAAATCCCGGTCGATCAGGTGGACTTCCCGGTAGGGGGCGGTCACCTCGGCCTTTACGTACCCGGTATCCGGATTGGTACAGACGCTCCACATGGCATCCAGGTACTCGTTCTTAGGCGCATAGAGCGCCGCATGCGGAAACAGCCGCGCGTTGCCCGTGTGGTCCTCGTGCAGATGCGACAGAACGACGGTATCGATATCCGCCGGTGTGACCCCGCACAGCGCCAGCTGCGCCTCCAGCTCCTGCTCCGGTTCGTGGAAATACCGTTCCGCCTTCCACACGCGGTCGGGCCAATAGCCCTTCTTTCCGGCATCCGGATGGCAGCCCAGATCGAACAGGATATTCCCCTTTTCATGGCAGATCAGCACCATCATGATCGGGCAGTGGACAAGCTCGCACTTTTTGTCCGGCTCATCCGCGTTGCGCCGTACTGCGCCTGCAGAAGGATGTTTTTATCCATCAGCAGATAGCCGTTGTCTAAAATGTAGATCTTCATACTATGCACCTCCACCACCCCTAGTATAGCAGACAACGTGCCGAACCATAGACTTCTTTCAGGCGAACTACCAACGCACAAATCGTGCGTTATAACGGTTGACATCCGTGCCCGCCCGCGCTATTCTTAAAGTATAAACACAGCAAACCCCTAGAATTGTAAGCGCATGCACTTTGGAGGACACATCATGGCAATTACAGAACGTGTAGAAAAGATCCGTCAGAATTACGTCAATACGAAGCCCCACATCTCCTACGAGCGCGCCTGGGCCTGGACCAAGTCCTTCCAGCGCACCGAGGGACAGGCTCACATCATCCGCACCGCGCAGGCCTTTAAGGATACCTGCGAAGAGCTGTCCGTCAACATCTGGGAAGGCGAGCTGGTCGTCGGCACCAGCGGCGAGTTCCGCAAGTGCGCCATCCTGACGCCGGAGTTCGGCTGGCTGTGGATCAACGAGGAGATGGATACGTTCCCCGAAAGAGGACAGGATCCCTACGACGTGACCCCGGAGCAGGCGAAATTCATCCGCGAAAACATCTTCCCCTACTGGAAGGGCAAGTCCGTGGAAGAAGCCTTCCTGGCCCGCATCTCCGAAGATACGAAGAAGATCGGCGTGGACACCGGCTTCCTGGACACCGACTCCAAGTGGAGGAACGGTATCGGCGAGATCTCCGCAGACTACATCGACGTGCTGCTGCCCAAGGGCTACGGCGGCATTAAGGCCGAAGCCCTGGACTACATGGCCAAGTTGAACGAAGCCATCCCCGAAGACAAGAAGAAGATCGATTTCTATAAATCTATGGTGTTCATCGCCGACGGCATGATCGCCCTGGGCCGCCGCTACAGCGCAAAGGCCGCCGAAATGGCGAAGGCCGAGGCTGACCCGAAGAGAAAGGCCGAACTGGAAGAGATCGCGGACATCTGCGCCCGCATCCCCGAAAATCCGCCCAAGACCTTCCGGGAAGCTATCCAGTTCGTCTGGTTTGTGCAGCTGGGCGGCATCATCGCAGAAAATCCCCTGGCCTGGAACCCCGGCCGCTTCGACCAGTACATGTATCCCTACTACAAGGCGGACGAGGAAGCAGGCCGCATCGACTACGACACCGCGCTGGAACTCGTCGAGTGCCTGTGGCTGAAGTATTCCGAGTGGGCCTGGACCATCTCCAAGAACACCGCCAGCTTCTTTGCCGGCTACACGAATTTCGAGAACCTCACCGTGGGCGGTACCAAGGTGGACGGCACCGATGCCACCAACACCATCTCCTACATGGCGATCCAGGCGACCCGCGAGTGTATGACCCACCAGCCCACCTTAAGCTGCCGCATCCACCCGGACTGCCCGCCCGAATTCATGGAAGCGGTCACCGAGCTGGTCTCCACCGGCTGCGGCTTCCCCGCCATCCACGGCGACCGTACCGGCTACCAGATGCTCTCGAACCTGGGCTACACCCCCAAGGACGCCCGGGACTGGAACAACTGCGGCTGCGTCGTGCCCCACTCCAGAAAGACGTTCGAGTGGACGTCCGCTGCCAGCATCAGTTTCGCTGCAGCGCTGGAATTCGCCCTCAACGAAGGCAAGAGCAGACTGTCCGGCAAGCAGGTCTCCCTCCCCGAAAAGGATCCGAAGACCTTCGCTTCCTACGAGGAGATCGTGGAAGCCTGGAAGAAGCAGTTTAAATATCTCGTAAAGCAGGGCGTCATCTCTCTGGTCACCGCCCAGGAAATCCACAGAGAGATCGGCCACCGGCCCTTCATGAGCGCCTGCAACGAATACTGCATGAAGAACGGCGCGGACCTGGTGGACGGCGGCGCCAAGTACAGCATCGGCCCGGTGTTTACAGGAGTCGGTCTTTCGGTAACCGCCAACTCCCTGGCCGTCATCAAGAAGCTGGTTTACGAGGACAAGGTCTGCATGCTTTCCGACATCATCGATGCCATCAACGCCAACTGGGAAGGATACGAAGACCTGCGGGCCAAGGCACTGGCCTGCCCGAAATACGGCAACGACATCGACTACGTAGACAGCATCGCGCGGCAGCTGGCGGACTTCTACTACGACGAAGTCACTTCCTACAACGATCTGTACGGCAACCACTTTGTAACGGCCTTCATGGGAATCTCCAACTACCTGCCCACCGGCAAGGTGCTGGGTGCGACACCCGAGGGACGCCACGCCTGCGACCCGATCAACGAAGGCGTCTCCCCCTACACCGGCACCGACACCTCCACCTGCCTGGCAGCCCTGCGCAGCGCGGCCAAGATGGAGCACGAAAAGCACAGCGGCGGCACCCTGCTCAACCTGCGCTTAAACCACGATCTGGTGGCGACGAAGCGCGGCAGAGCCAACCTGGGTGCCATGCTGCAGAGCTACTTCGCGCTGGGCGGCTTCCACGTCCAGTTCAACACCATTTCCAACGAGGTGCTGAAGGACGCCCAGGCCCATCCCGAGAAATACAGAAGCCTGCTGGTGCGGGTAGCCGGTTATTCCGCCCAGTTTACGAACCTGTCCAAGGAAATGCAGGATTCCATCATGGCGAGAAACGCCCACGAGGCCTTCTAAATGGCTCCTTCCGGGTACGTTATGAACCTGCAGCCGTTCTCCGTCAACGACGGAGACGGCATCCGGACCACGGTGTTTCTGGCAGGCTGTCCCCTGCACTGCGCCTGGTGCGCCAACCCTGAAGGCTGCAACCAGACCAGAAAAGTGGGCTGGCACATCCGCAAGTGCATCGGCTGCGGGGAATGCGCGAAAGTCTGCCCCCAGGGCATCGGCATCGATCTGAATGCGGAGCGGGAGAAGTGCATTGCCTGTGGGAAATGCGTGGAGGTCTGTCCTCAGAAAGCCCGGGTCCTGATGGTGCAGAAAATGGATGCGGACGAGGTGTTAAAGCAGGTCCAGACTCACCGGCTGTTCTATTCCTACAGCGGAGGCGGCATCACCTTCTCCGGAGGAGAAGCCTGCCTGCAGCCGGAATTCCTGAACTATCTGACGGAACAGATCTACGACATGGGCTACTCCATGGACATCGAGACCTGCGGCGTCTTCGATTTCGAGGCGGTGCGGCCCTCTCTTTCGCGCATGGACCTCATCTTTATGGATTTAAAGCACATGGACAGCGCTGCCCATAAGCGCTGGACCGGCGCCGGTAACGAGCGCATCCTGGAGAACATGGCAAAGCTTGCGGAATTGCCGGCGGAGGTCGTTGTCCGCATTCCATGCATTGGCGGGGTCAACGCGGACGAAGACAACATCCGCCGCAGCGCGGCCTTCGTGCACCGCACCCTGCCCAAAGCCCGCATGGAGCTGCTGCCCTATCATGAATTCGGAAAGATCAAATACGAAGCCCTGGGCATCCCCTACGAGCATCCGGAGTTTCTCCGGCCATCCAAGGAAGAGATGGAGCATCTGCGGGGCATCGTCCGGGAGGAAGGCGTGGAAGTCGCGGACTTCCGTTAAAGACTATGAACGCATCGGATATGAACCGGGTCATCCCGGAAAATCTAAAAAACCTGCGCGCGGAGCGCAAGCTCAGCCTGGGGGAGGCAGCCGAACTCACCGGCGTCTCCAAGTCCATGCTGGGACAGATCGAGCGGGGCGAATCGAGCCCCACCATCGCCACGCTCTGGAAGATCGCCACGGGTCTGGGCGTGTCCTTTACGGCCCTGCTGGAAAGCCCGGACCAGGAGATCGAGATCGTGAAGGAGACGGACATGACGCCTCTGCTCTCCGATTACGGCCACTTCCGGCTATTTCCCGTCGTACCTGCCCACAAGGACCGGTCCTTCGAGATCCTGGATCTGGAGCTGGATGAGGACGCGATCTCCGATTCCAAGCCCCACGCCCCGGGCACCGAGGAGTTTACCTTCGTCTACGAAGGGGCCCTGGAGATCGTGCTGGGCGGCGAGGAAAAGAAGAGCTATGTGGTGGAAAAGGACTGCCTGATGCATTACAGGGCGGACCAGCACCACACATATAAAAATGCCTTCGCAGGAACTACGAAGGCATTGATGGTGATCCATTATTCCCAGAGGGACCTGTAGGGCCCCTCTTTTTTTATTTGGGCTGAACCTGCGGACCCTCGTCCTCTTTTAACTCCTCCCAGTTGTTCCAATATGAATTCTGCCTTTATTATAACAAGGCCTTGTCCAGCAAATGTCCAACACGGATAAAAAATTTTGCGCAAATGTTGTATACTTATAACGATAGGACAGGAGGCATCTATGGAGCAGACGTCTGCAAAGAAAAAGAGGATCTTCGACATCATCCAGATCGGCAATACCAGCGACACACCCAGCCGCGTGTTCGACGACGTGCTCATCGTGATGATCCTGGTGAACATCATCATGATGTTCCTGCAGACCTTCGAGCGGTTTGAACCCTACATGGGCGTCATCAACGTGCTGGAAGGCATTACGGGGCTGTTTTTCTGCGTGGAATATCTGCTGCGGCTTTGGACGGCAGATCTGCTGTATCCGGAGGAAAAGAACATGGGCGCTGCAGCCTGGCGCTTCGCGAAGTCCTTCGACGGCGTTGTGCTGCTGCTTACGATCCTGCCTTTCCTGCCCCTGGCCGGCTTCGTAGTGTTCCGCATGCTGCGGGTGGTGCGCATCCTGCGGCTGTTTCGGGTCAACCAGGCCTTCGATTCCTTTAACGTCATCACGTCCGTCATCTACGACAAGAGAAACCAGATCGCATCGTCCTGCTTTATCATCTTCATCCTGATGATGGCCTCGTCGCTCTGCATGTACAGCGTAGAGCATGAGGTGCAGCCGGAGGCCTTTAAAAACGCTTTCTCCGGCATCTGGTGGAGCATGTCCACGATCCTCACCGTGGGCTACGGCGACATCAGCCCCATTACGCCGCTGGGTCAGGTGATGGGCATCATCATCGCCTTTTTAGGCGTCGGCGCCGTGGCGATCCCCACCGGCATCATCTCCGCCGGCTTCGTGGAGCGCTATACGGAGATGCAGGCGAGCTCCGACCCCAGAGACCTCAACATCCAGACCGTCTATATCGATTTTGACAGTAAATGGATCGGCATGACCGCCAAAGAGATCGAAGAGGAATTCGGCGTTTCGATCCTCGTGGTGCGGAGAGGCATGTCCAAGATCCTTCCCAGGGAGGACTTCCGCGTCATGCGGGGCGACGCCCTGGCCGTGCACATCATCAACATTACGAAGTGGCCGGAGGAGACCACAGGAGAATAAAAGCAAACTCCCGAAACTTATCCGGGAGTTTTTTCTTGCCTATATCGCATTTCTTCTGCTTTTTCGAAGGAAAAAGATCGCCTCCCGCACCGTCGTGCAATCCTCGGGGATCTGCACCCTAAGGTCCCAGGCACCCTCCCGCTGCATCGCGTTCTTGCGGATGTTTTCAAAGAACAGATCGATATCCGTCAGCGTTCCCAGCATCTGCACGCCCTTCAGGTATCCGTCTTCCAGCAGCAGGCGGCGGAATAGGCCGTCCTTTTCCTCCTGCAGGATGCGTCCGGTGCAGGGGTCCAGCTCCGCAGCCGTTTTGCCGAGCGCTGCGATGGAAAGACCGCCCTTATTCGTCAGGAAGACTGCGGCAGAGCCGAGATACGGTACGTCGCCGCCTGCCGCGTTGACCCCCGCAGCTGCTCCGCCCCGCTGAGCAGGTTCCCAGAACAGGTGCAGCGCCGGCTGTCCGCTTAAAATGTCGAGGGATTCCGCGCAGTCTCCGCAGGCGTAGATGTGAGGGATGCTCGTGCGCATGCGGTCGTCCACCCGGATGCCGCCCAGGGCGCCCAGCTCGACGCCTGCATCCTTTGCCAGCTGCACGTCCGGCCGCATGCCGATGCCCCAGAGCACGACGTCGCAGGGGATGCGCCGTTTGGAGGTCTCTACCCCTTCCACCTTGTCTTCACCCAGCACCGCCTGCACCGCTTCGCCCGTCAGCACTTCCACGCCGAAGCCTTCCAGGGCCGCCTGCAGTTTGTCCGAGGTCTCCCTGTCCAGGGATCTCGGGCTGAGCCAATCCAGGGCTTCCACCATGGTTACCCGCTCAAATCCCCGCGCCTTGAGCGCCATGCTGCCTTCAATGCCGATAGCGCCGGAGCCTACGACGACGGCGCTCTTGCCGTGGTAATGCTCCAGATCCAGCACGTCCGCCAGGGATTTCATCACGAAATTGCCTGGCAGTCCGGTACCCTGCATCTTCCGCAGGCGTATGGGCTGGCTGCCTGTGGCCAGGATGAGAGCTCCATAGGAAACGGTATCTCCGCCGTCCAGGAACACTTTCTTAGCCGCCGCATCGATTTGGACGGCCTCCCTGCAGCGGACATCGATCCCCGCGTTCCGGTATTCCTCCCAGTTTTTCACCCGCACCTTTGCCATGGACAATTCGCCGGAGAGCAGATCCGGCAGCGCCGGCTCCGAATACTCCGGTTCGTCCTCGCGGCTGATCATCCAAATAGATAGGTCCGGGCACTGCTTTCTAGCAGCGAAGGCCGCGCTGCTTCCTGCGGCGCCGGTGCCTAAGATCAGAAGGTCTGTCTTGTATTCCATCTACAGCCCCTCCTCTCTAGCCGCTTTCTTTCGCGCCTCGCAGCGGTTTTTCAGATCCGTGGCGGTAACGGAAGTGCCGGTCTTCGCCGAAAGAATGCCGGCCGTCTTCTCCCACTGCAATTCCGGTACTTCTGGAAGAGGTGCCACTTCTGCCCCGGTC
>JAGAHX010000031.1 GCA_017626845.1 Bacillota bacterium
ACAAAACAGCCCCCGAGAAGGGGGCTGCCAGTAATAAAACTGTGGTTGTTAGGTTATTCGATGCCCCTTGAGGGGCTACCACAAGAGATAGCCCCTTGCAGGGGCTGTCCAAACCACGCGTTCAACGCGTGGTTATGATTTTACCGGAAAAAGGAGGCAAAAAAGCATGTCTAACATCTACACATCGGCAGAACAGCTGATCGGCGGCACCCCGCTGCTGGAACTGGTCCATACGGAGAAAAAGGAAGGACTGACCGCAAAGATCTACGGAAAACTGGAATATCTGAATCCGGCAGGCAGCGTAAAGGACCGCATCGCCCGAGCGATCATCGCGGATTACGAAGCCGCCGGCAAACTGAAGCCCGGCGACACCATCATAGAACCCACTTCGGGCAACACCGGCATCGGCCTGGCTGCGGTCGCTGCCGCAAAGGGCTATAAACTCATCCTGGTGATGCCGGATTCCATGTCCGTGGAAAGACGCAAGATCGTGGCTGCCTACGGTGCAGAGCTGGTGTTGACGGAAGGTGCGAAGGGGATGAAGGGCGCTATCGCCAAAGCGGATGAACTGCTGAAGGAGATCCCGGGTGCCGTGCTGGCGGGTCAGTTCATCAACCCCTCCAATCCGAAGGCGCATTACGAAACGACGGGTCCGGAGATCTGGAAGGACACGGACGGCCAGGTGGACATCTTCGTGGCGAGCTTCGGCACCGGCGGTACGGTCTCCGGTACAGGCAAGTATCTGAAGGAGCAGAACCCGGCAGTAAAGGTCGTAGGCGTGGAGCCCGCCGCTTCTCCCTTTATCTCCGAAGGCAAAGCAGGCCCCCACAAGATCCAGGGCATCGGCGCCGGATTTGCACCGGATACGCTGGACCTGAGCGTGCTGGATGAGGTCATCGCAATCCCCAACGAGGACGCCTATGCCGTCGGCGCTGCCATCGGCAGAAACGAGGGCGTCCTGGTGGGCATCTCTGCCGGCGCTACGGTCGCTGCTGCGATCCAGCTGGCAAAGCGTCCGGAGAACGCCGGCAAGAACATCGTGGTCATCCTGCCCGATACCGGAGACCGCTATCTGTCCACGGAAGGGTATTTTTAACGTAATCTGAGGAAATTCATATGGAACCCAATTATATCGGTCTTTCGGAGACGATCCGGAAGACCGTCGACCGCTTTTTCTCCGCCCTGTTTCCCCGCTTTTTCGGAGATGAACCGTCTTCCATATATGAGACTCAGCTGCATGTTTGACGAGGGGTGTTGAAAACCCTTCTGCATCCGTGTAAAATAACGGTAACAGAACAACGGCTTCCGAGCCTGCTGCGCCTAAGGCAGAACGCTAAGGACGGTAGGCCGAGGGGACTTTCCCCTCCGGGGTCCTGGCGGGAAACCGCAGGGCCTTCCTCATTGAAAAGGATGCAGCAGCAAGCGGCTTTCGGGCCGCCGGTTTTGGTATGATCGCCCTGCTTCCTTTACGGAGGCAGGGCATTTTGTATAGGAGAAACAGCATGAAACTCATCAGAACAGAGGATGCGGTCGGCACGGTATTGTGCCACGACATGACCCAGATTATCCCCGGGGTCACCAAGGACGCGCGGTTCCGCAAAGGGCATATCGTAACGGAAGAGGACATTCCTGTGCTGCTGTCCATGGGCAAGGAGAATCTGTACGTGTTCGAAAAGCCAGAGGGGTGGCTGCACGAGGACGAAGCGGCGGAGCGGCTGCTGGCGCTGTGCTTCGGCCCGAACATGACCCGTTCCGGGACGAAAGAAGGCAAGATCGAGGTGAAGGCGGACTGCGATGGCCTGTTTCTGGTGGATAGAGACCGCCTCCGCCTGGTGAACGGCCAGGACCAACTGATGATCGCGACCCGCATGGGCAACGTGGCGGTCAAAAAAGGCGACAAACTGGCCGGTATGCGGGTGATCCCCCTGGTAATCGAAGCGGAAAAGCTGGATAAAGCGGCGGAACTGGTGGGTCCCCAGCCGCTGCTGCGGGTCGTGCCTTTTATGGTAAAGGCCTGCGCTGTGATCGTGACCGGCAGCGAAGTAGCGAAGGGTTTGATCGAAGACAAATTCGGCCCCGTCGTGGAAAAGAAACTGGCGGATTTCGGGGTGGAGACGATCTACCGCACGAAATGCGTAGACGATACGGATACGATCCTGAAGGCGATCGCAGAAGCAAGAGCGGCAGGCGCCGATCTGATCCTTTGCACCGGCGGCATGAGCGTGGATCCGGACGACAAAACGCCGGGGGCTATCATGCAGAGCGGCGCGAGGATTGTTACCTACGGCGGCGCGGCGCTGCCCGGCGCCATGCTGTGCCTTGGCTATTTCGAAGACGGCGTGCCCATTCTGGGACTGCCGGGCTGCGTGATGTATCACAAGGCTACGATCTTCGATATCGTGCTGCCCCGCGTGCTGGCAGGCGTGGAGATCTCGAAGGCGGATATCGCGGAACTGGGTTACGGCGGGCTTTGCCTGGGATGTAAGGAATGCCGTTTCCCGGACTGCAGCTTCGGGAAAGGCTGGTAGAAGGGATGATCTCTGTAGGAGAAGCGCTGCGCATCATCGCGCAGACAGATCCTTTGGGCGGAACGGAAACGGTGAGCGTGTACGATTGTGTCGGCCGGATCGCGGCGGAAGATTTGGTTTCGCTCATCGATCAGCCTCCGTTTCCCCGTTCTCCGCTAGATGGCTTTGCATTTCACAGCGAAGACGTGAAAGGGGCGGGCCGGGAAAGACCTGCCCGGCTAAAGCAGGTGGGGTATGTACCTGCCGGTTGCGGAACCGAGTTCGCTGTGGGACCCGGCGAGTGCGTGCGCATCATGACCGGCGGGAGGATCCCTGCGGATTGCGACGCCGTGATCGGAATCGAAGATGCAGCGTATGAAGCGGCATGCGGCGTCGATGGAGACGATGCTGTACAGATCTATAAAGCAGTGGGACACTTCCAGAATTACGTCTTTGCAGGCGATGATTTCGCGAAAGGAACTGTGCTCTGCAAGGTTGGGCAGAAGATCGACGCAGCGACGGCAGGCTGCCTGGCGGCCGCCGGCTTCGCGGCGCTGCGCGCCCGCCGGCGGCCGCGGGTGGCCATTCTGGCCACCGGCAGCGAGATCGCTGCCCCAGGCAGCCCCCTGGGCGCAGGAAAGATCTACGACTCCAATTCCGTCTATCTGAAGAGCCGGTTAAAGCAGCTGGGATTGGAAGCGGACACCGCCTTCTGCCCGGACGACCCGGCGCTTCTTGCAAAAGAACTGCAGAAGAGGATCGCATCCTGCGATCTTGTTCTGACCACCGGCGGCGTATCCGTGGGCGACGCGGATTATCTGCCGCAGATCCTGGAAGAACTGGGGGCATCCATCCGTTTCGCAGGTGTCCGGCTGAAGCCCGGCTCACCTCTGATCCTGGCGGAGAAAGACGGTGCACAGATCCTGTGCCTGTCCGGCAACCCCTATGCCGCCGCAGCGACGTTCGAACTGTTTGCCCGGCCTCTGCTGGCGGCGCTGTCCGCCGACCCGTCCCTGCAGATGCAGGAGACGGAAGGAATTCTTGCGAAGCCGTTCCCGAAGGGCAGTCCGGTGCCCCGGTATCTGCGGTCCAAACTGGAAAACGGCATCCTGACGGTGCCGGACGGCCATTCCAGCGGTCAGCTTCTGACCATGGCCGGCTGCAATTGTCTGGCCGAACTGCCGGCTTCCGACGGACCGGCTCCTGCCGGAACAAAACTCAAAGTATATAGGATCTGAAGATATGGAAAAACTGACTCACATCAACGAAAACGGAGAAGCCGTCATGGTGGATGTCTCCGGCAAAGCGGTCACGGCGAGAGAAGCGAAGGCGGAAGGAACGATCGCCCTGGGCCCGGAGATCCTGCGCATGCTGCAGGACGGCAGTGTGCCCAAAGGCGACGTGTTGGCGGCTGCCCGCATCGCCGGCATCATGGCCTGCAAGAAAACGTCCGACCTGATCCCGCTCTGCCACCCGCTGCCCATTACGAAGGCCTCCGTGGATTTCGAGATCCTGGCGGAGACCTGCAGCGTAAAAGCGGTCTGCACGGTAAAAACAGAAGGAAAGACCGGCGTGGAGATGGAGGCGCTCACCGGCGTATCCGCGGCACTCCTTACGATCTACGACATGTGCAAGGCCGTCTCCAAGGAAATGGTGATCGGCGACGTTCACCTGGTGCAAAAGAGCGGCGGCAAGTCCGGCGATTTCTTCTTCGGAAGGGAAGGGACCAGGCTGTGAGCGCCGCGGGAAAACCCCGGATCTTCGCGATCTCCGGGGAGAAAAATTGCGGCAAGACGACTCTCATCGAAGCCGTTCTTCCCATTCTGACGGCCCGCGGGTATTCCGTTGCGGTCGTCAAGCACGATGGCCACTCCTTCGAACCCGACGTGGCCGGCACCGATACCCGCCGGTTTTTCGACGCCGGTGCCATAGGAACCGCAGTGTTTGATGGCGAAAAGTTTATGCTGGTCAAGCGGCAGCCGGTGGACGAGACCCAGCTCTTCGAGGCCTTTCCGGAAGCGGATCTCATCCTCATCGAAGGGCTGAAGGGGTCATCCTATCCCAAACTGTTTCTGAAAGCCGGCGAGTGGCAGGACCCGCAGAAGGTCGCTGCCATGTTGGAAAAGATGCTCCATGAAAGATAACTACGGACGCACAATCGAATATCTGCGCATCTCGGTAACGGACCGCTGCAACCAGCGCTGCATCCACTGCATGCCAGAAGGCGGCGTCGCCCTGATGGAGCACGGCGACATCCTTTCCTACGAGGAGATCGGACGTGTTGCGGCGGAGGCGGCAAGGCTAGGCGTCCGCAAGATCCGTCTGACCGGCGGGGAACCCCTGGTGCGCCCGCAGCTGCACCGCCTGGTCGCTCTGCTGAAGGAAACCCCCGGCATCGAGACCGTGGTCCTCACGACCAACGCCGTTCTGCTGAAAGACCAGCTTCCGGATCTGCTGGCGGCGGGGCTGGACGGGGTCAACGCCAGCCTGAATGCCATGGACCGGGAGGCGTACCGCGCCTTTACCGGACGCGATCTGTTTGACCCGGCCATGGAAGGCCTGCAGGCAGCACTGGATACGCCGGACTTGAAGGTAAAGATCAACTGTGTTCCCACGATAGGAAGGGAGAAACAGCTGATCAAACTGGCCGGTCTGGCCAGGGATACCCGTGCCTCCGTCCGCTTTATCGAGCTGATGCCCATCGGAATGGGCGGCTCACTGCAGGGGATCGAGAAGGATGCGCTTTTGGACCTTTTCCAAAGATCCTTCGGAGAACCGGTGCGCGTCCCTTCGACAGGCTCAGGGACCGCTGCGGCTGAATTTGAGACGGGCACTGAGCATGTCGAAGTGCCGCATTCGATCGCCGGTCCTGCCGAATATGTCCGTTTCCCCGGTTTTCTTTCCGATATCGGCTTCATCTCCGCCGTTTCCCACCGCTTCTGCGAAGACTGCAACCGCATCCGGTTAACGGCGGACGGCAAGTTAAAGAGCTGTCTGGCTTTTCCGGCGGGGGAAGACGTAAAAGAGATCCTGCGAAACGGAGGATCGCAGCAGGATATCAGCGATGCGATCGTCCGCTGCATTCAGAAGAAACCCGAGCATCATCAGTTCGGCCTCGCGAAAACGGAAGAGGACCGGCTGATGTCTCAAATTGGAGGATAACATGCCAACCATACGATCCATCTGCATCAGCGAGGTGCGGGGAACCAAGAAAAAGCCCATCGAAGAAGCGAAACTCGTAAAGGACTGGGGCATTGAAGGCGATGCTCACGCCGGAACCTGGCACCGCGCTGTCAGCCTGTTGAGCTACGAAAAATACGAAGAAGCCCGGGAGCGGTTTCTGGCAGCGGGTCACAAAGATCTGGTGCCCGGCGATTTCGCCGAAAACATCATGGTCGAAGGCATCGATTTCGCGAAGCTGCCCATCGGGATCCGCTTCCGCTGCGGCGATGCTGTGCTCCGCATGACCCAGATCGGCAAAGAATGCCACGCCGACTGCGAGATCCGCAGGCTCACTGGCGACTGCATCATGCCCAGAGAAGGCGTGTTTGCCGTGGTGGAGCAGGGCGGCACCATCCGCCCCGGCGACGCTTTCGGCATCCTGCCCACCGTGGCTGTGGTCACCGTATCCGATTCCGGCGCACAGGGTGAGCGGGAGGATAAAGCCGGCCCCGTCATCGTCGGGGAAATGGAAAAGCTGGGCTACTTCGTCGGCGAGACCCACCTTGTCTCCGATGACCGCGAAGGCTTGGCCAAGCTGCTTGCCGAGATCGCGGACGAGGGCAGGGCGCAGCTCATCCTCACCACCGGCGGCACCGGTTTTTCTCCCCGGGATAACGCGCCGGAGGCCACCATGGACATCGCGGAGAAGGCGGTCCCCGGCATTCCGGAGGCCATGCGGGCCTATTCCATGCGGATCACGCCCCGCGGCATGCTGTCCCGCGCTGCCGCTGTCATCCGCAAGTGTACCCTCATCATCAATCTGCCCGGCAGTCCGAAGGCGGTCCGGGAGAATCTGGAGGCGGTCACGCCTGCGCTGACCCACGGCATCGAGATCCTGACCGGTGCAGCCGCAAACTGCGCCGCTCCGGAACAATAAGCACAATATACCTGTCCCCTTGTGCTGTAAAAATGGAGGAAGTATGAAAAAGTTATCGGCATCTCTGCTTGTACTGATTATGATCTTTGCCCTGGCTGCCTGCACCGCAGGCGAACCCGCTTCCGAGCCGGAACCGGAGGCTGCGGAACCCGTTGCGCTGCAGATCTTCGCCGCTGCATCCATGACGGAGACCCTGAATGCGATAAAAGCGGCCTACGAGGCGGAAAACGAAAATGTGGAGCTCGTCCTTACCCTGGATTCTTCCGGCACGCTGAAGACCCAGATCGAGGAGGGTGCGCCCTGCGACCTGTTCATCTCCGCTGCCCAGAAACAGATGAACCAGCTGGAGGAATTGAATCTCGTGGACACCGCCACCCGCGTCGATCTGCTGGAAAACAAGGTGGCGCTGGTGGTTCCCGAAGGCAATCCGAAGGAGATCCAAAGCTATGAGGACCTGGGCACCGACAAGCTGTCCCTGATCGCCCTGGGCAATTCCGACGTGCCCGTAGGCCAGTATTCCGAGGAGATCCTCACGTACATGGGCCTCTGGGATGATCTGAACGACGCGAAGAAGATCACGTTCGGCACGAACGTAAAGGAAGTAACGAGCCAGGTGAAAGAGGGCACCGTGGACTGCGGCATCGTATACGGCACCGACGCTGCGGCGGCCGGCCTGGAGACCGTCGCTTTCCCGCCGGAAGGCAGCCACAGCCCCGTCGTGTATCCCGCGGCCGTCATGGTGGAAGCGGCGAATCCGGAAGCGGCCAAGGCGTTTCTGGATTATCTGATGGGCGACGCCTGCTCCGCCGTCTTCGAAGAGGCTGGTTTTGCCATCGCACATTAGCTCAAAAGGTGACCCATGGATTGGTATCCGCTCCTTAACTCCATACGGATCTCGCTGATCGCGTCGGTCCTCACGTTTTTTGTAGGCATCGGCGCAGCCTACGGGCTGCGCAGCGTGCGGCCGGCTCTGAAGGCGCTCATCGACTGCGTGCTTACGCTTCCTCTGGTACTGCCGCCTACCGTCGTGGGCTTTTTCCTGCTGATGACCTTCAGCCCGAAGCGGCCCCTCGGCGCATTCCTTCTGGAGCACTTCGGCATCCGGGTGGCCATGACCTGGCCTGCCAGCATCCTGGCGGTGGCCGTGGTCACATTCCCCCTGATGTACCGCACCGCACGGGGCGCCTTCGAAAACTTCGATCCCGGCCTGGCGGATGCGGGGTATTCCGTCGGTCTCAACAAGCGGCAGGTGTTCTGGTACATCATGCTTCCCTGCTGCAAAAAAGGGGTGCTGGCAGGCTTTGTGCTTTCCTTTGCCCGCGGGCTCGGCGAGTACGGTGCCACGTCCATGGTCTCCGGCTATACGCCCGGCCGCACCGCTACCATCTCCACCACCGTCTATCAGCTGTGGAGAGAAGGGAACGATGCCATGGCGTACAAGTGGGTGCTGGTAAATATCCTGATCTCTTTTATCGCGCTGTATACGCTGAGTTATCTGGAAAAGAAGGATAAGGGATAAAGAATGCCCCTTCGACAGGCTCAGGGTCCGTGCCCGTGCACAATGTACCTGGTACTCTGTGTTCAAAGGGCCCATAAAAATTTCTGGAAAACAACAGCAGAAACGTCTTCTGCTGTTGTATTTTTGTGGGATTGTTATATAATTATCAGGGTGTGCAGAAACGCACCCAGCGTTTTCTATTGTTTCAGTAACAATTACTCATAAAAAGTAAAGGAGAAACGAAATCATGGCTAAGAAATTCAAAACCATGGATGGCAACGCCGCAGCCGCATATGTCTCTTATGCGTTTACCGACGTTGCCGCAATTTTCCCCATCACTCCGTCCTCCCCGATGGCTGAGATCGTGGACGACATGGCAGCGCATGGAGAAAAGAACCTGTTCGGCCAGGAAGTCCGCGTAGTCGAGATGCAGTCCGAAGGCGGCGCATCCGGTACCGTTCACGGCTCCCTCGCAGCCGGCGCTCTCACCACCACCTATACCGCATCCCAGGGCCTGCTCCTCATGATCCCCAACATGTACAAGATCGCAGGCGAACTCCTGCCCGGCGTATTCCACGTTACGGCAAGAACCCTGGCAGCTCACGCACTGTGCATCTTCGGCGATCACTCCGACGTTATGGCCTGCCGCCAGACCGGTTTCGCCCTGCTGTGCTCCTCCTCCGTTCAGGAAGTCATGGACCTGGCAGCGATCGCACACCTGTCCGCCATCGAAGGCAGAGTACCTTTCCTGCACTTCTTCGACGGTTTCAGAACCTCTCACGAGATCCAGAAGATCGAAGTCGTCGATTACGACGTCTATCGCAAGCTGATCGATATGGATGCCGTCCAGGCCTTCAGAGACAGAGCTCTGAACCCCGAACATCCCTGCATCCGCGGCACCGCTCAGAACCCGGATATCTTCTTCCAGGCCAGAGAAGCTGCCAATAAGTATTACGAAGCTCTGCCCGACATCGTTGCCGATTACATGAAGAAGCTCGGCAAGGAGATCGGCAGAAAGTATCAGCCGTTCGACTATGTCGGCGCACCCGATGCGGAGAACGTCATCGTCGCCATGGGTTCCGTCTGCGAAGCCATCGAAGAGACTCTGCCGCACCTGCTGGCAAAGGGCGAAAAGGTCGGCCTCATCAAGGTCAGACTGTACAGACCCTGGTCTCCGAAGTACCTCAAGAAGGTCATGCCGAAGACCGTCAAGAGAATCGCTGTTCTCGACCGGACCAAGGAACCCGGCGCCATGGGCGATCCTCTCTACATGGACCTCAAGACCATGTACTACACCGAAGAGAATGCACCCGAGATCTACGGCGGCCGCTACGGCTTAGGTTCCAAGGATACCACGCCGGGACAGATCGTTGCTGTTTACAATAACCTGAAGGCCAAGAAGCCCAAGAACAACTTCACCATCGGCATCGAAGACGACGTTTACGGCACCTCTCTGAAGACCGTCAACATCGCCACCGAACCCGAAGGCACCTACCGCTGCAAGTTCTGGGGTCTGGGTTCCGACGGTACCGTCGGCGCCAACAAGCAGGCCATCAAGATCATCGGCGACAACACCGACATGTATGCACAGGGCTACTTCTCCTACGACTCCAAGAAGTCCGGCGGCATCACCGTTTCCCACCTGAGATTCGGTAAGAACCCCATCAAGTCCACCTACCTCATCACTGAGGCGGACTTCGTCGCATGCCACAACGAATCCTACGTTCACGCCTACGACGTTCTGGAAGGCCTGAAGAAGGGCGGCACCTTCCTGCTCAACTGCACCTGGGACGATGCGGCTCTCGAAGAGCATCTGCCCGCTGCCATGAAGCAGTACATCGCCAAGAACAAGATCAAGTTCTACACCATCGATGCGACCGACCTGGGCGTTAAGATCGGCCTCGGCAACCGCATCAACATGATCATGCAGTCCGCGTTCTTCGCGCTCACCAAGGTCATCCCCGTGGAAGATGCCGAAAAGTATCTGAAGAAGTCCATCGAGAAGACCTACGGCAAGAAGGGCGAAAACGTCGTTAAGATGAACTGGTCCGCCGTAGACGCCGGTCTCACCGGTTTCCACGAAGTCAAGGTCCCCGCAGCCTGGAAGGATGCTGTCGATGCACCCGCCAAGGCCAAGAAGGTCCCCGAATTCATCGAAAACGTACTCGTACCCATGAACCGTCAGCAGGGCGACAAGCTGCCCGTTTCCACCTTCGTGGACATCGCAGACGGTACGTTCCCCAGCGGCACCGCTGCTTACGAGAAGCGCGGCGTAGCCGTCAAGGTACCCATGTGGCATCCTGAAAACTGCATCCAGTGCAACCAGTGCTCCTTCGTCTGCCCGCACGCAACGATCCGTCCGATCCTGCTCACCGAAGACGAAAAGGCAAAGGCTCCCGCAAGCTTCGCCACCATCCCCGCGATGGGCAAGGAAGCGGCCGGCATGGCTTACAGAATGCAGGTATCCCCGCTCGACTGCCTCGGTTGCGGCAACTGCGCCGACATCTGCCCGGGCAAGAAGGGCGCAAAGGCTCTCACCATGGAAAGCTTTGCTTCTCAGGAAGCGGAAGCTGCCAACTGGGAGTTCGGTATGGAGATCGGCGAAAAGCCCGTTATGGACAAGGGTTCCGTCAAGGGTTCCCAGTTCGCGTTCCCGTACTTCGAATTCTCCGGCGCCTGTGCAGGCTGCGGCGAGACCCCGTACATCAAGGTCGTTACCCAGCTGTTCGGTGACCGCATGATGATCGCGAACGCGACCGGCTGCTCCTCCATTTGGGGCGCATCCGCACCTTCCATGCCGTACACCACCGACAAGAACGGCAGAGGTCCGTCTTGGGCAAACTCCCTGTTCGAAGACAACGCCGAATTCGGTCTCGGTATGGCTACCGCTGTCCGCCAGAACAGAGCAAAGGTAAAGGATATCGTCTGCGAACTCGCAGAGACCACCAAGAGCGCTGAGATCAAGGAAGCGGCTAAGACCTGGCTCGAAGGCATGGCCGAAGGCGCTACCTCCAGAGAACAGTCCGAAGCTCTGATGGCTGCGGTCAACAAGGCCAAGCTGTCCGGCAGAGCTGCCGAACTCAAGGCAGAACTCAAGGCGAAGGAAGACTTCCTCGTCAAGAAGAGCGTCTGGTGCCTGGGCGGCGACGGCTGGTCCTACGACATCGGTTACGGCGGACTGGACCACGTTCTCGCTTCCGGCGAAGACATCAACGTGCTCGTCTTCGATACCGAAGTTTACTCCAACACCGGCGGTCAGTCCTCCAAGGCGACTCCGGCTGCTGCGATCGCAAAGTTCGCTGCAAGCGGCAAGAAGACCAAGAAGAAGGATCTGGGCATGATGGCAGCCAGCTACGGCTACGTCTATGTTGCACAGGTCGCTATGGGCGCTGACAAGAACCAGTTCCTGAAGGCGGTCAAGGAAGCCGAAAGCTACCATGGTCCGTCCCTCATCATCTGCTACGCTCCCTGCATCAACCACGGCCTCAAGAAGGGCATGGGCAAGACTCAGGAGAACGAGAAGCTGGCAGTCGAATGCGGTTATTGGCAGCTGTACCGGTTCAACCCCGAACTGAAGGCGAAGGGCGAGAACCCGTTCGTTCTGGACTCCAAGGATCCGACCGGTTCCTTCCGCGACTTCATCATGGATCAGGTCCGCTATGCGTCCCTGTCCAAGGAATTCCCGGATAAGGCAGAAGCTCTGTACGAAAAGGCAGAGAACGACGCCAAGGAAAGACTGGAAGGCTACAAGGCCAGAGCCGGCAAATAACCGGTTGACCCAATCATAAAGGCATAACAAAACTCCCGGAGCGGTATGCTCCGGGAGTTTTTTGTCCGCTATATCTTGCGTATGCTGCAGGAAAGTGCTACACTAAATACACAAGTTGATAGATTCTATGTTCCGCAGCAATGCGGCGAAGAGGGAAACCGGTCAAAGTCCGGTGCGGTCCCGCCACTGTAAGCGAAGAGCGACGGCAAAGCCATTGGGAAACTGAGAAGGCGCCGGAGCGTAGACGCGCGAGCCAGGAGACCTGCATAGATAGAAAAAGCACCCGACGCGGAAATCGGAAGAGCTTTACAAGCGCAGTAAATACGGGCTGTGGAAATGTTTCCACAGCCTTTTCGTTTGCTTTCCATCCGCAGGGGTTTCAGCCAAGGATCCAGACTTGTCTGAAACCCCTGCTCCTTCATAAATAGAACAAAAAGGAGGATCTTATGACACTCGAATGGTTCAAAAACCCGGATCACGTGGTCTACGTCGAAAAGGAAAAATTCGTGGATAACTTCGCGAAGGAGACCGGCATTCCCAACCTCCGCAGGGAGATCGAGGAGTTCGAGGAACGTCCGACTGCAGAAGGGAAGATCGTAAAGGGCACGCGCCGCACTTCGCTGCGCCTGCTGATCCCCAACATGATGTTCGGCGGCGATATGGATATGGGAGACAACGTCTGGATCTACCTGGGCGAATATTATCCCGCTTACTGCATTTACGAAGATCAGGACTGACGCGTCAATAACATAAAAAAACGGAGCTTCGGCTCCGTTTTTTGTTTGTCTATTCTTCTCTCAGCAGGGCCAGGCCTCTGGCCAGTTTGGAACGGTCTTCCGGCACCAGGTGATATTTCTCCTGGAGGCGGTCACCCAGGGACTGGATGTCCTTCGGATCGCCTGCGTACAGTTCGATCTCCAGTTCCATGATGGGGATCTCCCCCTTGTCTGTGATGATGCTGCCCGTATCGATGGCCAGCTCCATGATGCTGCCGCCGTAAGTGAGCCGGCAGCGGCTGCGCAGATAGCGCATCTCCAGCAGGTTGATGAGAGGGTCATCCCCGATGAGGTCCAGCAGCACCTTGCCGTCCTCGCTCTCCTTGAACAGCTCCTTCGGAGAACTGATGAAGTGTTCCATGGACGCGGGCACGTTGACTTCCTCCCGTTCGTGGAAACCGTTGGAAACGCTGCCGTTCCACTTGAGGGTTGCGAAGACCGACTCGCCTTCGTAGCGGACGCGCACGGCCATATTGTTGGCGGACAGTTTGCCGTCTTCCGTATCGAAATAGACCGCCTTCATGACCACTTTTTCCATGGATGAGGGGTCTGCGAAATTCCGCACCAGATCGTCTTCCCAGATCGCGTCGCAGATGTCCTTGCCGGGCACTGCGTATTTCATCTCGAGTTCCATATTGCCTCCATGCATTGGTGTACGCGAAAAATATTAGCAAAAGCTTGACAAAAAAGCAACAATAAAATAAGTGTTCCATTCTTGCCGAAGATTTGTTATAATTCTATATTGCCTTGGTATAAGGCGATTAAGGAGGATTTTAAATGAACGCTGTATTAGTAAGCAAAGAGAACAATGTGGCCAAATTTACCATGGCATTCACTGCAGAGGAATTCGATGCTGCTCTCGATAAGGCATATAGAGAACAGAGAGGCAAGATCGAAGTGCCGGGATTCCGCAAGGGCAAGGCGCCCCGCAGTGTCATCGAGAAGAGATACGGAGAAGGCATCTTCTTCGAAGACGCGATAGATAACTGCCTGGCTACCGGTTATCCCCAGGCGCTGGAAGAACTGGCTCTGGAGCCCGTCGACAGACCGGACCTGGCTTTCGGCGAAGAAAAGCTGGAAAAGGGCAAGGGCTTCGAAGTCACCGTTACCGTTACCGTCGCTCCGGAAGTAGTCGTAAAGGACTACAAGGGCGTTAAGGTCGAAGTCACCAAGAAGGAACTCAACGAAGAGGACGTCGAAGGCGAACTCAAGGCGATGCAGCAGAGAAACGCCCGTCTCGTCACCGTAGAGAGAGCAGCTGAGGACGGCGACACCGTCGTTCTGGACTACGAAGGCTGGTGCGAAGACAAGCAGTTCGACGGCGGCACCGCAGAGAACCAGACCCTAGTCCTGGGAAGCGGACAGTTCATCCCCGGCTTCGAAGAACAGCTGGTAGGATGCAAGGCCGGCGACGCCAAGGACGTGGAAGTTACCTTCCCCGCAGAATATCATGCAGAAGAACTGGCAGGAAAGGCTGCTACCTTCAAGTGCAAGATCCACGAAGTAAAGACCCAGGAACTGCCCGAACTGGACGATGAATTTGCCAAGGACGTTTCCGAATTCGATACGCTGGAAGAGGTCAAGAAGGATATCCGCGAAAAGCTGGAGAAGACCCTGGCAGACGCCAAGGAGTACGAAGGCAAGGATAAGGTCCTGCAGAAGGTCTACGAGGCCAACCCCATCGAGCTGCCCCAGGCCATGATCGACAACGAGGCTGCCAACATGCTGAACGAATTCGGCTATCAGCTGCAGTCCCAGGGCATGAACCTCGACATGTACTGCAAGTACCTCAACAAGACCCAGGAACAGATGATCGACGAGTTCAAGCCCGACGCAGAAAAGAGAGTCAAGAGCAGACTCATCGTCGAAGCGGTCGCCAAGCAGGAAGCCATCGAAGTCACCGAAGCGGACATCGAGAAGGAACTGGCAGCAATGGCGCTGCAGTACGGCATGGCCCAGTCCCAGATCAAATCCATCTTCGGCGAAGAGAACATGGATTACCTGAAGAAGGATATCCTGAGCCGCAAGGCCATCGATCTGATGTACGAAGCCGCGGAGATCACCGAGGTCGAAGAAAAGAAAGAAGAGCCCAAAGAAGAGGCTCCCAAGAAAGCCGCCAAGAAGAAGTCTTCCAAGAAGGCCGAAGAAAAGCCGGCTGAAGAAGCGAAAGACGAAGAATAAACGATCAAGCCAGGCGGAACCAAAAGTTCCGCCTGATGTTTCCTGCAAGAAAGGATACCGCGTATGAGCAACCTTATCCCCTATGTCGTGGAACAGACCTCAAGAGGCGAGCGTTCCTACGACATTTACTCCCGGCTTCTGAAGGACCGGATCATCTTTCTGGACGGAGAGGTGAACAACGACAGCGCCAGCCTCGTGGTGGCGCAGCTGCTGTTTTTGGAATCCGAAGACCCGGACAAGGATATCAACCTGTATATCAACAGCCCCGGCGGCGTCATCACGGCGGGCATGGCGATCTACGATACTATGCAGTATGTAAAGCCGGACGTATCCACCATCTGTGTCGGCATGGCGGCCTCCATGGGGGCATTCCTGCTGGCGGCAGGCGCCAAGGGCAAGCGTTACGCGCTGCCCAACGCGGAGATCATGATCCACCAGCCTCTGGGCGGTGCCCAGGGTCAGGCGACGGACATCAAGATCCAGGCGGACCACATCATCCGCATCAAGGAAAAGCTCAACCGCATCCTGGCGGAGAAGACGGGCCAGCCCCTGGAGACCATCGCCGCGGATACGGAACGCGACAACTATATGACGGCGGAAGAAGCGGCCGCCTACGGCCTCATCGACAAGGTCGTGGAAAAACGCTAATCGAAACATTACGGAGAAAGTATGGCTAAATTTGACAGCTCAAAAGAATTGACCTGCAGCTTCTGCGGAAAACCCCAGAGCCAGGTAAGACGGCTCATCGCAGGACCGGACGTCTACATCTGCGACGAATGCGTCAAGCTGTGCGACGAGATCCTGGCGGAGGAATTCCCCGAGATCAAGGAGGCGGCCTCTCTGGATTTCGGCGGGGAATTGCCCAAACCCAAGGAGATCGACGCGACGCTGGCGGACTACGTCATCGATCAGGACCGGGCGAAGAAGATGCTGGCGGTGGCGGTCTACAATCACTATAAACGGATCAGCAATCTGCCGGCGAAGCCCGCGAAGAAGGGCATCAAGGCCGCGCAGAGCGACGACGGTGTGGAGATCCAGAAGAGCAACATCGTCATGATCGGACCCACCGGTTCCGGCAAGACCCTGCTGGCGCAGACTCTGGCCAAGATCCTGGACGTTCCCTTTGCCATCGCCGACGCGACGACCCTTACGGAGGCCGGCTACGTAGGCGAAGACGTGGAGAACATCCTGCTGCGGCTCATCCAGGCTGCGGACGGCGACGTGGAGCGGGCCCAGAAGGGCATCATCTACGTGGATGAGATCGACAAGCTCGCCCGCAAGAGCGAGAACCCCTCCATCACCAGAGACGTTTCCGGTGAAGGCGTGCAGCAGGCGCTGCTGAAGATCGTGGAAGGCACGGTCTCCAACGTACCGCCCCAAGGCGGACGCAAGCACCCGATGCAGGAGTTCATCCAGTTCGATACGACGAACGTGCTGTTCATCTGCGGCGGCGCTTTCGACGGTCTGGATAAGATCATCCAGAACCGCATCGGCGAAAAGACCATCGGTTTCAACTCCGACGTGGTGTCCGTCAACAAGAAAGATCCGAAGATCCTGGAGAAGGTACAGAGCGAGGATCTGCTCCGCTATGGGCTCATCCCCGAGCTTATCGGCAGACTTCCCGTCATCGTTACCCTCAACGAGCTTTCGGTGAACGCCCTCATGCGCATCATCACCGAGCCGAAAAACTCCCTCATCCGCCAGTACAAGAAGCTGTTCGAACTGGACGGCGTGGAACTGGAAGTGGAGACGGAAGCGGTGCGGGCCATCGCGGAGAAGGCTGCGTCCAAGAAGACGGGCGCCAGAGGCCTCCGCAGCATCGTCGAGGAGATCCTGACGGACATCATGTACGAGATCCCCTCCAGAAACGACGTTAAGAAAGTTATCATCACCAAGTCCTGCGTCGAAGGCGGCGAACCCACGCTGGTGCTCGCCGACCCGAAGGCGGAAGACGACAAGATCAGTTAAAACGACAGAGGACAGATCATGGACGAAATGGAAAGAAAAGAAGACCTGCAGGTGATGCCCCTCATTCCGCTTCGCGGTCTGACGGTCTATCCCAACATGGTCATCAATTTCGACGTCGGCAGGGAAAAATCCATCCTCGCCCTGGAACGGGCCATGATGATGAACCAGACCGTATTCCTCACCTCGCAGAAAGACGTGGATACGGATCTGCCGACGCCTAAGGACTTTTTCCACGTGGGGACCGTGGCGAAGGTCAAGCAGATGCTCAAGCTTCCCGGCGACAACATCCGGGTGCTGGTGGACGGCCAGTACCGGGCGAAGATCAACAAGATCATCCAGGAAGTCCCGTATTTCCTGGCCAGTGTGGAGAAGATCGACGAGCCCCGCAGACAGAAGACGCCGGAGCAGATCGCTGCGATGCGCACCATCCTCAACCTGTTCAACGAGTATCTTTCCGCCAACCCGAAGATGTCCTCGGATATTTTCCACGGCGTGGAGAGCATCGAAGATCCGGGACGGCTGGCGGATATCGTGGCATCCAACATGGAACTTAAGCCCGAGGAGTATCAGAAGGTCCTGGAGACCATGGATATCTCCGAGCGGCTGAATGCCGTCATCGAATTCCTGACCCGGGAGAACGAGATCCTCCGCCTGGAGGACAAGATCTCCAGCAAGGTCAAGACCCAGATGAATAAATCCCAGCGGGAATACTACCTGAGAGAGCAGATCCGCGCGATCCAGGAAGAACTGGGCGACGAAAACGCCGAGGATGAAGCCGCGGAGTGGAAGAAGCAGCTGGAGGCGCTCAACTTATCGCCCGTGGTCACGAAAAAGGTGACCCAGGAGATCAACCGCTTCTCCAAGATGGCTTCCAATTCGCCGGATGCGTCCGTCATCCGCAGCTACGTGGAATGGATCCTGGCTCTGCCCTGGAACAAGAAGAGCGAGACGGAGATCGATCTGCTGAAAGCAAAGAAGATCCTGGACGACGACCACTACGGTCTGGACAAGGTCAAGGACCGCATCCTGGAATACCTGGCGGTGCAGGTACTGCTGAGCCAGGGCAAGGAACCCGCGGTCGACAAAGGACCCATCCTGTGCCTCGTCGGTCCGCCGGGCGTCGGCAAGACGTCCATTGCGAAATCCATCGCCCGCTCCATCGGACGCGAGTTCGTGCACATGAGCCTGGGCGGCGTGCGGGATGAAGCGGAGATCCGGGGTCACAGACGGACCTATATCGGGGCCATTCCCGGCCGCGTCATCAGCGCCATCAAGGAATGCGGCAGCAGCAATCCCGTGTTCCTGTTCGACGAAGTGGACAAGATCGGTTCCGATTTCCGGGGCGATCCGGCTTCCGCGCTGCTGGAAGTGCTGGACCCGGAGCAGAACAAGGAGTTCGTGGACCACTACCTCGAAGTGCCCTTCGATCTGTCCGGCGTGCTGTTCATTACGACGGCCAATACGACGGATACCATTCCCCGACCGCTGCTGGACCGCATGGAGGTCATCTCCATCTCCGGCTACACGGAAGAGGAAAAGTATAATATCGCAAAGAAATACCTGGTGCCCAAGCAGATCAAGAACAACGGTCTGACAGCAGCCAACATCTCCATCAACAGCGCCGCGATCCATGCGCTCATCAACTCCTATACGCGGGAGTCCGGCGTGCGCGGTCTGGAAAAGGAGATCGGCAATCTGTGCCGCAAAGTGGCGAGAAAGGTGATCGAGGCGCGGAACGCTTCCGGCGAGGAAGGCGCGAAGGAGAAGTTCTCCATCACCGCCTCCAACCTGGACGAATATCTGGGCAAGAAGAAGTTCCACTACGATAAACTGCTGGGAAAGAGCGAGGTCGGCGTGGCAACAGGCCTCGCCTGGACCATCGTGGGCGGCGATACGCTGTTTATCGAAACGGCGGTGCTTCCCGGCAGCGGCAAACTGCAGCTGACCGGACAGCTGGGCGACGTGATGCAGGAATCCGCGAAAGCGGGCATCAGCTACATCCGTTCCCGCTCCAAACAGTTTAAGATCGACGAAAACTTCTATAAAGATAAGGATATCCATATCCATATCCCCGAAGGCGCGACGCCCAAGGACGGTCCCTCTGCCGGGGTCACCATGTGCGTTTCTGTCATCTCGGCGCTCACCGGACGGCCTGTCCGCAAAGACGTGGCCATGACCGGCGAGATCACGCTGCGCGGCCAGGTGCTCCCCGTGGGCGGCATCAAGGAGAAGATGCTGGCGGCTCACCGCATGGGCATCAAGAAGGTGCTGCTGCCCGAGGAGAATAAGCCGGATCTGGACGATCTGCCCCAGACCGTGCGGGATGAGATGGAATTCGTGTTCCTGAAGAGGATCGACGACGCCGTGAAAGAGGCCATCGAATGATCATCAAGAGCGTCGAATTTCTGACGTCCGCCGTGCGCAAAGACCAGTATCCGCCGGAAGGCGTTCCCGAGATCGCCTTCGCGGGGCGGTCCAACGTGGGAAAGTCGTCCCTCATCAACCTGCTCACCAACCGGAAGAAGCTGGCCAAGGTCTCCCAGAATCCGGGCAAGACCCGCACCATCAACTTCTTTACGGTGAACGGGACGTTCCGCATCGTGGATCTTCCGGGCTACGGCTACGCCAAGGTCTCCAAGGCGGAAGCGGAGAAGTGGGGCCCCATGATGGAGGACTATCTGTCTTCCCGGCCGGATCTGCTCAAGGTGGTGCAGCTGGTGGACATCCGCCATGCGCCGTCCGCCCAGGACCGGCAGATGTACGAGTATCTGCAGTACTACGGCCTGGACGGCCTTGTCGTCGCCACAAAGGCGGATAAGGTGAGCCGGAACGAGCAGAACCGGAATCTCGCGGTCATACGCCGCGAATTGAACATGAAGAAAGGCGACCGGGTGATCCCGGTATCGGCTTTGAATAAAACGGGCACGGAAGAGATCCTCGCCGCCATGGAAGAGATCCTTCTGGCCGGAAAACAAGAGAACACGGAAAACGGGGAGGATGCGTAGCATGGCTGCCAAGAAAAAGTACAGTTTTGAGGAAGTTCTGATCTCGAAGGAAGAGCTCGCGGCGAAGGTCGCGGAACTTGGTGCGCAGATCAGCAAGGATTACGAAGGGGAAGAACTGTTCCTCATCGGCATCCTGAAGGGCTCGGTACCCTTCATGGCAGATCTGATGCGCGCCATCACCCTGGACGTGGAGATGGACTTCATGTCCGTTTCATCCTACGGCAGCGGCACGAAATCCAGCGGCGTCGTCCGCATCCTCAAGGATCTGGACAGCGATATCGCAGGCAAGAACGTGCTCATCGTGGAGGACATTATCGACAGCGGCCTTACGCTGGCCTATCTGAAGGAATATCTCGCCAAGAGAAACCCCAAGAGCATCAAGATCGTTACGATGCTGTCCAAGCCCGCCAGAAGAAAGGCGGATCTCGAAGCGGATTATACCGGTTTCGTCATCGACGACAAGTTTATCGTCGGCTACGGACTGGATATCGATCAGAAATACAGAAATCTCCCGTATATCTCTTGGATCAAGGAGTGATGTCTTATGAAACATCTGGAGAAATACATCGATCATACCCTGCTGAAGCCCGGTGCGGGCATCGCGGATATCGAGCAGCTTTGTAAAGAGGCGAAGGAACATGGCTTTTACGCGGTCTGCGTCAATAGCCGCTTCGTTCCCGTGGCCAAAAAGGCCCTGGAAGGATCCGACGTAAAGATCGCATCCGTCATCGGTTTCCCTCTGGGTGCCATGTCCACCGCTGCAAAGGTGTTTGAAACCGAAAATTCCTGCGAAAACGGCGCGGAAGAGATCGATATGGTCATGGAATACGGTCTTCTGAAAGAAGGCCATAAACAGGCCGTTTTTGACGATATCAAGGCAGTTGTAGAAGCGGCAGCAAAGCACGGCGCCATCGTTAAGGTCATCCTGGAGACGGGAGCCCTGACGGATGGCGAGATCGTGGACGCCTGCAAGCTGTCGGAAGAAGCGGGCGCTGCGTTCGTCAAGACCTCTACGGGGTTCGGCGAAGGCGGTGCGACGGTGCATGCCGTGGAGCTGATGCGCAAGTCCGTAGGGCCGAATGTTAAGGTAAAGGCCTCCGGCGGCATCCGTGACCGCGAGACAGCACTCGCCATGATCGAAGCCGGCGCAGACCGGATCGGTGCCTCTGCAGGCATCGCCATCTGCACTGTCCCCGAAGGGGAGGAGGAAAGTGACCCTTTTGAGAAAGATGGGCCGAAGAATATCCTCGTTCTGAACGGAAGCCCCAAGATGAGCGGCAATACGGCTGCTCTGGTGGACGCATTCTGCCGCGGCGCAGAGGCGGCCGGACATACCGTTCACGTGTTCAACGTGGCCAATCTTAACGTGCATCCCTGCACGGACTGCCGGTACTGCTTCGACCATGCGGGCGAATGTGTGCTGCAGGACGATATGAAGCGCATCATGCCGCATCTGTATACGGATGACGTCATCGTATTTGCGACGCCCGTGTATTTCTACGGCTTCTCCGCGCAGATCAAGACCGTTCTGGACCGCATGATCTGCATGCAGCCCTCGAAGATGACGGTGAAGGGGAGTATCCTGCTGTCGCCCTACGGCGATACGGATACCACCGTACCCAAGCCCATGATCGCCATGTACAAGGCGTTCTCCGGCTATATCGGCTGGAAGAATCTCGGCATCGTGACCGCAGAAGACTGCATGGACCCCGGCGACATCCAGGGACATAAGGCTCTCGCGGAAGCGGAAGCGCTGGGGAAGAACCTCTAGTAAAGATGCGCGCAAAAAAGATCAAAAAACAAAAAAATAGTTGTTGACATTCGATCTGAAGTGCGTATAATAGGTTTTGCGCGTCAGCCAAGGAGCTGCGAAGCCCCTAAAAAACTTCTCAAAAAACTTTAAAAAGTTGTTGACAAGTGAGCATCTGGTGCGTATAATCTTAAATGTTCCGCGTCAAACGGAACACGAACCTTGAA
>JAGAHX010000002.1 GCA_017626845.1 Bacillota bacterium
AGCAGATGATCCTGTGGAACGAGTTCTTCCAAGGATACGATCTGTACTTGCGGTGGACCGCCTTGATTCTTGGAAAGCATTGAAATTCCGCCTTTCTTTGACACTTCTATTGTATCATACTTCTGGCAGAATGTGGGTTTTGATGAGAAAAACCATGAGAAAAGGGCCACATTTCTGTGACCCTTTGTCTTCAGTCTGACGGGGACGGTTCTTTGAACCGTCCCCGTTTTGCTATCGTTAAAACACGCCTTTGATGAAGATCTCCAATCCGATGATGATCAGGATGATGCCGCCCAGATAGCCGGCCTTGCCGGCCAGTTTTTCGCCCAGGGAGCGTCCGAGCCGCAGGCCGCCCAGGCAGATGATGAGGGTCACGAGGCCGATGATGAGGGCTTCGCACAGCGCCGCCTGCCAACCCAGCGATGCGATCGTAAACCCGACGGACAATGCGTCGATGGAGGTCGCTACGCCCTGGGCAATGAGTTCCGCCCCGCCCAGATCGCCGGGTTCCGGCTCTTCTGCCGACGATCTCCGGATGAGTTCCTCCGCGATCATCCGGCCGCCCAGGAAAAGCAGCAGCACCAGAGCGATCCAGGGGACCGCCTTCTGAAACAGCGCAAACCGCTCTGCGATGGTGTGCACGCAGAGCCAGCCGATGAGGGGCATGGCGATCTGAAAGAAAGCAAACGTGCCGGCAATGCGGAGCATCCGGACCTTTTCCATGTGCGGCGACGAAAGCCCTGCCGCAACGGATACGGAAAACGCATCCATGGCGAGGCCCACGCCGAACAATATGCTGTTGAGAAGAAATGCTGGTCCGAACATGGAACCTATTTTACATCTTTTCCATGTATTTCACAAATCCTATTATAGATCGCGATGCTGGCCGCGCTCAACGCCGCCGTGATCAGGATGACGACGACGGCGAAGAGATACCGCTGGTCGCCGATGGCGCTGCCGCTGATCGTCGAGGTGACGATGGCCGGTATGCGGCCCAGCGTGCAGATGATCAGTAATTTGTGGATGTCGATATCCGTGAGCCCCGCAAAATAGCAAAGCAGTGCTTTCGGAGAGGCAGGCAGGATAAAGATGACGGAAAAGATAAACAGGCGTTTCGGGGAATAATGCAGGAACTTCAGGCGGTCCAGCCGTTCTTCCGGGAAGAACAGCAGAGCGATCTTCCGGCCGTATTTCCGGACGGCGAGAAGCACGGCGATACTCCCGATGCTCTCGCCCAGAAGGCAGAGGAGCGAGCCGTTTAACGCGCCGAACGCATACCCCGCAGCCAATTCGAAGGGTTCGCCCGGGACGACCACCAGAACGATCTGGAGCGCCTGCAGGATCACATAGATCAGCGCGCCATAGGGCTGACGGGAGGCAAACCAGGCTCTGGCGTAGGCCGGGTCTGTCCCCATGCGCTTTAAACTGTCGAAATAAACAACACAAAAAGTCAGGCCCACGGCGATCACCAGAAAGATGAGCACCGCGGCCTTGACTTTTCTTTCGTTCTGTTTTTCTACTTCTTCGCGGGGGTCCATTTCCAATTGCGGATCTCAGGCAGATCTTCGCCGTATTCCGCGATGTACTGTTTGTGTTCCACCAGCTTGTCCTTCATCTTCTGGATGAGGTGGCTGTCCCGGTCGCCCAGATCGATGTGGAGCAGCGCCTGCATCGTCAGGGAGAAGCGGTCGATGCCGTTCTGCACGCGCATGTCGAAGGGCGTCGTAATGGTGCCCTCTTCCATGTAGCCGAACACGTGGAAGTTCTTGTTCGTTCTGTGGTAGACCAGCTCGTGGATGAGGGTCGGGTAGCCGTGGAACGCGAAGATGACGGGCTTGTCCTTCGTAAACAACGCATCGTATTCCTGATCGGGCAGGCCGTGGGGATGGATGCGGTCGGACTGCAGCCGCATCAGGTCCACGACGTTGACCACACGGATCTTCAGTTCGGGGAATTCCTCTCGGAGGATCGTGACCGCAGCCAGTGTCTCCAGGGTCGGCGTATCGCCGCAGCAGGCCATGACCACGTCCGGTTCCTGGCCCTGGTCCGTGGAAGCCCACTCCCAGATGCCGATGCCGTGGGTGCAGTGCTTGACGGCCTGCTCCATAGTGAGCCACTGGGGCCGCGGATGCTTGCTGGATACGATGACGTTTACGTAGTCGCGGCTGCGGATGCAGTGGTCGAAGCAGTCCACCAGGCAGTTGGCGTCGGGCGGCAGATACATGCGCACCACGTCCGCCTTCTTGTTTGCCACGTGATCCAGGAAGCCCGGATCCTGGTGGGTAAACCCGTTGTGGTCCTGCTGCCAGACGTTGGAGCTCAGGATATAGTTGAGCGACGCGATGCTGGCTCTCCAGGGCAGGTCTGCGCAGACCTTCAGCCACTTGGCGTGCTGGGAGAACATGGAGTCGACGATGCGGATAAAGGCTTCGTAGCTGTGGAAGAAACCGTGTCTGCCCGTCAGCAGATAGCCTTCCAGCCAGCCTTCGCACATGTGCTCGGACAGCATGGAGTCCATGACGCGTCCGTCGGGCGCCAGGAATTCATCGCCGTCGACGATCTCGGCGTTCCAATCCCGGTTCGTCTCTTCGAACACCTTGTTGAGGCGGTTGGAAGCCGTCTCGTCCGGTCCGAAGATGCGGAAGTTCTTATGGTCTTCGTTCAGTTTAAAGATATCCCGCACGAAGCCGCCCAGGACCGTCATGTCCTGCGCTTCCACCGCGCCGGGCGCGGGCACGTCGACGCCGTACTTGCGGAAGTCCGGCAATCTCAGCTCGTGCAGCAGTTTGCCGCCGTTGGCATGGGGGTTCATTCCCATGCGGCGGTCACCCTCCGGCGCCAGGGCCAGCACTTCCTTCTTCGGCGTGCCGTCCTCGTTGAACAGCTGCTCCGGCTTATAGCTCTTGAGCCACTTTTCCAGCTGTTCCAGATGCTCCGGCTTATCCATGGCGATGGGCACCTGATGGGCGCGGAACGTGCCTTCGATGGGCTTGCCGTCCACTTCCTTCGGCCCGGTCCATCCCTTGGGGGAGCGGAACACGATCATGGGCCACATGGGTCTCTTCTTCAGTTTGCCGCTGCGGGCTTTCTTCTGGATGGCTTTAATGTCCGCGATGCAGGCGTCCAGCGCCTCGTACATAGCCGGATGCATCTTCTTCGGATCGGAACCTTCCACGAAATAGGGCTTCCAGCCGCAGCCCTTGAAGAAATTCTCCAGCTCCTCGTGGGAGATGCGGGAGAAGATCGTCGGATTGGCGATCTTAAATCCGTTTAAGTGCAGGATCGGCAGCACCGCACCGTCGCTGGCGGGGTTCAGGAATTTGTTGGAGTGCCAGGACGTCGCCAAGGGGCCGGTCTCCGCTTCGCCGTCGCCCACGACGCAGGCTGCGATCAGATCCGGGTTGTCGAAGACCGCACCGAACGCGTGAGCCAGAGAATAGCCCAGCTCTCCGCCCTCGTTGATGGAGCCCGGCGTTTCCGGCGCCACGTGGCTGGCGATACCGCCGGGGAAGGAGAACTGCTTAAACAGTTTCTTCATACCTTCCGCGTCGCGGGTGATGTTCGGGTAGATTTCCGTATAGGAGCCGTCCAGCCAATCCTGGGCCACCATGGCGTTGCCGCCGTGTCCGGGGCCGGACAGATAGATCATGTTCAGATCGTATTGCTTGATGACCCGGTTGAGATGTGTATAGATAAAGTTCTGCCCGGGTACGGTGCCCCAATGGCCGACGATCTTTTTCTTGATCTTGTCCCTCGTAAGAGGCTCTTTGAGCAGAGGATCGTCCAGCAGATAGAGCTGTCCTGCGGAAAGATAGTTCGCGGCGCGCCACCAGGCGTCCAGTTGTTTATAGGTTTTTCTGTCCATTGCGGTTCTCCATGTACAGGTGCAATAAAAATTCCATTTAATAATTTATTATACCATAAAAGGAGGCGCCTTGCGCCTCCCTTCGAATTTGCTCAAAAAGCCTATTTCGGCATCTCGTCGAACTCTTTGCGGATCTTTGCCAGGGTCTCCGGTTCCGTGATCATCCGGCACCCTGCCAGCGCCATCGCCTGGGCTGCCTGCATCATGCTGTCTTTCGCGAACTGCGTCTGGGTGAGCGCGGCAAATTCCCGGGTGTGGGCGGCAATGGAGGGGTCATTCCCGATGGCAAAATACGGATGGATCGTGGGGCATACGTAGGACACGTTGCCGGCATCCACCGATCCGAAGGTCTTGCGGGGTTCGTCCACGAATTCCACGCCCACCGTGTGCAGACACTCCGTAAACAAGGCGGAAAGGCTTTCGTTCGTCTTCAGATCGTCGTAGCCCAGCTCGTATTCGTCCATGGACAGGGTGCAGCCGGTGGCGAGAGCGCCCGCTTTCGCACAGTTGATGACCCGTTCCATCAGTTCGTCCCGGTAGATGCGGTCCGCCGCGCGGACGTAGAACTTCATGACGCAATGGTCGGGGATGACGTTAGGGGCAAGTCCCCCTTCGCTGATGATGCCGTGGATGCGCGCATCGTCTCTCGTCTGCTGGCGCAGCAATCCGATGGCCGTATCCGTGATGATGCAAGCATCCAGCGCGTTGATGCCCTGCGCAGGGGCACTGGCCGCATGGGCCGGTTTGCCGTCGAAGATGAACATCATCGCCCGCAGCGCAAGAGATCTGCCGCTCTTGTGATGCGCGTCAGATGCCGGATGATCCACGATCACGGCATCGATGTCGGAAAACGCCCCGTCTGCCGTGTAATTCACCTTGGCGCCGCTGGTCTCCTCGGCCGGCGTTCCCATGACGACAACGCTGCCGCCGATCTCGGGAAGCTTTCGGCTGAGGATGATGCCTGCCGCCACGGAAGCACTGCCCAGCATGTTGTGGCCGCATCCGTGGCCGGGACCGCCGTCCGGACCGAGCCCCGGAAGCGCATCGTACTCCGCCATAAAACAGATCCTCGGCCCGGGTTTTCCGCTGTCGAAGTCCGCACGGTAGCCGGTCTCAAAGCCCAGATATGGCTTTTGCACTTTAAAACCGTGCTTTGTTAAGATCTCCGCATGCAGTTTCGAGGAATTGAACTCATCGAACCCCAGTTCGGGGTGCGCGAAGATCGCGTCGGACAGCGCCTCGATCTCGCCACGGATCTCATCGGATATCGCTTTATACCATTCTGCCATTCTCTACTCTCCTTGTATGCCGTTATGTATAGGATCAGGGCCGCCGGATATACCGGCCGCAGTTGTGCGAAAGGATCTCCGTTCCTCTGCACGCAGGCTTCCCGTTTACGATCACCCAGTCGATGCCAAGAGGAGGCACCTGCGGATCGCCGAACACCGCCTTATCGATGATTATATCATAATCGAATATCGTAATATCCGCATCGTATCCTACTTTCAGAAGACCTTTGCGGTCTCCGAGCCGCAGCCTTTCCGCCGGCATGGACGTGATCTTCCGGATGCCGGTGTAGAGATCGCAGACCTTTTCGTCCCGCACGTATTTGCCGAGAAACCGGGGGAAGGTCCCCGCGCCCCGGGGATGACCCTTGTGATTGCGGTAAACGCCGTCGCTGGCGACCATCACCTTCGGATGCGCCATCTCCATGACGATCTCGTCTTCACGCATCACGTGGGCGATGGCATACATATGGGGATAGTTTTTCCGGGCATCCTCGTAGATGTCCCAGGTGCAGCGCATGTTCTGATACGGCGGTTCCGTAAGCTCGATCGTATCGGGGCCGACGCCCCAATGTTCGAAGCAGTCCGGCAGGAACACATCCGATCCGATGGTGGTGGAAAAGGCCGCATAGGGATAGGCGTCGACGGACAGATCCAGGCCCTCCGCGTTGTACTTGTCGATCAGATCCAGCGATTCCTTCATGAAGCCCAGCGCCGAACAGCTGGACAGATGGGAGATCTGGAACGGGATATCGATCGTGCGGCAGAGATCCGCCATTTCCACGATGGAGGGGATCGCCTTGTCGCCGTCATCCCGGTAATGCGCCGCCAGCAGCAGTTCCCGCCGGCCTTTGATGTATTTGCAGATCCCGACTTCCTCCTCGAACGTCATGCCCTGGGCATACTCGATGCCGTAGGAGACGCCGATGGCGCCGTCATCCACGGCATCCCGCACCATGCGGGCCATCTGCTCGATCTGCGCAGGGGAAGATTCCGCCTTCGTGTCGTGGTTGCCGACGAGGCCCCGCAGAAAATTGTGACCGATATAGGAGAGGTAGTTGACAGGATTCCCCTGTTTTGCGATGGTCTCCTCCACCTCGAAGGGCCACTGCCGGTTGGAGCCGCAGTTTCCGATGACTGCCGTGGTCACGCCCATGCGCAGCATGCATTCCGCGATGTCCCATTCCTTTTTCTTCGTAAGGCTGTAGTCCTCCTCGTGCATGTGGATGTCGATAAAGCCGGGCGATACATAGTGACCCTTTGCATCGATCACCTGCTCCGCATCGGGCAGATCCTTGCCGATGCAGACGATCTTCCCGTCCTTGATGCCGAGTTCCAGATCCAGCAGCTGTGCCCGCTCCGCGTCGATGAGTTTTCCGTTTATGATCTTAAGGTCCAGCATATCGGCCTCCTTTTGCGTTCAGGTAGCAAACTGCGGCATGGGAAGACCCATGCCGCAGCAGAACAAAGAAACTTTATTGATAATTGATCGCCTGTGCGATGAACATGAAGACGAAACCGCAGGCATACCAGATGAGAAGCAGTTTTCCGAACCACTTTGCCCACTTCTCCCAAGGGATCTTGGCTACGGAGAGGCAGCCCATGCAGGAAGCGGAGTAAGGCAGGATGGAGTTGGAGAAACCGTCGCCCAGGTGGAAGGCCAGAACGGCGATCTGCCGGTTCATGCCGACAACGTCCGCCAGCGGCACCATGATGGGCATGGTGGCGGCAGCCTGGCCGGAACCGGAGGGGATGAGGTAATTGATGAGGGACTGTACGACGTACATACCCATGGCGGTAGCGCCCTTCGGCAGTTTGAGAACGACCTGGGACAGTCCGTGTACGATGGTATCCAGGATGAGGCCGTCCTGCATGACGAGCAGGATGACTCTGGCAAGGCCGACGACCAGCGCGCCGAATACGATGTCCTTGGCGCCTGCGACGAACTTTTCCGCCAGAGTGCTGGGGCCGTAGCCGCCGATGATGCCGCCGGCGAGACCCGTGATGAGGAAGGCCGTGGCGATCTCGTCCATGTACCAGCCGAACTTGAACACGCCGACCACGATGGAGATAAAGCCGGCAGCCAGAGCCAGCAGCACCAGCACATGGCGGGTGGTGAGCTCGGGCAGCTCGGACAGATCCAGCGCCTTATGCGCTTCCGTTTTTTCCAGATCGGCTACGATGGACAGTTCCGGATGTTCCTTTACCTTCTTCGCATAGCGCATGATGTACCAGGAGGTTACGACGATCATGACGGCCAGGATGAAGAAGCGGAAGGCGATGCCGGAGAAGATCGGCAGTTCCGCCAGGCCCTGAGCTACGCCTACCGTAAAGGGATTGAGAGCGCCGCAGGTAAAGCCGCAGGCTGCGCCGAGCAGGATCATGGCCGTGCCAACGACGGCATCGTAGCCCAAAGCCCTTGCCAGCATAACGCCCAGCGTTACAAAGATGATCGTTTCCTCCGCCATGCCGATGGTAAAGCCGAATACAGCGAAGATGCAGATGACGATTGGTATGAGGATGATACCTGTGTTTCTGAATGCAACAGCCACACGGCTGATGCCGGATTCCAGCGCGCCGGTGGAGATGATGATGTTGAATGCACCCGAGATGATGAACATAAAGAAGATGATGTCCGATACCGCCTGCATGCCCAAGGTGACGTCCTTGAACAGGTCGAACGGTTTTACCGGGTTAGATTCCACATACTGGAAGGTGTCGGGATCGACAACGGTACGTCCGGTCACCTCATCTTTCACTCGCTCATAGGAGCCTGCCGGTACGATATAGGTCAGGACAGCCATGATGAGGATGATGATGCAGATGATGACGTAGGTGTGAGGTACTTTAAACCTCTTCTTTTTGACTTCGTCTGGCATGAGTTCCTCCTTTGGTTATAAGAGCTATAGCTTTGGGGGGATGACTGATAGATATGCCTTACACTGATTAAATTGTATAAAATCCAATTGCATAATTCAATAAAAAATGCATAGAAAAAATTTCTATGCATTCTTGATCGCTCCTCTACGGCCTGCGCAGATACCTGCCGCAGGTGCCGTCCAGGATCTCCTTTCCTTCTACGGCAGGTTTTCCGTCTACGATGACCCATGCAATGCCCTCCGGGGCAAGCTGCGGATGTTCAAACGTTGAATTATCATAGATCCGTTCATAATCGAAGATCGTAATGTCCGCATCGAAACCTTCCTTCAGGTATCCTTTACGGCTGTCAAGACGCAGGCGCTGCGCAGGCATCGATGTGATCTTGCGGATGCCGGTATAGAAGTCGCAGACCTTTTCATCCCGCACGTATCTGCCGAGAAATCGGGGGAACGTCCCCGCACCCCGGGGATGACCCTTGTGATTCCGGTACAGGCCGTCGCTTGCGACCATCACCAAGGGGTGCGCCATGGCCAGCGCGATATCGTCTTCGCGCATCACGTGACAAATCACGTACATGTGAGGATGGGTTTTGCGGACTTCGTAAAAGAGCTCCTCCGTGCAGCGGACGTGCTCGTAGGGCTCATCCGTCAGCTCCACGTCCGCGTACGATGCGCCCAGACGCTCCAGCGCGCCCGGACCGAAGACATCGCTGCCGATATCCGTGGAAAACGCATTGTACGGATAGGCATCCACGGTCAGATCCAGACCTTCCTTCCGGTAGTGTTCGATCCGTTCCAGCGCCTCTTCCATATTGCCGTAGGCCGAACAGCTGGAAAGATGGGAGATCTGGAACGGAATGTCCAGTTCTCTGCCCAGCTGCGCCATCTCGTCGATGGAAGGGATCGCAAGATCGCCGTCTCTGCGGTAGTGAGCCGACAGCAGCAGATCCTTTCTGCCCAGGATATATTTGCAGATGCCCAGTTCCTCTTCGAAGGTCATGCCCTGGGCATATTCGATGCCGTAGGAAACGCCGATGGCGCCGTCGTCCACCGCATCCTTCACCATGCGGGCCATCTGTTCGATCTGCTCCGGCGTCGATTCTGCTCTCGTGTTGCGGTTGCCCACCTGCTCGCGCAGAAAATTGTGTCCGATATACGACAGATAGTTGACGGGGCAGCCCTTTTTTGCGACTTCTGCCTCCATCTCGGCGGGATGCTGCCGGTTGGAGCCGCAGTTGCCGATGACCGCCGTGGTGACGCCCATGCGCAGCATGCATTTGGAGATGTCCCATTCCTGCTTCTTCGTGACCGCGAAATCCTCTTCGTGCATATGAATGTCGATAAAACCGGGAGAGACCATATGGCCCTTCGCGTCGATCACCTGCGCTGCATCGGGAAGATCTTTGCCGATGCAGGCGATCTTACCGTCTTTTATACCGAGTTCCAGGTCCAGAAGACGGTCGTTTTCTGCGTCTATCAGTTTTCCGTTGATGATCTTACTATCCAGCATAGATGCCTCCATTTCGTGCTTTCCGGATAAAAAAACGGCATGGGAAGACCCATGCCGCATCGCGTTCTATTCTTCTCCCAGGATCTTGCAGACGTCCACCCAGCCTTTGCAAGGGGTGTACTTTTCCAGGATCTCGGGGCTGGAATCGAAAGTCGTATAGTCATCGCCGGCTGCGGAATGGACCATCTCGAAACGTTTGAGGGACACGTCCAGATAGACGTCGATGCCCTCGTTGATGCCGAAGGCGCATACGCCGCCGGGCTCGTGGCCGATGAGCTCCTGCACCAGATCTCTGGGCACCATGCTGGGCTTGGTGTGGAAGTAGCTCTTGAACTTGCTGCTGTTTACCTTGGTGTCGCCAGCCATGACGATCATGATGGGCTTGCCGTCCACCATAAAGGTGAGGGATTTCGCGATCTCCGCCTCGGTGCAGCCGATGGACTTCGCCGCGTCTTCCACGGTATCGATGTACAGCTCTCTGTGGTGCACGTATTCCATGCCGCCCACTTTTTCCAGATATGCTTTCGCGCGTTCGTAAGACATGTGTTTCTCCTATTTGTTCTTCATGCTGCGCTCCATGTTCCTGGCAGCGTCTTTTTTTGCGATGTCCGCCCGTTTATCGTAGAGTTTTTTGCCTCTTGCTACGGCAAGTTCCAGTTTTACAAGTCCTTTATGGTTCAGGTAGACCTTCGAAGGCACCAGCGTAAGCCCGTCCTGCATGACGGCGGTCTCCAGCCGGCGGATCTCTCCTTTGTGCAGCAGCAGCTTCTTGGGGCGCATCGGGTCCGTGTTGAACCGGTTGCCCATTGCATAGGGCGCTATGTTCATGTTGTAGACGAAGACCTCGCCCTTCTCCACCTTGGCGAAGGAATCCCGCAGGTTGACGCCGCCGCCCCGCACGGATTTGATCTCCGTGCCGGTGAGCACGATGCCCGCCTCATAGGTGTCCTCGAAAAAGTAGTCGTGGCGCGCCTTCTTGTTGTTTGCGATCAGTTTTTCCATGGATCAGTACAATCCTCCGATGCGGGAGAACGGGAACAGCCGGAACACCGCTTTTCCCAGTACGTCGCCCTCGTTTACGAGACCGATCGCGCTGTCCCTGCTGTCGCGGGAATTCTGCCGGTTGTCGCCCATGCAGAACAGTTTGCCCTCCGGCACGTAGACCTCGTCCATCTCCGTATTGGTGTAGCCGTCCTTCGTGTAGGGTTCGTCCTGGGCCTCGCCGTTGATGTAGACGACGCCGCCCGTAATGGAGATCGTGTCGCCGGGGATGGCGATGATCCGCTTGACCAGCAGCTTCTCGGAGCCGTCGGACGTCGTAAGAGAACTGTGGAACACGATGATGTCGCCTCGCTGCGGATCGCCGAACAGGCGGTAGCTCTGCTTGCTGATGAACAGGTAATCGTTGGCGATCAGCGTATTTTCCATGCTGTGCTCCTGCACGATGGTGGGCTTGATGAACTGCAGCACCAGGAAGGCGACGACGACCGCGATGAGGATATCCTTGATCCATTCCTTCGCGTTCTCGCTCAAGCCCTTCTTTTCCGGCGCAGCAGCCGGTTCTGGCGGATTCGTCTGCTCCGGTTCGACCGCTTCGATCGGTTCCTTCTGTTCCATGGGTGTCTCGTTCATTCTATGATCTCCTTGCCGAATAATTCTTTCTGGATAAAGGCCCACTGGGGCGGCAGCGGTGCTTTCGCCTCTTTGCCGTTCAGATAAGCCAGGGGTTCGGGCAGGCCGGTAAAGACCAGGCGCCCTGCATGCAGCAGCTGCGTCGTGAGGCCGGTGCGCTGCGCGATGCTTTCGTTGACCCGGCGATCGCCGTATTTCGCGTCGCCGATGAGGGGGTATCCCGCGTATTTCAGATGGGCGCGGATCTGGTGGCTGCGGCCGGTCACGAGTTCGACCTCGACCAGGGTAAAGCCGTTCGCCGCGTGCAGCGGCCGGACGATGGTCTCGATGTATTTGCCTTCCGCTGCGGTCTGAGGCAGCACCCGGACCTTGTTGCTCTTTTCGTCCTTCAGCAGTTTATTCTTCAGATGCAGCGGCTTTTCCAGCTCATTGCACACAATGGTGTAGTAGATCTTCGTAAACCCGCTGTCTTTCGCGATCTCTGCGCTCAGGGTGCGCAGCGCCTGCGCGTTCTTGCCGAACACCACGAGGCCTGTCGTATTGCGGTCCAGCCGGTGTACGGGAGAAGGCACGAAGCTCTTTTCCAGACGGGGCACGTATTCGCCCTTTTCGATGAGATAGTCCACCGCCTGATTAGCCAGCGTATCCTTCTTTTCGGTGCTGTCGCCGTGGACGAGAAGGCCGAAGGGCTTACAGAGCACCAGCACGTTTTCGTCCTCGTAGGCGACCGTAAACTGGCGCTTGGCGGCATGGGTCCGCTTCTTCTTCGTGAGCTTGTCCAGATCCTCTTCGCCCAGATAGATCTGAAGCACGTCCCCTTCCGAAAGCAGCGTCTCTTCCTTCGCGCGCTTGCCGTTCACCTTTACGTCCTTGCGGACCGCCTTATACACCAGGCTGAGGGGCGCGTTGCACAGGTATTTCTTCAGGAAGCGGTCCAGCCGCTGTCCTGCGTCGTTTGCGGTTATCGTTACCTCTCTCATAACTAAAACAGTATACCATAAAAGGCCCCGATGTGATAAACTAATTGAAGGTATTGGAATTTACAGAAAGGGGAAACGCATGAGAAAGATCAAAGATCTGATATACGACTACAACGACATCTTCGTGGCCCTGCTCATCATCGCTGCGGCGGCTGCGATCATTTTCTGGCGGGTCACCGACATCATGGCCTATCCGGAATATCTGGCAGGCAAGGAAGAGACCCAGACCGGCGACGTGGACTTCTCCGACGTGGACCTGACGCCGGTGGACATCGAACCGTTCAACGAGAACCCGGACGAGATCACGACGGACGGCAGCGGCGAGGACCAGACCGAGCAGCAGACGCCGGCGGAAGAGACCCAGGCTCCGGAAGAGACGGCCCAGCCCGCACAGACCGATGCGGATGGAAACTACGTCGTGGAGATCCCGAAAGGATCTTCCGCCCAGGGCATCGCCCGCATCCTGAAGGACCAGGGCATCATCTCCGACATCGACGCCTTTATGGACGTCGTCGAGCAGATGGGCGCCACGATGCAGATGAAATACGGCACCTATAAGATCCCGCAAGGCAGCAGCGCCGAGCAGATCATCAATATACTCATTTAGGAGGAAACTATGGCACTTGTAACCACCAAAGAAATGTTCGCGAAGGCTCTGAACAAAGATTATGCAGTCGGCGCCTTCAACGTCAATAACATGGAGATCATCCAGGGCATCGTGGAAGCGGCCCAGGAAGAGAACGCACCCCTCATCCTGCAGGTCTCCGCAGGCGCCCGCAAATACGCGAAGCCCGCTTATCTGACGAAGCTGGTCGAGGCAGCCATGATCGACACGGGTCTGGATATCTGCCTGCACCTGGACCACGGCGAAGATTTCGACATCTGCAAAAAGTGCGTGGACGACGGATTTACCTCCGTCATGATCGACGGCTCCAAGCACGAATTTGAGGACAATATCCGGCTCACGAAGGAAGTCGTGGAATATGCCCACGCCCACGGCGTTGTCGTCGAAGCGGAACTGGGCAAGCTGGCCGGGGTGGAAGACAATATCAACGTCGACGCCCGTTCCGCCACGTTCACCGTTCCCGAAGAGGCGGCGGAATTCGTAGAGCGCACCGGCGTAGATTCCCTGGCCGTCGCCATCGGCACCAGCCACGGCGCCTATAAATTCAAAGGCACGCCCTATCTGGACTTCGAAAGACTGGAAGCGATCCACAAGCTCATCCCCGACACCCCGCTGGTCTTGCACGGCGCATCCACCGTTCTGCCCGAATTCGTCGCCCGCTGCAACGAGTACGGCGGCAACATCCCCGGCGCCCAGGGCGTTCCCGAGGAGATGATCCTGGAAGCGGTCAAGCACGGCGTCTGCAAGGTCAACATCGACACCGACCTGCGTCTGGCCATGACCGCGGAGATCCGCCGCCACCTGGTCGAGCATCCCGAGGACTTCGACCCCAGAAAGTATCTGGGACCGGCCAGAGATGCCATCAAGCGCATGGTGCAGCACAAGATCCGCAACGTGCTGAACGCAAGCGGCCAGAGATAAATAATTGACAATATTGCTAAAAGATGGTATTCATATTACATGAATACCATCTTTTTACTTTGGACGATCTTCTGGCTGCTGCGCATTACGATCGAGGACATCCGTTCCTTTACGATCCCCAACCGGTTTACGCTGGCCATCCTGCTGGCTGCGCCCTTCCTGAGCGCAGCGCCGGCCGGGATGCGTCTTCTTGCAGCCGTGCTCCCCTTCTGCCTCGTTCCGTTTCTGGGCATGGGCGATGTAAAGCTGTACAGCGCCCTGGGATTCTGCCTCGGCCCCGCGCCGCTGCTCCGCATCGCCTGCGGCTCTCTGCTGGCAGGCGGGATCTATGCCGCAGCGCTGCTGATCCTCCGGAAAGCAAAGAAAAAGGACCGGATAGCATTCGGTCCTTTTATCGCAGCGTCTGCTGCCGTAATTCTACTTATGCCTTACTTCGCGTCGACGGATGCCATGTGGGCGATCAGCCGCAGCATGTTGGCGGTGTAGCCCCACTCGTTGTCGTAGAAAGCGACGAGCTTGAACCAGTATTCGTTCATTTCGATGCCCTGGCGCGCGTCGAAGCAGGTCGGGGTGGAAGCGCCGATAAAGTCGGAGGAGACGACTTCGTCGTCCACGTATTCGATGACGCCCTTCATGTAGGTCTCGGAAGCCTTCTTCACCTTTTCGCAGATGTCTGCGTAGTGGGTCGGCTTCTCCAGCTTAACGTTCAGGTCGATGACAGATACGTCCGCGATGGGCACGCGGTAGGCGATGCCGGTGAGTTTGCCCTGGATCTCAGGGATGACCAGACCAACGGCCTTCGCAGCGCCGGTCGCCGTCGGGATGATGTTGCCGAAGACGGAACGGCCCGTTCTCCAGTCCTTCAGAGACTTGGCGTCGACGACCTTCTGCTTGGCGGTCGCCGCGTGAATGGTGGACATCAGACCGCCGTCGATGCCGTATTCGTTCTGCAGAACCTTGCACAGAGGCGCCAGGCAGTTCGTGGTGCAGCTGGCTGCGGAGACGATATCCATGGAGCTATCGTATTTGTCCTGGTTGACGCCGTAGACGAATGTCGGGGTCACCTTATCCTTGGCCGGAGCGGACATGATGACTTTCTTCGCACCGCCGACGAAGTGGGCCTTCGCATCCTCGGACTTTACGTAAGCGCCGGTGGCGTCGATGATGTATTCCGCACCGAGCTCCTTCCAGGGGATCTTGGAGGCGTCGCCTTCGCTGTAGACAAGGATCTTCTTGCCGTCGATGATGATGCCGTCCTCCGCCTTCTCCAGCTTGCCGGGGAAACGTCCGTAGACGGTGTCGTATTTGATCATGTAGAGCATGTAGTCGATGTCCGCTTCGCGCTTTGCGATCGCGACGACGTCGAATACTTCCGGCTGCTGCAGAGCGATGCGCAGAGCGATGCTGCCGATGCGGCCGAAGCCGTTGATTCCTAACTTAATAGCCATTTTCTCCTCCTCATTGGCCGCACAGGGCGGTCCCAACCTCTCAGCTATTCGTTACATTTTTTCAAAACTGCCTGCAGGCAGTTGATGGACTTGCCTCTCGCGGAGAACTTCTGCTCGTACTCCGTCGCCACGTTCCATTCCGCGTAGGGACTGTGGTGGAGGTCCCGGGTGACCCAGCGGATCAGCAGGCCGCGGCTGCGGATCTCCTCCAGGGAGTAGTCGAACAATCCGTCGTTATCCGTCTTGAACTGCAGTACGGCACCAGGCGCCGCACAGGCTTCATATGCCTTCAGTTTTTCCCGGTACGTAAGTCTGCGCTTGGCGTTGCGGGCTTTCGGCCAGGGATCACTGAAGTTCAGGTAGATGCGGTCCAGTTCCCCTTCGGCGAAGAAGTCCCGCGCATCCACGATATAATCCATTATAACAAGAAGATTGGAAAGATTATAGTCCTTTGCCTTTTGCAGGATGCGGACGTTGATCTTTTTTCCGCCTTCCACCGCGATGAAATTCACATCCGGATGCAGACGGGCCATCTCACAGATAAACCGGCCCTTGCCGGAACCGATCTCCAGATGCAGCGGTAAGCTGGGATCCGCAAAGGCGCTGCGCCAGCTTCCCCGCTTTGCTTTCGGGTCATCCGCGATCCAGGCGCTGCAGTCCGCCGCGATCGCATCTCTGTTTTTTACACTTCGCTGTCTCATTTAGAACACCGGCAGCTTTCCAATGGCGATGACCGCCGCAAAATACAGGACCAGGATGAGCGCCGCGATGCGGTCACAGTTGTGGAAGGCCATGCCGTTCATGCGGGTGCGGCCGTCTCCGCCCCGGTAGCAGCGGGCTTCCATGGCCATGGCCAGGTCCGCCGCGATGCGGAAGGCGCTCACGAACAGAGGCACCAGCAGCGGGATGAGTCCCTTGGCGCGCTGCAGCAGATTGCCGCTCTCAAAGTCCGCGCCTCTTGCCGTCTGGGCTTTCATGATCTTGTCAGTCTCGTCCAGCAGCGTGGGGATAAAGCGCAGGGCAATCGTCATCATCATGGCCAGCTCGTGGGAAGGAAGGCCGATCTTGCTCAGAGGCGAAAGCAGCCGCTCCATGCCGTCCGTTAAGGCCACGGGCTTGGTGGTGAGGGTCAGCAGGGATGACCCGAAGATGAGCATGACGAGCCGGATGGCCATAAAGCAGGCGCGGTAGATGCCCTCCCGGGCGATCTTCAGGATGCCGAAGCGCCAGATGGGGTCGCCGGGGGTCATGAACAGGTTGATGACCGCGGTGAACACGATCAGGAACATGACGGCCTTGAGGCCTCTCGCCATGTACTTGAACGGAACGCCGGAAATTTTTACGAGGATGGCGAGGCAGATGCCGCAGAACAGGAATCCCGTAAAATTCTTTACGACAAACAGCGACACGAGGAACAGGATCGTGCCGATGAGCTTGGTCCGGGGGTCCAGCTTATGGACCACGGAATCGCCGGGATAATATTGTCCGAGTGTAATGTCTTTGATCGCCATTTATTTTAAAGCGTTTACGATCTCTCTTGCCGCCTCGTCTTCGTCGAAGATGTCCGTGCGGACGTTGAGTCCTTTTTCTTTCAGGAGATAAAGAAGTTCGGAAGAGGACGGCGCACTAAGGCCGATCTCGTGGAGCTCTTTGTGGTGGGAGAAGACTTCCCGGGGCGTGCCGTTCATGGCCAGATGCCCTTTGTCCAGCACCAGGACGCGGTCCGCCATGCGCGCGGCGTCGTCCATGTTGTGGGAGACCAGCAGGATGGTAAGGTTGCGGTCCCGGCGGATCTGTTCCACCATGTTCAGGATGTCCCGGTGGCCTTTGGGATCGAGGCCTGCCGTCGGCTCATCCAGGATGAGCACCTGGGGCTCCATGGCCAGCACGCCTGCGATGGCCACGCGGCGTTTCTCGCCGCCGGACAGTTCGAAGGGAGAAACGTCCCGCTTCGCATCCGGATCGATGCCCACGAGTTTTAGGGCTGCGATCGCCTTTTCCTCGCATTCTTCCGGCGTGAACCCGTAGTTTTTCGGCGCGAAACAGACGTCCTTCAGAACGGTCTCCTCAAACAGTTGATACTCCGGATACTGGAACACCAGGCCGATCTTCCGGCGGGCTTCCCGGGCTTCCTTCGTCTTTTCGTTGATATCGATGCCGTCCGCCAGCACGCAGCCCTTCGTGGGCTTCATGAGGCCGTTCAGGTGCATCAGAAGCGTGGACTTGCCGCTGCCGGTGTGGCCGATGATGGCCGCAAACTCGCCGCCGGGGATCGTGAAGTTCACGTCTTCCAGCGCCGTCGTGGCAAAGGGCAGGCCCTCGCTGTAGGTATATCCCAATTCTCTGACTTCTATCTGCATAGGCACTCTGCCAGCCTTTCCGCGGTAATGATGCCTTCCGGCAGATCGACGCCGAGGTCTCTCAGTTTCGCTGCCATGGAAGCGCCGAAGGGCATCTGCAGATTGAGTTCCTGCAGCTTTCCGGCGTGCGCGAACAGCGCGGCGGGCGTCTCGTCCAGGATGGGTCTCCCCTTGTCCATGACGATGATGCGGTCCGCCTGGGCCGCCTCTTCCATGAAATGCGTAATTAAAATAACGGTCTTTCCCTCTTCGTGCAGGCCGCGGATGATCTTCAGGATCTCCGCTCGGCCGGAGGGGTCCAGCATGGCCGTAGGCTCGTCGAACACGATGCATTCCGGCTGCATGGCCAGCACGCCGGCGATGGCGATGCGCTGTTTCTGACCGCCGGACAGCAGATGCGGGCCCTTTTTGCGGAACTCGTACATGCCGACGGCGTTTAAAGCGTTATCCACCCTCTGACGGATCTCCGCCGGATCGACGCCCAGATTCTCCGGACCGAACGCCACGTCGTCCTCCACGACGGAGGAGACCAGCTGGTTGTCCGGATTCTGGAACACCATGCCGCAGCGGCGGCGGATCTCCCAGGTGCTGTCCGGGTCCGCCGTGGACATGCCGCACACGAGCACTTCGCCGGAAGAGGGCAGCAGCAGCGCGTTCAGATGCTTGGCCAGCGTGGACTTGCCGCTTCCGTTGCTGCCGACGATGGCGACGAAGCTGCCCTTTTCGATGTCCAGGGTGACCCCGTCCAGCGCCATGCGCTTTTCGGAGTGTTTCACGTCCACGTCGTTGTTCGTGGTCACGTTGCCTTCCGCATCCTCCACGTAGTAGGAAAACGTTACGTCTTTCAGTTGTATGACCGTTTCTTTGCTCATAACCAAATCAGTATAACATAAAAGGCCCCGGAAATGGGGCCTTCCTGCGCTTATTCTTTCGTTATTTCAAAGCGATCGTGGCGATATAGCGGGTGGCTGCGGGAAGTTCGAGCTGCGGATCTTCGAGCCGAAGTTCCGTCTGCCGGCCGGCAGCCTTCATCTAGCTTGTCTTTTTCCAACTCGCTTACAATTTTGATCATTCTTGTCTTCTATCCGGCGTTGCGATCGATCCGGTTTCCTTTTGGCGAAGCCGTTCCCCGAGCAAGAGGCCCAGAAGAGAAACGCCGAAGCCAATGAACGCATACTTGAAATTCGGGAAGAGGAATGTCCGCAGAGCTTCCGTTTCGAACGACACGAACGTTACGGACGGTACGAGCAGGAACAGGACCGTAAAGACCGCGACCAGGACCCATTTTCCCTTTCCCCACCAATTGTTTTTTCCTGCGGTCACGCACAGGAGCAAAACCGCTGCCGGAAGCGAGATGTACTGGAACACGACCGTGCATGCTGCCGCTTCCGGTCCTTTGGCGGCAAACCAGAAGACCGCCTGCGTGATGGCATAGATCAGTACCGCCGCAGCGATCAGAATGGCCTTTGTCAACCGGTCTCTGCTCTTTACGATATTCGTGCTTTCTTCCAGGTATGCCGTGTAAGTATCTTTCATTGTTTCTTCCTCCTTGAGAAGATGATCGAGACTCACGGAATACAGGCCGCTCATGCGGATCACGCTGACGATATCCGGGTAGGACCGCCCGTTTTCCCAATTGGAGATGGTCTGGCGGCTGACCCCAAGAGCTTCCGCAGCGCGTTCCTGCGTGTAGCCGGCTTCGTTTCTGGCGTTTCTGATCTTGCTTCCGATTTCCATGATCTCGAGCTCCTTTCGCAATGCCTTGCCCATCGAAGGCATCTTCAGGATATGAAAAGAAGATACTTTTATCCAGCCAAAAGGTTTTCCATCCGGGCATTTCCCTTGTACAAATGCTTTTACATGTGTAAAAAGATAGCCCCTTCCAGGCTTCCGACACCTTATTGTAGCACAGATCGGTACGCTGCAGGTCTGCGCATGCCCCTTCTGTGATATAATCCGCATAGAGGAGGAGTTGCCTTATGCTGAAAGAAGGAACAAAAGCGCCGGATTTCGCGCTGTGCGATAAGGACGGAAAGACCGTCGCCCTGCAGGATTTCGCGGGAAAGAAACTCGTGCTGTATTTCTACCCCAAAGACAACACGGCGGGCTGCACCAAGCAGGCCTGCGCGTTTGCTGCGGTGTACGAGGGGTTTAAGGACAACGATGTGGCGGTCGTGGGGATCAGCAAGGATTCTTCCGCGTCCCACCGGAAGTTTGCGGAGAAGTACGACCTGCCCTTCATCCTCTTATCCGACCCGGAGTTGAAGGCGATCCAGGCCTACGACGTCTGGGTGGAGAAGAAGATGTACGGCAAAATCGGCCACGGCGTCGAGCGGTCCACCTACATCATCGACGAGAACGGCATCATCGAGAAGGCCATGCCGAAGGTCAAGCCCGACTCCAACGCAGCGGACATCCTGGAATACCTGGGAAAGCTGTAGACCAGCCAAAGAAAAGCACACAAAAATGGCCCGAAAAGGGCCATTTTTCTTTGACAAAAGTCATACGGGCTATTTGGTCAAAGAAAAACCTTTGACCAAATGCGTATTCGGCATTCTGTCACGGATCGCAGAAGTACGCCAGCTATCTCTGATAGATGACCCGCCCCTCCTCGCTTTCCAGCTTCTGATTTCATTATATCATATGCTATAATACCTGCAGAGGTGTGTATTCAATGAATCCGGAAAGTAAATATACGGTCAAGAAGACCTTCAGTGCGGAGACTGTGGTCTTCCCTGTTATTTTTCTCGCTTTTTTTGCCTATCTGGCCCACGCGATGGGCATGGCCAACATGATCAATACGATCATGAAGACGGCGTTCGATCTTCTGATCAACACCGTCCTGTACATCGTGGCGGTCTGCGTCATCATGGGCGCTGTGTCCGAACTTCTGACGGAATTCGGCTTCGTCGCCCTGATGGACCGGGTGCTGCGGCCCCTGATGCGGCCGGTGTTCGGTCTGCCGGGCGCCGCGTCCCTGGGCATCGTCACCACGTTCCTGTCCGACAACCCCGCGATCCTGGCCCTCACCGCGAACCCCCGCTACAAGTATTATTTCAAGGCTTACCAGTTCCCGGCGCTCACGAACATCGGCACGTCCTTTGGCATGGGACTTATCGTGTGCACCTACATGCTGTCGCTGGCGTCCATCACCGGGGAATCCTACGGCAAAGCCGTCGTCGTCGGGCTAGCCGGCGCGACGGTCGGCGCTGTCGTCAGCACCCGCATCATGCTGCACTTCACGAAGAAGGTGTACGGGATGGAACTGACCGCCCACGACGCCTTCCCCGCCGAGGAAGACAACGAGATCGGAGAGCTGGAACCGGGCCTTCGCCCGGTGAGGAAAGGGAATCTGGGCAACCGGGTGCTGGGAGCTCTGCTGGACGGCGGCGCCAGCGGCCTCACTTTAGGAGCGGGTATCGTTCCCGGCGTGCTCATCATCTGTACGCTGGTAATGATCCTGATGAACGGTCCTTCGGACAGCGGTCTTTACACGGGAGCCGCGTACGAAGGCGTCGGACTGATCCCGGCAGTCGCTGCCAAACTCAATTTTATCCTGGAACCCCTGTTCGGGTTCAGCAACACCCAGGCCATCGGCGTTCCTGTAACGGCGCTGGGCGCTGCTGGCGCTGCCATCAGCCTGGCTTCGGGGCTCGCTTCCCGGGGACTTTTGGCCGCGGGCGACGTGGCCGTCTTTACCGCTATGTGCATGTGCTGGAGCGGCTATCTCAGCACGCACACGTCCATGATGGACAGCCTGCACTGCAAGGAGCTGACAGGCAAAGCGCTTATCTCACACACGATCGGCGGCATCGCAGCAGGATTTGCCGCGCATTGGATCTTCATACTCGTCAGCCTTATGTAACAAAAATGCAAAACGGGGACGGTCCTCTGTCTCACCCTTCGACAGAGAACCGTCCCCGTTTATTTCCATGTTTTCTTACTGGGCGTTTGCGTGCTCCTTGTTGTAGCGGTACCACTTCCAGTAGCCGTAGCAGGTGTTCACCATCATGGCGGCAACGGTCACCAGCATGATGTAGGCGCCGCCCCGGATGTACAGCGTGGCATCCATGATGAGGGTGATGATCCAGGCGTACCACTGCTCGCGGTAGCGGGCCAGGAGCAGCACGCCGTTGGCGATGCCGAAGCCCGAAGACAGCGCATCCACGTAGGAATCGGCGGCGCCGGGGATCATCCGAATGAGGGAGCCGGCAACAAAAGCGAAGGCGAAGATGGCTGCGATCGCCAGGATATCCTGCTTCGGCGTAAGGGTCTTGACCACCGTCAGCTCCTCTTTTTCCTCATCCCTGTGCTTGCTCCAGCGCCAGTAGCTGAGGGCGCTCACCGGGATCCAGAACACGCAGATGATGATGGCGGTCACGTACCAGCCGTTGTAGAAGCACACGATGAGCTCCGACAATTCCACGAAAACAATGTCCACCACAAAATTCAGCTTGCTCTGCTTGGAGATCATGAGCTCGCAGATGGGATTGGACAGCACGCAGACGATGGAGGCGACCACCAGCAGCGTGTTGGACGTATCTTCCAGCATGTAGTCCGGGAAGAAGATGACGAAGATGACCGTAATGGCCAGAACGATGCCCAGATACCATTTCTGGTAAGGCGTAAAACTCTTGACGAACGCTTTTAATTCACTCATTTACTGTTCCTTCAGAAAAGACGCTAGGCGCGGAAACGCCCGCATGGGATTGCTGTAATAGATCTGTTCTCTCACCTTTTCCGGGTATAGTTCCGCCAGAAAATCGTCGAACCGCTCGATGTCCACGAGATTCAGCGGCGGGCAGAAATCCGTGCCGTAGAGGATCTGGGACGTACAGTCTGCAGTATACAGCGCATCCCCGTAATTCGCCAGCAGCACGTTCCAGTCGCTCTCATACCCTTCTTCGAACAGGCCTGAAAAGTCCGTAAACAGGTTCGGGTGATCCGCGCAGAGCGCGCAGCAGGCTGCGGTGTTCGGGTCATCCATGTGGGCCGCGACGAAATTGACGTTTGGATGGCGCTCCGCCGCCCTTGCGATATGCACCGCCGATGACCCTTCCAGATCCTGATCGGAGGGCAGCACCAGGGAACACAGGCCTGTGTGGAAGGTGACCGTAAGACCGTATCGTTCGCAGAAAGCGTAGACCTCTTCCAGCTCCGGATCTTCTGCCGTCCCCCTCTGGTAGCTGGTGTAGATCTTAAGCCCGACTACCTTCCAGTCGTCCAGATGGGCCTCGATCTGCGCAAGCTGCGGACCGGCCGGGGACTTGCGGTCGATGCAGGGGCATAAAAAAAGCCGGGGATCGCGCTGCACGGTCCGGACCGTATCCGGATTCGGCAGGATACTTTCCGGGAACTGCATCACCAAAGCGATATGATCTGCTCGGGAAAAGTATTCATTCCGGATCGAATCGGTTATAATATGCGTGTGACAATCGATCTTTCTCATAACAGTACATTACTATACCACCCCGTTTTGGGAATTGGCAAGAAAAAAGGGAACTATTGGGAGGAAACAGAATGAAGAACAAGAAAAAGATCCTGGCATTGCTCCTGGCATGCGCCCTGCTCTTTGCAGCAGGCTGCACCAAGGCGGAGGAACCTGCAGAACCGGCGGAAGACAAAGATGCCTCTGACGATTCCGGGATCGGCGAATGGGAAATGACGGAACCGGAAACTCCGGACTACAGCGAATATAACGCAAAGGCGGAAGAAGCCTATCTGGCTGCCGTACAGACCTTCGTGGACATGGGCACCCTGCCCGGCAGCGACGTGGTCGTTCCCGTGGAAGGCTACGGCCACGACGAATGGGACAACCTGTATGCGATCTGCGACCTGGACGAAGACGGAAAGCTGGAACTGGTGATCCGCGCAGCGGACTCAATCATGGCCAGCATGCAGGAAAACGTGTACGTCTATGACGAAGAGACGGGAGAAGTCACCGACGTGTTGGTCGCCTTCCCGGTCTGCAAGTATTACGACACCCACGCCATCGAGAGCGGATGGTCCCACGGCACGGGCATGGAGACCGACGACTTCTGGCCCTTCAACGCCTTTGTCTACGACGAGGAGAACGACAACTACTACTTCTACGGTTCCGTCTCCCAGTACACGCTGGAAGTCATGACGCTGATGGAAAAAGCGGACGAATTCCCCGCGGATGTGGATGAAGACGGCAACGGCATCGTCTATGAGATCATCAACGGCGACGACGCGCCGTTCTACGCAGACGATGCGATCTATCAGGAATGGCGCTCCGGCGTCTTCGGCGACAACGCGCCCGTCGATCTGCCCTGGCACAACGTGGACGAACTCGTCCACCCGAACGAATAGGTTTAGATATCTTCAAATTCCAGATACTCGGCATTGCCCCGGTCTGCCTCTTCCTCGAAGAGCAGACCGGCTTTTTCTATGGAGCCTTCGAAGCCGGTAAGGGCGGCAAAAGGCGAAAACTGCGCTGCGCGCTTCTCCAGGCTCATCGGCGGATGCTTTTTTGAGACCGGATGGGGCAGGTCCAGCATGTCATCGTACGAGCCCCTTCCGGGCATATATTTCTCCGTCATGCTCTGTGCCCTCCGATCTGTTCGTTGCGTTCCCGCCCGGTCGCCTCTTCTTTATAACTGGTGCCGGGCATCACCGCATTCTTGCCGTAGCGCTTCTTGATGGCCAGCAGCGCCTGCTGCAGCTGGGTCTCCTTTTCGAGATCCGCTTCACCGGCCCCGCTTCCCTCCGGCTGCGTTTCCGCTGCGCCGAACAGGCTCAGCTGCTCGCCCTGCTCTGCCAGCATCTTTTTGCTGTCCTCTTCCCGCAGCGTGTGGGCCGCCACCACGTACATGCGCCGCACGAGGCAGGTGGGGTCCGCGATGCGGTCGTAGAGCCGCATGGCCGCCTCGGTGATGAGCTTCGTGGAGGCCGTATGCCGTTCGAGATTCTCCGATCCGTGAGCCCCTTTGGGCACCGTCTTGCCGTACCAATCCGCCTGCACCTGCCCTTCGTAGCCTTTCGCAAGGCTCTCCGCATCGTAGCCCAGGCTGATGACGATCTGGTCGGTCACCAGGCCCTTAGCCGCCAGATCCAGCGACAGCGCATCCGCCATCTCCCGCACCACGGTGCGGGCCTCCTCGATCTTATAGCCGTGGGACAGCACCTGCCCGCTGGAGATGCTGTTCTCCTCCGGCCGGTAAGCCTTGATGTGCCGGATCTCGCAGGGCTCCCACCCCCAGGCGTGGTCGATCAGCAGCTCCGCATTCACGCCGAACAGCCGGTAGAGCAGGTCTTCGTTGTGGGGATCCCTGGGATTTCCGATACTGCACCGGGCCACGTCGCCCATGGTGTACATGCCGTGCTGCGCCAGCCGCCGCGCGATGCCGGGGCCAACGCGCCAGAAGTCGGTTATGGGCCGGTGACCCCAGAGCTTCTCCCGGTAGCTGCGCTCATCCAGTTCCGCGATGCGCACACCGTCCTCATCCGCGGGGATGTGCTTGGCTTCGATGTCCATGGCGATCTTGCACAGGTAGAGATTCGGGCCGATGCCGGCTGTCGCGGTGATGCCCGTGTTCTTCAGCACGTCCTGGATGATGGTCATGGTGTACTCGTGGGCGGTCTTGCCGCTGGCCCGCAGATACAGCGTAGCATCGAGGAAGATCTCGTCGATGGAATAGACGTGGATGTCCTCAGGCGCTGCGTATTTCAAATAGATCTGATAGATCTTCGTGCTGTAATCGATGTATTTGGCCATGCGGGGCACGGCGGTGATGAAATCCAGTTTGAGGGACGGATCGGCCGCCAGCAGATTGATATTGTCCGACGCGCCGGCAAACCGCCTGCCCGGCGCCTTGCGCAGCCGTTCCGCGTTGATGGCCTGCACCGCCTGGTCCACCTCGAAAAGCCGGGGCCTGCCCGGGATGCCGTAGGTTTTTAAGGCAGGCGAAACCGCCAGACAAATGGTCTTGTTTGTCCGGCTGCGGTCCGCCACCACCAGGTTCGTGGTGAGAGGGTCACGCCCCCGCTCCCGGCATTCCACCGAGGCGTAGAACGACTTTAAGTCGATGGCGATATAGGTTTTCGGCCAATTCTTCTTATCCATTCCATACACAAAACAAATGTTCGCTCTCTCGGTTCTATTATACACGATATCGGGCACCGTGTGATGAGCACTTTGCATTGATTTTTGCGTTTTATTTTTGTTGCAGTACACAAATATTTCACTTGATTATTTGTGTAAAAGAAACTATAATCGTAGCATTACGAAATAATCTGCGAATCGGTTGGATTTAGGATTATAATGAGAGTGCTAAGCGCTTAACATAGGAGGACACAGCATGGATATCAAGATCACAAAGACTACAAACCCGAAACCTCTTCCCGACGAATCGAATCTCGGATTCGGCTCTGTTTTTACCGATCACATGTTCATCATGGATCACGATGACGACGGCTGGCATAACCCCCGCATCGTTCCCTACGGCCCCATCTCCCTGGATCCGGCTGCCAGCGTATTCCACTACGGCGGCGAGATCTTCGAAGGATTAAAGGCCTATAGAGGCGCAGACGGCAAGGTAAGACTGTTCCGTCCGGACGAAAACGGCAAGAGAATGGTCAACTCCGCCATCCGTATGGGCATGCCCGAAGTGCCCGCAGAAGACTTCGTGGAAGCGGTCAAGGCGCTGGTCAAGGTCGACGAACGCTGGGTCCCCTCCAAGAAGGGCAACACCCTGTACATCCGTCCGTTCCTGATCGCCGTCGATCCGAACCTCACCCTGCACGGTATCCATCAGGAGATGTTCCTCATCATCCTGTCCCCCTCCGGCAGCTACTTCTCCGACGGCCTTACGGCGGTCAAGGGCGCCTTTGAAGTCGAAGACGTCCGCGCAGTCCGCGGCGGCACCGGCTTTACCAAGTGCGGCGGCAACTACGGCGCAGCCAACAGAGCCATCATGCGCAGCGAAGCGGCAGGCTTCCCCGCCCTCATCTGGTTGGACGGCGTAGAGAGAAAATATATCGAAGAAGTCGGCGGCATGAACGTCATGTTCAAGATCGACGGCAAGGTCTACACCCCGATGCTCAACGGCTCCATCCTGCCGGGCATCACGAGAAAGTCCATGATCCAGGTGATGCAGGACTGGGGCGTGGAAGTCATCGAGAAGCGGATCTCCGTGGAAGAGCTGCTGACGGCCGCAGACGAAGGCCGCGTGGAAGAAGCCTGGGGCGTCGGCACGGCAGCCGTCATCTCCCCCATCGCCTCCCTCACCCACGAAGGTAAGGAATATGTCTTCAACAACGGCGAAGTCGGTCCGTTCTCCAAGAAGCTCTACGACACCCTTACGGGTATGCAGTGGGGCGAGACCGAGGACACCTACGGCTGGATCGTGACCCTGTAAACAATACCCTTTCGCGGGCTGCGGTTTTCCGCAGCCCTTTTTCTATGTTACAATAGGGCGAAAGGACCGGAACTTATGGAAGAAAAACAGACAAAAAGCTTAGGAAAACGCATCGGGACCGGCATCATCGTCGTGTGCGCCGTCCTGTTTGCCTTATTCTTTTTCTACACGGAACATTACTACCACGCGGATGCCGAGGCACGGGCTGCGCTGCAGAGCGGAGGCGGCGTCACGGTGAACCAGGCAGCCCTGGGCTATCTCTTCGACGGTCCGGGCACGGAGGATCTCCTGATCTTCTACCCCGGCGCCAAGGTGGAAGAGACCGCCTACGCGCCGATGCTGCGCAAGCTGGCGGAGGAAGGTATGGATGTCTATCTCGTCGCCATGCCCCAGAGGCTCGCCTTCTTCGGCATTCAGAGAGCGACGGAAGTCTTTACGGAAAAGCTCGCCGACGCAAACGATTATACCGTCTGGACCCAGGCGCGGGAACGCTACGAGCATTTCTATATCGGCGGGCACTCCCTGGGCGGCGCTATGGCAGCGCGGTATGCGGCGGAGCACCCGGACAAACTGGAAGGCCTCCTGCTGCTGGCGGCTTATGCGGACCGGGAGGTCCCGGAGGCGCTCGGTTTACTTTCTATCTACGGCAGCGAAGACGGCGTGCTGAACCGGGGAAAATACGAAGAAAACAAGACTAACTTCCCTGCAAACTATCAGGAGATCGAGATCGCCGGCGGCAACCACGCCCAGTTCGGCAATTACGGAACACAGAAAGGCGACGGAACGGCATCGATCTCTGCGCAGGAGCAGCAGAAAGCGACAGTCGATGCCATCCTGAGTTTTTGGGAGGCAGAATAATGAAACGGTGCGTCATCATCGGCGGCGCGCCGATCGCAAGATACGACAGGATCCAGCCGTTGCTGCGGGACGACGATTTCGTCATCTACTGCGACAGCGGTCTGAAACATCAGGAAGAACTCGGCCGCGAGCCGGACCTCATCATCGGGGATTTCGACTCCCATGAGAAGCCGGATACCGAGATCGAGACCATCGTTCTGCCCACCGTGAAGGACGATACGGACACGGTCTACGCCGTGAAAGAAGGTCTTCGAAGAGGCGCGGATGACTTCCTGCTGCTGGGCGTGCTGGGAGCCCGCCTGGACCACACGCTGGCCAACGTCTACTCCCTGCTTTATATCGACGAGAAGGGCAAAAACGCGGTCATAGCGGACGATTTCTCGCTCATGCGGATCGTTTCACGCCAAGCTGTCGAAATCGCGCCAAATTGGCGATTTTTCTCTCTGGTCAACATCGACGGCAGCGCTCACGGGGTCACCATCCGGAATGCCAAATACGAACTGACGGACGCTGAGATCCCTTGCAGCTACCAGTACGCTGTGAGCAACGAGCCATTGCCAAATAAAACGGCGGCCGTCTCGGTCCGAGAAGGCCGCCTGCTCCTGATCTGCGATTATGAATGAAACGCCTCCTGCAGCATCCGGGCCGCAGCGCCCAGATCGTCTGCTTTGGCGGTATACAGCGCAGATATTTCTTCTGTGGGCTGCAACAGATCCGGCACCATGACGGACATCATGCCGGCTGCGTGGGCTGCCCGGATGCCGTTGAAGGAATCCTCGAACACCAGGCAGTTCGCGGAATCTGCACCCATGGAAGATGCCGCATACAGAAACAGATCCGGATTCGGCTTGCTGCGCGTTACCGCATCGCCGCCGAACACCTCGGTAAAGTAAGGCAGCAGGCCGTTGCCGCCCAGCAGTTCCTTGACCACGCGCTTCGGATTTGACGACGCGACCACGGCGGGAATGCCGGCCTGCTTCAGGTATTCCAGCATCTCGAACGCGCCCTTCTTCACGGGCATGGGTCCGCCGTTCAATTCCTTGCGAATATTCTCCTCTACTTCCGTCTGATAGGCATCGTAGGGGAAGTCTGCCCCCAGATAATAATGTGCGACTTCCCGGACCTTCTCCGGGGTCACGCCCAGCGACCCCAGGCAGGCAGCCCAGACCTTGTCCCGGTCCAGGCCATCCCGTTCCGCCAGTTTCATCCAATGCTCTGCGATGAGCCGCTCCGATTCGATGAGCAGCCCATCCATATCGAAAATCGCCAGTTTTGTGTCTTTCAATGCCATATGTTACTCCACGATCTCGATGCGCCCTTCCACATGGGCGTCCAGGCGGTCGTTGGTCGAGAAATATTCCTCGTAGATGTTATTGACCGACGTGGCCACCACCCGGGGCCGCATGTTCTGTTTCACCTCTTCCAGAGGCACGTGGAAGAATTCGTCGAAGTTCTTGTAATGATAGTTCTGCAGCGCGATCTTCAGCCGGTCGTCCGGAGCGATCTCCTTACCCTGCCATGTAAATTCCTCGATCGTCCGCGTCGACTTGCGGTATTTTACGTGGAAGCCTTTGGAATACTGGTAAAACTCCGTGTGACCCTCCCAGGCCTCATCCCGCAGCACGTACTGCACCATGCGCTTCAGCTGGTCGCCGGTCACCTCCAGCATATACAGGGCATCGTCGAAGGGCGTATTCTCCAACATATCCTGATATTCGATGATGGGCCCGAGTTCTGTCTTGCGGATGCTGCCGGAGCCTAAGATCATCAGATCGAAGCTGGCGTCCCAGGCCAGAGCATCGGCATACAGATTGCCCATCTCGGTCTCCTGCTCGCGCCGCGGATGGGTGAGCTTTCTCGCCCAGCGGGTGACGACTCTCTTGTATTTCGTATCGGTCTGCGTGCGGTAGGAATCCAGCAGTTCCTCCATGATCTCATCCTTCGGTGCCGTATCCTCGTTGATCGGAATGCATTCCCACTTCATGGACGCGATGCTGTTGGTGTCGCAATCCACCTCCAGATCCAGCCGTCCGATGATAGACGTGCCGGTGCCGGCCTGCACGATGGGCACGCCGTTGACGATCTCAGGCTCATCCATAAAGGTGTGGGTGTGACCCCCGATGATCAGATCCACGCCCCAGTCCGGATCCAGCAGCTTCGCCAGTTCCCGGTCCGCTTCGATGCCGATGTGGGTGAGCAGCACCGTAAGATCCGTGCCGGTGTTGCGGTAGTTGTCGCAGATAACGCCGACTTCCTTCGCGACTTCTTCCACATCGATAAAGGTGCCGATGAGTTTCTCCGTCTTCGCAGAAGCCAGCACCTCTTCCGTAAGGATGCCGATGAACAGCACCCGCATGCCGTCCGCCACGTCGATGTTCAGGTAGGGCTGAAAGAGGCGGGCATTGTTCATGGTGACGAACAGATTCGCGTTGATGATGGGGAACTTCGCGCACTTCTCCAGGAACAGCAGATGTCCCATGCCGTAGTCCGCTTCGTGGTTGCCGAGGGTCACCACGTCCGGGGCCAGCATGTTCATCAGATCGATGGTGGACAGCCCCTGGTATTCGGCGTCGATGATGGAACCCCGGAACATATCTCCGGCCACCGCGTAGATGACGTTTTCTTCTTCGCTGCGCACTTTGCCAACGTAGCCAGACAACCTCGTAAGGCCGCCGGTCTCCTTGCCGTCCTTCATCTCCGGCAGAAAGGCGCCGTGCATGTCGTTGGAATGTAGGATGGTGAGTTTTTTGATATCGCTCATGGGTATGTCCCCCTTTCTTCTGCCTTCATTGTACCATAGGGGAACGGCAAGAAAAAAGAGCGGATGCAACCGCTCTTTTCAGTAGTCTACAGATCTTCGGGATCGTCGTCGAAATCGCTGAATTCCTCAGGATCGTCTGCGTCCTCCGGCAGTTCCGGCCGGGCGTCCTCATCCCCGTCCTCCGGCGGCGGACCCGGCGGTCCCATGTGCCCCTGCGGGGGCTGCACGCCTTCCGGCGGCTGGCCCTGAGGCATTTCGCCCTGAGGCGGTCTGGGGCCAGAGCCCTGAGGAGGCATGGGCCTTACTTCCTCGTCCCAATCGTCCCAATCGAACCGGTCCTCGTATTCCTCGTAGAACTCTTCCCAGTCCTCTTCGCTCCAGTCGTCCCGCCTCTGGAAGGCGAACATGCCGGGGCTCTGCTTTTTCTCGATGGCTTCCTGCCGCTCTTCGGCAGTCACATCCATCATGTACAGCTTGGGGCCTTTGCCGTCCTTATGGGTAAACGAGCGCTGCAGGCCTTCCTGGAGTTCTTCCTTCTGCTTCTCATTTCCGGAGGTGACCCCGGCAACCACCGCATCCGCGGCATCCTCTTCGATGAGGCCCGCTTCTTCCATGCGGGTCTTGGTGTGGGTCACGGCTTCGTCGAACTTCTTGTTCTTGACTTCCGCAGCGATCTCCCGGGCGAAGGCCTCGCTGTTTTCATCCAGCCCCTCCACGGAGATGACCCGGCCAAACCGGTTGACCCCGAACTCCAGGGAAGTCTCCCCTGCGTCCACGGATACGTAGGAGCTGGCGGAAGCCGTCATGTAGCCGAGAGAACCGCCGGCGATGCAGATGACCAGCATGGCGGCGATGGCCAGCCGGGCGATGCGGTTAAAGCGCTTTACGCTGCCGATCTTAACACGATCATCCACTTCGATCGTATCGCCCACCCGGCATTTCTGCCGCGTGGTGACGACGATGCCGTCTTCCCGAAGGACCGCCGCCTCTCCGTTTTTAATTTCCAATACGATCGCTTTCATGTTTTTAAAGCCTTTCGAATGTATCCCAAATATTCCGCCAGGACCGGATATTCTCCGGACAGGATCTCCGCTGCCGCGATGATGTAGCGGCGGTGTCTATCCAGTATTTTGCGGGCTACCCCGCTGGCCAGCTCCAGTTCCTTCATGGGGAGGGCCTTGTTCTTCCGCATTTTATCGAGCAATTCTTCGTTCTTCAGGAGCGCCAGCACCGCTTTGCAGCAGGCGTCCTTGGTCTTGCCCGCCTTGGGGGAGCTTTCCGCCAGGTCGAAGAACGAGAAGCCGTAGGGTTTTAAGATCTCCTGGGCTGCCGCGATCTCTTCGCGGGCTGCGGCCGCCGGGTCCACCGCGGGACCTGCGGACATCTCCGCCACCCTGCTCTGCACCTCCAGGCTTACCGCATCCGGGGTCTCGCCCTCTTCGGTGCCGAAGTCGCCGTCGAAGGCGCCGGGCAGCACGTGGATCTCGCCTTTATGCCGCCACTGGGAGCGGATGTCGTCCAGCAGCCGTCTGCGGATGACCACCGAAGCGAAGGCCGGGAACGCCCCTTTTTCCGCTTCGTAGCTCTGCACCGCTTCGTGGAAGGCCAGCAGCGCCGTGCTCCATTCGTCGTCGCTGTCCGTGATATACCGGTGGGTGACGTCGCTGCAGATCCGCAGCATCCAGGACTTCTGGGTCTCTATCAAGTTGTTGAGCGCGTCTTCCGAGGTCTTGGCCTCCAGCGCTAAACGATCGATGTCCATGTCCTTGAATATATCATTTTTCGGGATCTGCTTCAAGGACCGGACCTCTTTCCCTTATATCTTTCGCAGAAGCAACCCCGGAAAACGGGGTCGCTTCGATCATTCTTCCACAATTTTTATCTGTTCTCCGTCGCAGACCAGGTCCCAGGCGGCCTCCCGCGTCAGCAGCACCCGGGCGCCTGCCGTCTCCAGGGCTTCCACGGTCTCGATATCCTCCGGGATCTCATCCGAAGAAGTGATGACCGCGATCTGCGGGTCCACCGCTTCCAGCAGTTCCGGCAGCATCTCCTGCCAGTGTCCATGGTAGGGGACCTTCAGAAAGCTGCAGCTTTGCGCGCTCTGCGCCAGATATTCCGAGATCCTTGCATCTTCTGCATCCCCCATGAAGAGGAGCCGGCAGCTGCCGTCCGTCGCCGTCACGATGAGGGAAGAGTTGTTGCTGGGGTCAACGGCGTATTCGCTCTGCGCCGGGGCATCGATGGCGTAGGACACGCCGCCGATGGAAAGCACCGTGTCGCTGGTTACGGTCACCGGGGTGACCTCCGCCAGTTCCAGCGCCTCCAGGTAGTTTTCGTATTCGCTGCTGTCCTTGGGATAGTTGCTCTGGTAGACCGCGCCGACCTCGATGTTCTTCAGGATCTTCGCCGCGCCGCCCACGTGGTCCTTGTCAAAGTGGCTGATGATGAGGGCGTCCAATTTATCGATCCCCTGCTCCTGAAGGTAGGCCAGAATCTCCTTGCCGAATCCCTTCTCGCCTGTGTCGATCAGCACCGCGCTGTCTTCAGTCCAAAGGAGGAAGGCGTCCGCCTTGCCGGCGGAAAAGCAGTGGAGGTTCAGGTCCACGTTCTCCGAAGAAGACTGCGTGTTCCCCGGCGCGCAGCCTGCCAGAAGGCCTGCGATCAGCAGCGCTGCCAGCAGCAGTTTTCCTGCTCTCAGCCGCCTCATCGCTACAGCGCCTCTTTCTCGACGGCGCGTCCGCAGATGATGGTCAGGTTGCCGTTGCGGCAGCGGATCTCGTCCAGGAATTCCTTGGTTTTGGAGGCATCCTTCAGGACGATGTGGTAAGTGAGTTCGTACAGTGTGCCCATGTTCGTGGTCTTCACCTTGTCCAGATCGCTGCGGGTCGTATATTTTGCGAACAGATCGTCGAACAGATCTTCATAGTCCAGATTCTCCGGGATGGAGATCTTCAGCGTGCGCTCGCCGTCCCTTTTTCCACCGAATCCGGCAGTGGTGAGAAGGATCGTGAACACGGCCATCACCAGGAAGAAACAGACCGCCAGGCCCAGGTAGCCCATGCCTAGGGCCAGTCCCAGGGTCATGGCCAAGAAGATCATGCCGATCTCCCGGGCAGTGCCTGCCGCGGAGCGGAAACGCACCAGGGAGAAGCCGCCGGCCACGGCGACGCCTGCGCCGATGTTGCCGTTCACCAGCATGATGACCACCGCCACCATGGCCGGCAGCATGGCCAGAGCAACGGCGAAGCTCTGGGAATATTTGTTTTTATACATGCACAGCAGCGCCGTACCGAGGCCCAGCACCAGGGCGAGCCCCGTGCACATCAGGAAATTTGCCGTCGTTATCTGGCTGCCGGTAAAGATCGTGTCCAGGAGGGAAGTGAACATAATTTTGTATCTCCTTGTCTATTTTCCGTGCTCCGTCCGAGCACTACGTTCTTGTAATAGGTTCCGTATTTGGAAAACGAGGTCATATGGATATCGTTTTCCGAAAGAAGGCGGGCCAGCCACAGAGGGGCTGTTCCCGGGATCTTGATCTCCATCAGCACCGTGCCGTCTTCCAGAAGAGCTGATCCGCCGTCGCCTTCGCGAAGGTCCAGATGGTCGTCCCGGTAGCGGAGGTTCGTGTCGAACGTGATCCGCAAATCTGGATTCTCCACGCCCTTCGCACCTGCGTAGGCTTCCCTGTCGTATCCGATAAAGACTCTGGGCTTCAGATCCAGGCGGGGGCGCATCCAGTCGATCTCCCGGGAGATCTGGGAGGGCTCTTTCAGGGTGCCGGTCTTCAGGTATTCCGCCGCCTCGTCTGCCGGCAGCACGATCCTTCTCTTGTAGACCACGCCGTCGTACTTCTTCTTGATCTCCACGAATACGTTGTCGGATCCTTGTGCGGTGCCGTAGCTGCGGATGCGCAGTTTTTCCTTATATACGGGCTTTTCGATGGATTCCCGGATCAGCTGCCAGTCGTCGGTGTCGTAGTACAGGTTGCAGATCGTGTAATTCGCATGCGCATCCGGCTCCATATGGCCTTCGATGCCCGCCTTTACAGCCTCGTACTGCGCCCTGGTAAGCAGGAATTTCTTTTCATATCGTTTAAAACAGTTCTGAATGATCTCTGCCATGGTTCTTAACCTCTTTTCACTATATCTTTCGGAGGTGACCCGGCCAAAATTGGGGTCGCAGCAGAGTTTTTTAGCAAAATTTATCCCTTCGACAGGCTCAGGGACCATCTAAGGGACCGTAACAAAACGGCCCGATCGCTCGGGCCGTCCGCTTATTCTTCATTGGAGGTGTTTTGCTTTATTAGTTTTGGGGCATTTCGGGCATCTCACCGTTCATGCCGCCCTGGGGAGGCTGGCCCATGGGGCCGTGACCGCCGTGTCCGCCCATGGGACCGAAGCCGCCTTCCGGCATTTCCGGTCTTTCGCCGTTCATCTCAGGCATTTCCCCGTTAAAATTGCCCATTTGGCCTTTACCGCCGAAGCCGCCCATCTGGCCGCCCATGCCGGAATCCATGGTGGTTCCGTAGGGGTTGACGAAGCATCCGTCGACGATGTAGCAGGTGCCTTCGTAGTCCAGTCCGCCTTCGCCGCCGTTGCTGGCTGCCTTTACGATGGTGGTGAGTCCGCCGATGATGTTAACGTTGCCGTTGGAATCGATGCCGTCCGCGCCGGCGGAGATGTTTACGGTGCCGCCCATGATATTGACGGAGAAGGTGTAATCCGTCAGGTCGCTGTTGGCTGCGTTGATCCCGTCATCGCTCGCCGTTACGTCGATCTGGCCGCTGTAGATATTTACGACAGCGCCTTCCAGCGCTTCGCCGGATTTCTTTACGTTGATGGTGGGGCCATCTTCGCCTTCTTCACCGATGGTGAGGATATAATCGGCCTTGATGCCGTCATCGCCTGCGCTTACGGTAATGGTTCCGCTCTTGATGGTCAGATCCGTGCCGGAGTTCATGCCGTCGTCCACCGAGGTGATATTGATCTTCAGGGAGCCGTCGACGATGAAGGAAGCGTCGCTATAGCCATCCGCGATATCGTCTTCGTCGGTGCTACTCACTTTGATGCCGTGTTTGGCGTTGCCGTTGACGTTCAGGGTGCCGGTGCCGGTGAGGACCACCGCGCTGCCGGCCTTTGCCTTGATGACCGCGCCATCGTAGGTATCCAGCTCTTCGTCCGCGGTATCTTCGTTATCGTTGAGGGTAACGGTGCCTTCAATGACGATCTTGGCTTCGGCGCCCTTATTGATGGAGAGAGTCGCGCCGGTGGTGCTGGTCAGGTTGAGATCCTTCAGCACGAGGACCACGTCCTGGGTGCCCTTCTTCACTTTGATGTTGCCGTCGCTGCAGGTGCCGGTGATGATGTAGGTGCCCGCTTCACTGATGGTCACCTGATCATTGGAATCGCTCATCACGATGGTCTCGGCGTTCTTGGTGTCGGCTGTCAGGGCTTCCGCCGTATTGCTGGCCAGGGTGCTGGTTTGGATCTCGCCGGCCTCGGTCGCCATCTGCGCGCTTCCCATCTGTCCTTGCTGCATTTGTCCGCCGAACGGTCCGCCGAATTCGGACTGGCCTTCCATGCCTTGGAAGAAGCCTCCCTGCTGGCTGGGCATTTCGCCTTGCAGGAGCTGCTGGATCTTTTGTGCGAACTGGGAGATCCAGCTGGTGCTGCTGCCTTGCGTCTGCTGTGCATCGTCTGCGAAGACGCTTGCGGGTGCGGCGATCATGCTGGCCGCGAGTGTTATGGTTGCTGCTTTCTTTGCGATCTTATTCATGGTATTTCTCCTTATCTTCTGATTTCTTTCCGATCTCTTCGGGGTCCCATCCCCTCTTGCACTATCTATTTCGGAGGGCGTTTTGGGATTTTTGGGGTCACGGAAAAAATTTTTAAAAAATTTGTGCTACACTAAAATCATCAGAAGTAAAAAGGAGGAAGACCATGCCCTGCACCACATTATTAGTAGGAAAGAAAGCCACCTTCGACGGATCCACCATGATCGCAAGAAACGAAGATTCCGGCGGGCTCTCATTCAATTCCAAGAAACATATCGTCGTACAGCCGGCGGACCAGCCCCGGCATTACGAATCCGTTATCTCCAAGGTAAAGATCGATCTCCCGGACGATCCCATGCGCTACACCGCCATGCCCAACGGAGATCCCTCCGAAGGCAACTGGTACGCTGCCGGGGTCAACACCGCAGGCGTTTCGATGACCGCCACAGAGACCCTCACCTCCAACGAGCGGGTGCTCTCCGGCGACCCGATGGTAAAGGAAGGCATCGGCGAAGAGGATATCGTAACGATCACTCTGCCCTATATCCGCAGCGCCCGGGAAGGCGTAAAGCGGCTGGGGATGCTGCTGGAGACCTACGGCACCTACGAGATGAACGGCATCGCCTTCTCCGACATCGAAGAAGTATGGTGGATGGAGACCATCGGCGGCCATCACTGGATCGCCCGCCGGGTGCCCGACGACTGTTATGCGGTGGCGCCCAACTACTTCAATCTGGATGAATTCGACCTGGACGATGCGCTCGGAGAACAAAAGGAGCACATGGCCAGCGCAGATATCCGGGAGTTTATTGCAGAAAACCACCTGGACCTCAGTTTCGATGGCATGCCCTTCGACGCCCGCACGGCTTTCGGCAGTCACAGCGATGCGGACCATGTCTATAACACGCCCCGCGCCTGGTACATCGAACGCTATTTCAACAAGAACACCTATTTCTGGGACGGTCCGGACGCGGACTTTATGCCCTTCTCCGACAACATCCCCTTCTGCATGGCGCCGGAGCGCAAGATCACCGTGGAAGACGTAAAGTACGTTCTGTCCTCCCACTACCAGGGCACCATGTACGATCCCTACGCATCCAGCAGCGAACCGCTCCACAAGGGGGAACTGCGGCCCATCGGGGTCAACCGGAATAATTTCCTTTCGCTCACCCAGATCCGTCCGGACCGCCACGAAGCCATCCGCATCCTGGAATGGGTGGCCTTCGGCTCCAACGTGTTCAACGCCTTCGTTCCGCTTTACGCCAACGTGGACAAGGCGCCGGTTTACTTTGCCACGGCAGACAGCCAGGTGACCACCGACAGCTTCTACTGGACGAACCGCATCATCGCCGCCATGGCGGATGCCAGCTACGCCAAGTGCAAAGCGCATCTGGAGCGCTACCAGCTGGCGGTGCAGTCCGAGGGCTGGCGCATCATCAAGGAGACCGATAAGAAATTCGAAAGCTTAAGGCGCAAGACAAATGCCGCTGCCATAAAGATGCAGGAAGAAGCCAACGAGCAGATCGCCGCCATGGTCCGCGAGAAGACCGACGACCTTCTGGATAAGGTCCTGCGGGAGCGCAGCCTGGAGATGAAGAATCACTATTCCCGCGCCGACGCCTAAGACGCCTAACAACATAAAAAAGACCGCGGTTTTTCAGCCGCGGTCTTTCGTTTGCTTTTCCGTTATTCTTCCGTTCTCTTTTCCAGATACATCGTACCGCCGCCATCGGAGATCAGCAGCTGTCCGGCTTCGTTGAATTCCATTTTGGAATCCGCACCGTTCATGTTGATGGTACCCGCTTCCGCGTCGTAGGTGAAGTCGTTTTCTTCGCCCGCGATGCTCATCAGGCCGGTGCCGTCCGCCGCAAAGCTCAGGATGGCTTCGTATCCGAGATCTTTCAGCTGCTGCATTGCCTCTTCGTCGGCAGAAGCTTCGCCGGCGTCGATCTTGACGATGTCGTAGGTGCCGGTGTAATCGACCGGTTCCGCGGCTTCCTCCTTCGCACAGGCAGCCAGCGCAAAGATCAGGATCAGCGCCAGTGCGATGCTTACAAATTTCTTCATATTCTCCTCCTGAATCGTCTATCGTCTCTGCCTTAGGGCATCAATTCCAGATACATGGTCCCGGCCGGATCTACGATGACCAGAGATCCGTCCGAAAGAAGCGTCATCTGCGATGTCTGATCGTTCATCGTAATGATGCCGCTCTCGTCGTCGTAGGTGAACCGGGTGAGTTCTCCCCGCAGGTCCATAACGCCGTTGCCGTCTTCCTCCAGCACGATGACCGTCCGGAACCCCCGGTCGCGGATCGCCTGCATCGTCGCTTCGTCTGCAGAGCCGTCGCCGCTCACCGTTTCGATCCTCGTAATGAGGTACGTCGCCGCGAAGGTATCGTTCGGGTCGGGTTTCGCCGGGATATCCAGATATTCTCCGGCAGGTTTCGCCACCTCCGCGACTGCGGCAGGCAGCTCGTTATTTTCAATGGGTTCGGGCTGTTCCTGCGCTTCGTTTGCTTTACATCCGGCCATCGCCAGAACCAGAAGAAGTGCCAGGAGCAGGCACAACCGTTTTTTCATGGATCGTCCTCCAAGGGGTAAGATTTGCCCTGATATTATAACAGAGCGAAGAGGAGCTTGCCAGTTTAAATTTTATTGCGGGTCAACGCCCCGCTTTACCGCTTCCTGGCGCAGGATCTCCTGTTCCAGGGCGCTGTCTTTCCAATCCAGCTTTCCGTCCCGGTTCCAGTCGATGCCGGACTTAGGCGCACCGTTTCCGGAAGTTGCCGTTTTATCCGCTTTCGGAGCCGTTCTGTTGACTTCTTTCGGGATGCTGCCGTACTTCTGCGCCAACTGCTCCACTTTCTCGTCGCTCACCCCGCCGTTATCGCTGAATTTTCGCAGCGGTGCATTCAGGATCTGGGCTGTACGGGCGGCTTCTTCCGCTGCCTCCCTTGCCTTTCTCTTTCTGCGGGCCTCCAGGTAAGGCAGCAGGCCCCAGGCGAGAAGCGCTCCGCCGAGGCAGAATCCGACGACCATGCCGCCGAACGACAATTGTTCTCCCGAATCGTCGAAACAGATCCCGATGAACATCAACCCGAATGCGATCTTCGCGATCATCGCGCCGCGGCTCTGGCGCATGCCGGTCCGGGCTTCCCTTTCGTCCGCCCGCGTTCTTCTGTACTCACTGCTCATGGGTGACCTCCAAAAAAAATTTTCTCGTGGTATTATTATAGCATGGATAAAACGGCACAAGGAGGCATATATGATCTTAGAATATAACGGCAAGACGCCGGATCTTGAAAAAGCGGCGTTCGTAGCGGAGAATGCGGTCGTTGCCGGGGATGTGACCCTGCAGCAGGACAGTTCCGTCTGGTTCGGCGCGGTCATCCGGGGAGACGGCCCCCACATCGAGATCGGGGAACGCAGCAACATCCAGGACGGCTGCATTCTGCACGCGGATCCCGGCTATCCCCTCACCGTGGGGAATAAGGTGACCGTGGGCCACGGCGCCATCCTGCACGGATGCACCGTAGGCGACGGCAGCCTCGTCGGCATGGGAGCCATCGTGCTCAACGGCGCGAAGATCGGGAAGAACTGCATCGTCGGCGCAGGCTCCCTGGTAACGGGCGGCAAGGAATTCGGCGACGGCAACCTGATCATGGGAAGCCCGGCCAAAGCCGTCCGGAAACTCTCGCCCGTCGAGATCGCATCCAACCTGTCCTCCGCAAAACATTACGTGGAGCAGGCGAAGGAATACGCTGAATAGGCTACATCGCGTCCACTTCCGCCATCAGCGCCGCAGCTTTTGCCACCGATTCTTCCGTCGCGGCCGGCATGGGCTCTGCGCAGTAGGGCTGGATCGGAAGACCTTTAAGCATCATGGCCCGCTTCATCAAGGGATGGAACGGGTCCATGATCGAATAGAACGTAAAGAGCTTGTTGATCTTCTGCTGCAGTCTCGCGACCTCCGCCAGATCGCCTTCATCCACCGCGCGGCAGGCGTCTGCGAACAATTCGGGATACAGGTTTGTAAGGCCCGAGATCGCTCCATTGCCGCCCGAAAGCATGTTGCGGAAGAAGTTATCGTCGTAGCCCTGAAGGACGCAGAAATCGGCGAACTCCGGCCTTACAGCGTCCAGGAGAGCGCGGGTATGGGGGAACCCGGGAACGGTATCCTTCAGGCCTGCGATATTTTTATGCTTTTTCAGCAGGCGCACCAGCAGGGCCGGCGAAATTTCCGAGCCCGTGGCACCGGGAAAGTTATACAGGAAGATGTCGCCGTGGATGCGCTCTGCGCACAGATCGTACCAGCGTTCCAGTTCCGGTTCCGTAAGGGCAAAGTAATACGGCGGCACGATGATCACCGCGTCCGCACCTTTGTCCAGCGCGTAGTTCGCCAGCTCCACCGTATCCTCGAGGCGCGTGGATCCGCAGCCGATGATGGTCTTCGCCCGCCCTTTGCACGTTTCCACCGCGATGTCCGCCATCTGCTTTCTCTGGGGCATGGAAAGTGCGAAAAACTCGCCGATGCTGCCCATGACGATGAAGCCCCGGATCCCTCCGGCCATCACGTATTCGTATACGCTCTTCTGGGCCGCCTCATCGATGTTTCTCTCTTCGTCAAAGCATGTAATGATGGGGCAGAAATACTGCGCCTTATACATAGTTGCACACCCTGGCGATCGCCATTTCCGTAAATCCGAGAGCTTCCGCCTTCGTCAGTTTTCCGTTTGCCACGTCCTGCAGCTCCTGCATCAGCACGTCTCCCATCTCCTCCAGGGTCTGGGGTCCGTAGATGACCGGGCTCGCATCGATATCGATATTGTCGCTCATCTTCGCGAAAGTCAGTTTGTTTCCCGTGATCTTGATGACCGGCGCGATGGGGTTGCCCGTCGGCGTGCCCCGGCCCGTGGAGAACACCACGACCTGGGCGCCGCCGGCTACCATGCCTGCAACGGAGGACGGATCGTTGCCCGGCGTGTCCATGATGACCAGGCCCTTCTTCGCCTCCACCTGCTTCGCGTAATCGTACACCGCGTTCACCGCCGTGTGGCCGCCCTTATGGATGCAGCCCAGAGACTTTTCCTCCAGGGTCGTAAGCCCGCCGGCCTTGTTGCCGGGAGACGGGTTGCCCGCCCGGACTTCTTCTCCTACCAGCTGCAGCGCCTTCTCGTAACGGTGCACGATGTCGTAGATCTGCTGCGAAATTTCCGGTGTAGCGCCGCGCTTCGCAAGAATATGCTCCGCGCCGATGAATTCCGTAGTCTCCGACAGGATGGACGTGCCGCCCAGCGCCACCATCCGGTCGCTCATCTCGCCGATAAGGGGGTTGGCTGCCAGGCCGCTGGTGGGGTCACTGCCGCCGCATTCGGTACCCACGATGAGCTCGCTCATGGGGAACACTTCTTTCTGCAGCATCGAAGCCTCCGCCGCCATCTCCTTCGCAGCCCGCACCGCCAGTTCGACGGTCTTGATGGTGCCGCCGCACTCCTGGATGATGAATTGCGCCAGGGGTTTGTTCGTCCGTTCTTGGATCGCATCCACTACCAGATCCATCTGGCAGTTCTCACAGCCCAGGGAAATGACCACCGTTCCGTACACGTTGGGGTTAGCCGCGTAGCCCGCCATAACGTCCATGGTGAGCTGCTGGTCCGATCCGACCTGGGAGCAGCCGTTCTGGTTGTTGAACGTAACGGCACTTTCCACCTGATTCGCCACGATCCGCGCCGTATCCGACGCGCATACGGATGCGGGCAGGATGAGGATCTTGTTTCTGATGCCGACTCTGCCGTCGGGTCTTTGATATCCGTAAAATTCCATGCCGTCCTCCTATAGCGCTTCTCTGTGGTTCTCTACGTTATGCGTGTGCACGTGGGTGCCCGCGGGGATATCTTCCGCCGCCAGACCGATGTGTTCGCCGTATTTTACGACCGGCTGCCCCTTGGGAATGTCCCGGATGGCGACCTTATGGTAGATGGTTACATCGCTTTTCGCCGTGACCCCGAGATCGGTTCCCCGGGCTTCGAGTCTGTCGCCTTTGGCGATGGGCTCGATGGCAACGGCGACGTTGTCCTTTGCATCGATGATGGTTACGTTCATACTGGCTGCTCCTTTAAAAATTGTTCAGGGGTATCGATGTCCCGCGCTTCGTCCGGATCGGGCAGAGGCCAGAAGAAGCAGTCTTCCGGACGGGCCGAAAGGATGCGTCTTCCGCCGGCATCCCCTTCCAGGGACAAAAGCGCAGGATAACAGTCTTTGGAGAAAATGGCTGGATTGGTGGGGTCATCCCCGGCCAGGCAGCTGCCCATGGGCTTGCCCGACGCCTGCCAGGCTTTGTGGAAGGCCGCCAGGGTGTCTGCCGTCAGGAACGGCTGGTCGCCGGCGCAGAAGCAGACCTCTTCCGCACCCTTTTCCGCCAGTTCCCGCACGCCGGCCCGGATGGAGCCGGACAGGCCTTTCAAGCACTCTTCGGAATAGATGCATGCGATGCCGTTCTCTTTGCAGAGCTTTCGCACGGCATCGTGACAGGTGACCACCGTAACACGGAACCGCCGGTCCCACTGCAGGCGCAGCGCCGTATGCAGCACCATAGGTCTGCCGTTCAGGGCTGCCAGTAACTTATTGCTGCCGAAACGTTCCGCCCTGCCTCCCGCAAGGATAATGGTTTCGATCATGCGGACCGCTCCTTTCCTTTACAAAATACCGATTCCATTTTAATACGCCGTTATTCCTCCGTCAAAATAATCATAACCACGCGTTGAACGCGTGGTTTGGACAGCCCCTGCAAGGGGCTATCTCTTGTGGTAGCCCCTCAAGGGGCATCGAATAACCTAACAACCACAGTTTTATTACTGGCAGCCCCCTTCTCGGGGGCTGTTTTG
>JAGAHX010000032.1 GCA_017626845.1 Bacillota bacterium
ATGCCGCCGATGCAGCCCGAACCCACCTGGACGCCTTACGGCGTGCAGACGCCGCCCCAGCCCCAGGTTCAGATCCCGCCGATCTCCCCGGCCTACGCGCCCAGCAGCTTTACGCAGCAGTACGGCGCGCAGTACAGTCAGGCCCAATATACTCAGCCTCAGACGGCATGGACGATCCCGCCCCAGCCGCAGCCCGGCCAGCAGGTGTACGTCACTCAGCCGGCCCAGCCCGTATATATCCAGCCGCAGCCTCCGGTGGTGCCTGTCTACCAGGCGGTGAGCCCGACCTATACGCCGCAGCCCGCACCTGCGCCTGCTCCTGTCCCGGCTCAGCCGGTCCAGCCGGCCCCGGCACCCGCGCCAGCTCCCGTGCAGACGCCGCAGCCCGAGCCTGCCGTAGAACCGGAACCCGTTCCAGCCCCGGCTCCGCAGACTGCGCCCGCATCCGCGGAACCGCCGAAGGAAGAACCGAAACCGGAACCGAAGGAAGAGCCGAAGGAACGCATCCTGGAGGAAAATATCGTCGCGACGGCGGACAAGCCTGCAGAAGAGCTGCCCAAATACGAAGCGCCCATGGAAACTTCGATCTTCGCGGAAATGGAACCGGAGACCGACGAGAACGGACGCATTCCGGAGCGGTTCTTTACGTTCAACAAGAAAAACGAAGAGTTCCAGCAGCTGCTCAACCAGGAGTACGAACGCCTGAGAAACCTCCACGGCGGCGAGCCCGAAGATCTGAGCCGCACGTCCATCTACCGCAAGGACACGTTCCAGCCCACTCCGGCGCAGGACTTCTTCCATAACAACGACATCAGCACCGATCTGAGCGAATTCGAGAAGATGCTGATGGAGAGCACCCGGGACGCAGAAGGGGACGAGACCCTGGCGATCAACCGCGACCGCATCAAGGGCGCAGCCCTGTCCGCGGAAGAGCTGATCGATCCGCTGCCCACCAAGGCCGGCGACACCCATCCCATCGGCGAAGCGCCTGCCGTAAAGCCCGCGGAAGAGCCGGCATCCGAACCCGAACCGGTTCCCCAGACGCCGGAAGAGGCCGCGAAGAGCGAGCACAGAAAGCGCATGGAAGCCATGGCGAAGGCGAGAGAAGCCTATTTCGCCAGCCTCCGCACCATGACGGCCGAGATGAAGGCGGTCAAAGACGCGGAGTTCAAGGCCCAGCTGGAGAAGGAAGCCCGCATCGAATCCCCGGTGACCCGGGAGAAACCCGCCGAAAAGACGCCGGAGCAGATCGCAGCCGAAAAGGCGGAAGAAGCGAGACTGGCAGCGGAACGGGAAGCCGCGGAGCGCGCCGCAGCCATCGAACGGGCCAAGGCCGAGATGAAGGCCGCCCAGGAAGCCCAGGAGAAGGAACTGGGTCTGGACGTGCTGGATGAAGTGGTCACCCGCCAGAGCGAATCCGCCCCGGAAGAACCGGCCGAAACGCCGGAAGAGACGCCGGCGGAAGAGCCCAAGGAAGATACGAAAGAGATCCCCGTAAAGGCTGCCGAGCCCGAACGGGATAAGACGGAAGTGCTGGGAGAGATCCTGGACGACGTGGAAGAGGAGACGAAGAAGAAGGAAGAGCGGGAACACAGCCACTGGTTCCTGAAGTTCCTGCTGGCGCTGGTCATCGTAGGCGCTGCCGCAGAAGGCGGCACCATCGCGCTGCGCCACTATGCGCCGGATTCCCCCGCATCTATCATCACCACGGGCATCGAGCAGAACGTCATCCAGTTCGTGCAGAGCGGCTTCGACCAGATCAAGGCGAAGTTCCAGAAAGACGAGCCGGCAGAGACCGTTCCGGAAGCGGAACAGCCCGGAGAAGAAGCAGCTTCCTTCGTTCTGTCCGACCTGATCGCAGAGAACAACAAGAACATCGAAGAGGTCGTGGAGAACCTGGCCATCGGCTACGATTCCCAGCGCAGCTACGACGTGCCCGGTCTTGCCGCATCCCAGCTCGTAACGGATACGGCGGAGAAGACCGCGGTCTGCAAGACTCTCATCGGATACAACAGCGCCTGGATCGACTTCATCAACGGAACGAGCCAGGACTGCCTCAACTACCTGAAGGCCGACGGCACCGCTTACCGCAGCGCTGTGACCTTCGACAAGATCGGTCAGATCACGGAGGTCTTCAAGAAGCTGGAGATCGGCGAGATCCGCAAGACCGAAGAATCGTACTTCGTCTTCGCCGGGGAGACCATCGAGGTGACCCAGGACGAAGCGACCGCCCAGTCCTCCGGCTACATGGTCTACGAACTGGTGCCGGTGGGCGAAGAACTGAAGATCAAGGATTACTACAACATTACGAACTAAGAATAGAAAGGGGGCCGCATGGAAAAGGAGAAACGCAGAGCAGGCGCGAAGATACGCATCGCGATCGGCGTGCTGGTGCTGCTGGCCGCGCTCATCTATGCCCTGACGGGCTTTCTGACGGACCTGATGTGGTTCCGGGAGACCGGCTACGTGTCGGTATTCTTTACGGAACTCTGGACGAAGATCAAACTGGGTATTCCCACCGTGATCGTCGTCGCACTCCTCATGTGGGCCTTCCTCTCCGCCCTGAAGAAGGCATTCTTAAGCAAGGGCGGCTACAAGCTGGAGGACGCCGAAGCGAAAAAGCTGCGCAAAGCCGGCATCCTGCTGAGCGTCCTCTTCAGCATCATTTCCTCCGCAGGCATCATCTCCCGCCTCTGGTGGCAGATCCTGCAGTTCCTCAACGCTACGGAATTCAACGTCACCGACCCGCTGTTCGGCAATGACGTCGGTTTTTACGTGTTCAAACTGGAGTTCCTGGAGGCCCTCAGCGCCTCCGCCCTCAGCATCGTGGGCTCTCTGCTCCTGGCGACGGTCATCTACTACGTGCTGCTCATCAACCTGGTGGAACCGGATGGAAGCGCCTCGGACAGCGAGGCGGACACCTACGAATACGACATCCCCGGTGAGGAAGAGCCTGCCCGGGATGACCCCGCCAGAAAGATCATCGATCTCTTTACGAAGCACGGCCCCGCCGGAAGCGAACCGAAAAAGCCCAAAGAAGGCAAGGATCTGAAGCAGACCGGACACGCCATCCTGCGGGTCGCGGGCACCCAGATCGCTATTCTGGGGGTCATCGGCTTCCTGCTGCTGGCCGCCCGCTTTGCCCTGGCCCGCTACGACCTGCTGTATTCCGGCACCGGCGTGGCCTACGGCGCCGGCTATACTGACATCAACGTGACCCTGAATGTCTACCGGGCCTGCATGATCCTTTCGCTGGTCTCCGCCGTGCTGTTCGTGGTCGCCCTGAAGAAGCGCAGCATCAAGCTCGGCGTGGCTGCCCCCATCCTGATGGCTGTCGTGTTCGGCGCAGGCACCCTGGCCGGCACCGCCGTGCAGAACCTGATCGTCGCGCCGGACGAGATCAACAAGGAGCGCACCTATCTGCAGAACAACATCGATTACACCCGCATGGCCTACGACCTGCAGGACATCGAGGTGCGGGATTTCGTGCCCCAGAGCAACCTGACCATGAAGGACGTGCTGCTGAACATGGGAACGTTCTCCAACATCCGGATCAACGACTTCGAGCCCGCCCAGCAGTTCTATAACCAGACCCAGTCCATCCGTACCTATTACGAATTCAACGACGTGGACGTGGACCGCTACAACGTGAACGGCGAGTACACCCAGGTCTTCCTGTCCGCCAGAGAGATCAACCAGGCGCGGATCGAGGACCAGTGGCTCATCCGCCATCTGAAGTACACCCACGGCTACGGCATTACTCTGTCTCGGGTAGACCGGGTGACCGCCTCCGGCCAGCCGGACATGCTCATCGACAGCATTCCGCCGGTGTCCGAAGTTCCGGAGATCCAGATCGACCGGCCCGAGATCTATTTCGGCGAATCCACCAACGACTACGTCATTACGAACACCTCCGAAACGGAGTTCGACTATCCCAGCGGCGAATCCAACGTGTATTGCGAATACGAAGGGACCGGCGGCATCCGTCTGAACCTCTTCAACCGCATCCTGTTCGCCATCCGGGAGCGTTCCCTGAAGATGCTGGTCTCCACGAATATCAACAGCGATTCGAAGATCCTCATCTACCGTAACATCAATGAGCGGGTCAACAAGATCGCGCCCTTCCTGATGGTGGACGACGATCCCTACGTGGTCGTCGCAGACGGCAAGGTCTACTGGATGATCAACGCCTACACCGGCAGCGAATACTATCCGTACTCCGAGCCGTATCAGCAGGGCTCCCAGATGAATTACATCCGCAACTCCGTTAAGATCGTGGTGGACGCCTACAACGGCGACACGGACTTCTACATTTGCGACGGAAGCGATCCCGTGGTGATGACCCTGCAGAAGATCTATCCGAAGCTGTTCCAGAGCTTCGAGGCAATGCCGGATGCGCTCAAGGAGCATGTCCAGTACCCCAACGCCATGTTCCAGATCCAGGCGGACGTCTTCCAGAAGTACCATATGACGGATGTGGCGGTCTTCTACCAGAACGAAGACCTGTGGGACATCGCTCGGGAAAGCTACGGCCAGACCGAGGTGGAGATGAGCCCCAACTACTTCATCATGAAGCTGCCCGGGGAAGATGACGTGGAATTCGTAAGCTCCATCCCGTACACCCCCAGCGGCAAGAGCAACATGACCGGTATCCTCACCGCCCGTTCCGACGGAACGAATTACGGCGAGATCATCCTGTACCGGCTGCCCAAGGACCGCATCATCTACGGTCCGGCACAGATCGAGGCGCAGATCAATCAGGATGCGGAGATCTCCAAGGAGTTCTCCCTGTGGAACAACTCCGGCTCCACCTACAGCCGGGGCAACCTGTACGTGCTGCCCGTGGAAGGGGCGCTCCTCTACGCAGAACCCATCTATCTGGAAGCTTCCAGCGGAAGCCTGCCGGAGGTGAAGCGGGTCATCATGTACTACGGCGATAAAGTCGCCTACGAACCCACGCTGGCAGAATGTCTGGACAGCCTGTTCGGCGCCGGCGCGGGCAGTCCCCTTACGACCGCCTACCCGATCGAGGAAGGCCGCCTGATGGCGGAGGCCATCGACAAGGGCGAGGTCGATCCTTCGAAACCGCCGCAGACGGAGCCCGGCAGCGACACAGCTGACCCGGGCGAAGAGGCCGCTCCTGACTATCTGGAGCTGGCAGGAGAAGCCTACGAAAAGGCAATGGAATATCTGCAGCAAATGAAGGATTACCTGGATCTGGCCGGCGGCATGTCCGAAGAACCGCAGGAGCCGGTCCAGGACCTGGACACCAGTGAGGACAACTAGTTATGCTCGACAAAATGCTTTTTACCATCCCGAAAGATAAACACGACGCAGAGGCTGTAAGAGCGCTGCTTTCCGAACACCCCGAGATCCGCTTCGTGAGCCTGGCAGCCGCGGACATCTTCGGCAACGATACCGACGAAAAGATCCCCATCCGCATCATGCTCAAGGATGTGGATAAGTTCCTGTCCGAGGGTCAGCAGACCGACGGCTCTTCCGTACTGCTGCCCAAGATCGCGGACATCTCCGACGCCAAGGTCGACCTCATCCCCGACCGGGACGTCAACTGGTACGTGGATTATAATTTCAACCACATCGACGACGAGACCGGGCTTCCCGTGGGTAGCCTCCGCATTCCCGCTTTCCTTAAGCACAACAACTCCCGGGACGTGGGTTCCCGGGTCATCCTGCGCGACGCGGTGGATGTCTTTAAAAAAGAACTGCTGCGCATGCTGGAAGAAAATCCGTATGTTTTCGAGTATCTGCCCTTCGACAGTGTGGACGAGATCGAGGATCTCTCTCTGACTTCCGCGACGGAGATCGAATTCTACGTAAAGACGCCCCACGACGTGGCGGACAGAGACCGCCTGCAGGTGTCCCAGGAGCTGAAGGAGCAGTACTGGAAACGCACCATCGGTCCGGTGCGGACTGCCATGGAGAAGGCTCTGCTTCTGCTCGACCACTACGGCCTGGACATCGAGATGGGCCACAAGGAAGTGGGCGGCGTCAAGCCGGAGCTGCATAAGGGCGGCTACGAGCACATTATGGAGCAGCTGGAGATCGACTTTAAGTACTCCACAGCGCTGCAGGCGGCGGACAACGACTATTTCGTCCGCTACATGATCAAAGATGAGTTCCGCCGCAACGGCTTGGACGTTACCTTTATGTCCAAGCCGGTGGAAGGCGTCGCGGGATCCGGCAAGCATACCCATTTCGGCGTGGCGGCGAAACTGAAGGACGGCCGCATCGTCAATCTGTTTACGGCGCTTGACCCCTCCAAGGACTACCTCAGCCCCCTGGGTTACGGCGCGCTGATGGGTATCCTGAAGAATTATGAGGTCATCTCGCCCATCGCCAACTGCCGCAACAATGCGTTCCAGAGATTAAAGCCCGGTTTCGAGGCGCCGGTCTCCATCTGTACTGCTCTGGGTCACAGCGTGGAAAAGCCTTCCCGGAACCGCACGGTGCTGCTGGGGCTCATCCGCGACATCAACAGCCCGCTGGCGACCCGCTTCGAGATGCGCGCCCCCAACCCCAAGAGCAACATCTACCTGGTGCTGGCGGCCGGATATCTCGCCATGCTGGACGGCGTGGAGGCGGTGCTGAAGGCGAAGAAGACGCCGGAGGAACTCTGCGCGTCCATCTCCAAGCAGTACGGCGAGGAGGACTTCTATCTGGAAAAGGACCGCGTGTACCGGGCGGAGAACAACATCTTTGAGGACTATACGCAGGAAGAGCGGATCAAGCTGTTCGGCAAGTGCCCGGGCACCGTCTGGGAGAACCTGTGCTCCTTCAAGGAATATCCGGAGAAGTACAAGGTGCTGCTGCGCGGCAACGCGTTTGCGCCGATCGATCTGGAATCCTTCGAGGCTTCCGTCGTGGAGCAGTGGGCCCTGTCGCTTCGCGACCGTCTGGTGCCGCAGTGGGCGGAGCGGGTGCACGAGCTGAAGAAGGTGCACGACAGCAACAACTGCAAGCAGCTGGATGAGCAGCGCTGGACCGAGATCTGCCAGCTCCGCAAAGACCTCATCCAGGACGGCCTGCATCACAAGTGCTTCCTGTCCCGGCTGGAAGATGCGCTGGATGCCGGCGATTACAACACCGCCTCCGACATGCAGCTGGCGGCGCAGGCCAGCATCGAGAAGCTGGAAAAGCTGTATGCCACTTACCGGAAAAACATCCTGGATTAAGGGTTTTTCGCGAAAAAAGTCCGAAAACAGGATAAAGTGAAGACAAATCTCACAGGGGCTTCACAGGAAACACACAAAAGGCCCGTATTCTTTAGGTGTAGCAAGCAGCAAAGAGTGGGAGGCGAGCCTCCCGATAGTTTTCCTTCTATACAATAAAGATACACACATCCGGGAAAAGCGGCCTTTCGAGGCCGCTTTTGCTTTGCAGGAAAGGCTGGTGCATGAGGGTTTTGACATATTCCTTCAGAGTGCATCGGAATATGCACAAAACCCATCGTATTCCACTTTCTGATTAAGCAAGTGCAATTATCAGTCTAAGGGGCGGAGGTAAGGCGGTCGAGGACAATCGGGGGCCGCCGGTGCTTAGCGATTGGCAAGCCAAAGGCGAAGCCAGAGCTTAGCACGAGCCGGAGACTACAGGCTCCGGCGAGGCACCGCTGCGTGGGGGTACCCCCGTTAGCGGGAGCGTGTTCGAGGCCGACTTGCCTCGCCCCTTATAGATCTGGAAGTAATTATGAAAGGAGCACCCATGTACGAAGAACTGAAAGAAATACTGGACAAAGCGCAGCGCATCGTGTTTTTCGGCGGTGCCGGCGTATCCACTGAAAGCGGCGTGCCGGATTTCCGCAGCGAGAACGGCCTGTACCACGCGCAGCACAACTACGGCAGAAGCCCCGAGGAGATGCTGTCCATCGATTTCTTCGACAGCGATCCCGTCACCTTCTTCGACTATTACAAGAAGAACCTCATCGCCACCTGGGCCAAGCCCAACCGGGCCCATAAGGCCCTGGCCAAGCTGGAAGAGCAGGGCAAGCTGATCGGCGTGGTCACCCAGAACATCGACGGCCTGCATCAGCTGGCCGGCAACAAAAAGGTCTACGAGCTCCACGGAAGCGTGCACCGCAACACCTGCCTGCGCTGCCGCAAAAAGTACGGCCTGGATTATATCCTGGACGAGGCGAACTGCGAAAACGGCGTGCCCAAGTGCAGCTGCGGCGGCACGATCAAGCCCGACGTGGTGCTCTACGGCGAGATGCTGGACGAGGACTGCATCCGCGGCGCCGTAAACGCCATTTCCAAGGCGGACGTACTCATCATCGGCGGCACGTCTCTGGTGGTGTACCCGGCGGCGGGCTTCGTGCACTATTTCAAGGGCGACAAACTGGTGATCCTCAACAAATCCGAGACCGCCGCGGACGACCGGGCCGACCTCGTCATCCACGACCCCATCGGCGAAGTGCTGGGCGAATGCCTGGGGATCGAATAAGTTCCCGGCAGCAATAAAAAAACGGCGCAGAGCGCCGGAAAAGGGCCTTAGAAGGCCAAGGAGATCAGGCGTTGCAGGCCTCCGCGATCCTGCGGACGGCGGATTCGATATACTGGGCCGGCGTCTTGTCCTCGGTGCCGGCGGCGAAGATGCCGCAGCGGTTGACCGGGATGAGCACCTTCAGGGCGCTGCTCTCGGAGACGGCCAGCGCCATGGCCGGGGTCACCTCGCCTAAAAGCGCGTTGGCTGCGATGATGCCCATGGGTCCCGCGATCACGTCGGCGTCCTTCGCGTTGACGACGACGGGATTCTCCCCGGTGGCGGCGGCGGGCGCCCCGCCCTTGAGCATGGCTTCCGTCGCCATGGAATTCGTGCCGATGGCAACGAGATCGCAGGGGATGTTCTGCTTGCGGATGGATTCGACCAGCGCGCGGCCCATCTTGCCGCCCTGGCCGTCGATGACGACTACTTTCATGACGTTCTGTCCTTTCTTGTACTGCGGTTACTTGAATTTTACCGAAAATCCTGTATAATTACAACGTTACCACGAAGGTAACGGAGCGAAAAAATCAGGCCACGAAGGCTGCTCAAGTTTATTTGGCATGCCTTCGCGGCTTTTTGTTTCCCGGGAAAGGAGTTCCGGTGGCGGATGCGCTGCAGAAAAACCGAAAAAGGAACCGGCGGGTCCTGGTGACCCTGGCAGCCCTCGCGCTGCTGCTGGCCTTTGCGTGCCTGTTCGCCGGCCCCTCCCGCATGAGCGCAGCCGAAAGCCTGAACGCCCTGCTGCGGCGGGGCAGTTCCGCGCAGATCCGCATCCTGTGGAACATCCGCATTCCCCGGGTGCTGGCGGCCTGCATCGCCGGTGCGGGCCTTTCCGTCTCCGGTCTCGTGATGCAGACGAACCTGAACAACCCCATGGCGTCGCCGTCCACCTTAGGCGTCTCCAACGCGGCGGTGTTCGGCGCCAACCTGTCCATCATCGCCTTCGCCGGCGGCTTCCTGGACACGGGACGCAACGTGGACAACTTTGCGGCAGGGGCAAACCCCTACGCCACTTCCGTGATGGCCTTTTTCTTCGCAGCCCTGTCGATTCTGGCCATTCTGGGCCTCTGCCGGCTGCGCAGCTTTGCGCCGGGCGTCGTGGTGCTGGCGGGCGTCGCCATCGGCTCGATCTGGACGGCGGCCACCACCATCCTGCAGTTCTACGCGACGGACGTGGGCCTTTCCGCCGCGGTCATCTGGACCTTCGGCGACCTGGGCCGGGCCACCTACCGCACGGATGTGATCATGGCGGCGGTGGTGCTGGCGGGCTTTCTGTATTTCGTGCTGGCGGGCTGGCGGCTGAACGCCCTGCTTTCCGGAGATGCCGCGGCGAAGAGCATGGGCGTTTCCGTGGAACGGCTGCGGTTCTTCTCCATGCTGGCAGCCTCCCTCATCACGGCGGTGTGCGTGTCGTTTTTAGGCATGATCGGCTTTGTGGGGATCATCTGCCCCCACGTCGTCAAGCGCCTCCTGGGACAGGACCACCGGGTATCGCTTCCGGCCTCCGCCCTGACGGGCAGCATCCTGCTTCTGCTGGCGGACACCTTCGCCCGCAGCATCGGACAGGGTTCGGCTCTGCCGGTGGGCGCCATCACGTCGCTGCTCGGCGCGCCGTTCTTCTTGGCGATCCTCTTCTCCAAGAAAGGGGGGACCCGCTGATGCTGCAGATCCAAGACCTGACCTTCCGCTACGGAAAGCGCGCTCCCGTGGTGCTGGACGGCGTATCCCTCACCTTAAACGACGGCGAGATCGGTGTATTGATGGGCCGCAACGGCGCGGGCAAGACGACGCTGCTCAAGAGCATCGTGGGGGTGGAGCGGCCGTCCGGGGGACGCATCCTGTTCGACGGAGCCGACCTGCTTGCGATGACCCGCAGAGACCGGGCCCGCCTGGTCGCCTACGTGCCGCAGGATATCCAGTTCGGCGACCTGAGCGTCTTCGATTCGGTACTGGCGGGCCGCATGTCCTACTTCGGCCTGAAGGCCGGCAGAGAGGATATCTCCGCCGTGGAGCGCATCCTGACGGATATGGGGCTGGAGGCGTTTGCTTCCCGCAGTGTTACGGAGCTTTCCGGCGGTGAGCGGCAGAAGATTGCCATCGCAAGAGCGCTGGCGCAGGAGCCGAAGCTCCTGATATTCGACGAACCGACGGGCAATCTGGACATCGCCAACGAGCAGCTGATCGTCCGGGAAGCGCGGCGGCTGGCGAAGGAGAAGGGGATCGGCGTCCTCACTTCGCTGCACGACATCAATCAAGCCATCGATCTGGGAGACCGGTTTTTCTTCCTGAAGGAAGGGAGGGTCCGCTACACGGGCGGGTCGGAGCAGATCACGGAAGCTGTTTTGCGGGATATCTTCGAAGCAGACGTCCGTATTGCAGAAATAGAAGGCAAGAGAATCGTTATCAACGGAGGTTTTTATGAAGAGTAAGAAGATCCTGGCGCTGCTGCTGGCGCTGGCTATGATATTTGCGGCGGCTGCCTGCACGCAGCAGGAAGCGCAGACCGAAGACCCGGGGGAGGATCCGGGTGTACCGGTCACGGAAGACGTTGTGACGGTCACCGACCTGATCGGCCGGGAAATGGAGATCGTCCCTGGCAGCTACAGCCGCGTCGTATGCATCGGTGCCGGCGCGCTGCGCATGTACAGCTATATCGCCGACACGGCCCTGCTGTGCGGCGTGGAGGATATCGACAATCTGAGCCTGGAGGAGCGGCCGAAGATGTTCGACGGCGTGGCCCGTCCCTACGTGCTGGCCCATGGAGAGGCCTTTGAGGCGCTGCCTTCCTGCGGCGTAGGCGGCCCCAACGCTCAGGCGGCGGAAGCGGAGAAGATCCTGGCCTGTGAACCGGATATCGTCATTTCCGAGTACGAGGACGTGGAAAAGGAAGATGCGCTGGCCGAGCAGCTGGGTGTTCCTGTGGTCACCCTGAAAGCGGGCCCCGGCGCGGTGTTCGACGAATCCTTCGCAGCCAGCATGCGGCTGCTGGGCACGGTGTTCGGTGAAGAGGAAAGGGCGGAGGAGCTGGTCTCCTTCGTGGAAGCACAGAAGGCGGAGATCGCGGAAAGAACAGCAGGGATTGCGGATGCGGATAAACCCTCCGTCTACGTCTGCGGCCTGGGCAACTGGGGCACCACGAACCATCTGATGACCGCCCCGAAGTATATCTCCTTTGCCGTCGCCAACGTGAAGAACGTGCTGGCAGACATGGAAGGCCAGGGCGTAATGCCCATCGAGGAGGAGAAATTCGTCTCCATCGGACCGGATGTGGACATCATGATCATGGATGCGGCGGCCGTCAAGAACATCAAGCCGCTGTACGAGGAAGACCCCACTCTGTTCGACGAATGCAAGGCATGGCAGAACGGCGAGGTCTATCTGGAGATGGCGTATAACGCTTATTACACCAACTATGAGATCTCCCTCATCAACACCTGGTTTATCGCAAAGTCCGTCTATCCCGACCTGTTTGCAGATGTGGACATGACGGAGAAGACCAACGAGGTGACCGAAGCCTTCCTAGGGCTGCCTCTGGCGGATGCCATCGCGGCGATGCCGGCCAGCTTCGGCGGGTATCAGAAGATCGATACGCAGACTTTCTTCGAATAGAAAAGAACAGAACGTGAAACGGACGCACCGCCGGTCGATGCGTCCGTTTTTTATGTTATACTGAAGGCATGAAACCTCGCGATCTCTGGCTGCTTCCCGCAGCGGTATTTCCATATTGGGTATTAGTTGCCGTCCGCCTGATGCGAAAGGGCGTGTTCGGCGTCCTCTACGAAAACGCGGCGCCTCCGGTGCTCGCTTCCTCGGGCTGCGTCGCGCTGGCTGCCGTTCTGTGCTCCATCCTGTGGATCGTTGTCTGCGTGCGCCGGGGCAGTTCTGCCCTGGACATGCTGAAGCCGATGCTGCGGGTGAAATGCGCGCAGATCCCGGCTTACCTGCTGTATTTTCAGGCAAGTTTTATCTTTCCCTTTTCCATCATGACCATCCCGATCTCGGTCTTCTATATCCCGATCTGTCTTCTGGCCGTATTTCTGACCGGCATCGGTCTTTGCGCTGCCGTCGTGCGGTGCCGCAAAGAGGGCCGGGTAAGCATAGGTTCTGCGATCGGCTGCTTTCTGGGCAGCTATGTTCCCGTCTGCAGTCTTCTGATTTGTGCGGTGCTTTACAGGAGGTGCAAAGTATGATCCGAAAGAGCGAAGTGATCGATTTTTTCGACCGCCTGGCCCCCTCCTGGGATGAAGGCATGGTGCGCAGCGAAGAGGTGATCCGCTGCATCCTGGACAACGCAGGCGTTTCGGAAGGAAAAGACGTGCTGGACGTGGCCTGCGGCACGGGAGTGCTCATCCCGGATTATCTGGCGCGGGGCGCTTCGGTGACCGCCATCGATATCGCACCGAACATGGCGGCGATCGCCCGGGAGAAGTTTGAAAAATACGGCGTAGAAGTCCTTCGCGGCGACGTGGAGACGACGGAATTCGAGAAACAGTTCGACTGCATCGTAGTCTATAACGCGTTTCCTCACTTCCCGGATCCGGAGCGGCTCATCCGCCGTCTGGCATCGCTTCTCAAGCCCGGCGGAACGCTGACGGTCGCCCACGGCATGTCCCGGGAGAAACTGGAGGAACACCACAGCGGCTCGGCCCATGCGGTCTCCCATCATCTGATGCCGGCGGAACAGCTGGCGGAGATCTTCGGGGAGGTTCTGCGGGTCACCGCGGTGGTCGACAGCGAAACGATGTACCAGGTGGCGGGGACCGCTAGCCCATCTCCGTCAGATACTGCCAGTAGCGCGTCGGAATAAACTGCTTCTGCAGCTTCGGATTGCGGCGCTGGTCGATGGCCGCGGTGCGGAAATAGTTCCGCCAGAGCTCCCGGTACTGCTCTTCGTCGACGGTGTACTGGGGCGAGAAGTCCCGGGGCAAAGGCCGCATGACCCATTCATCGTCTTTGGCGAAGCCCGCTTTTTCCCGTCCCACATCGTGGATGATGAAGGGATCTTGCCGGAACCGGTTGAGGAAGTGGGGCATGATGCTCTGGATGAGATCGCAGTTCGGATGGATCGCAGCGTACAGCACGTCTTTTCCGTCCAGGCCTTCGATGACAGAGAAACGCAAAATGCCCAGGATGCGGTCGGCTTCCCAGGATACTTTGTGATTGAGCACGTCGATGCGGCGCACGGTCTCGGATCCGTGGAGGCGGTCAACGTCTCTGCCCAGCTTGAACCCTAAAAAGACGTAGCGAAGCACGTCCATCTCCTTGCCCTTTTCCGCGGTGAGGTACGCTCTGTAGGCTCTGCGCAGCGCCGCGGGGCTTATTTTCTTTTCTATGGCTTTCGCGACCTTCTCGGATTTTGTGAGATCCGTCTTCACCTGCATCTGCCGTCCCAGGCTCAGCTGGACATTTTCTTCCAGGACCCGGATATCGTCCGCCTTTTCCGTATAGACGTGCTCGTACAGGCAGGTGAGCAGGCCGTCGAATGTGCCGTCGTACAGGTATTCCATGGTTATTCTATCTGCAGTTTCGTGCCGAGGAACCGCTCGTCTGTCTGGGCGAACAGGTCGAGCTGCTGCCCGCCGGACTGCAGGATGAGGTGCTCGCGCAGATCTTCCTGCTGCACGCCTCCGCCGTAGTAGCGGCCGCCGACGGTGATGAAATATTTTGCGCGCTTGAGGGCGACGCCCATGCGCGTTAAGTCGTCGTAGGTGAGGGCAGCAACGCGCCGCTGCCGGACGATGCGGGCGGCGGATATGGTGCCGATGCCGGGGATGCGCAGGATCTCCTCTGGGCTCGCCCGGTTGATCTCCATGGGGAAATGCTCCGGGTGGCGCAGCGCCCAGGCGATCTTCGGGTCCAGTTCCAGATCCAGATTTGCCTCGGGCCCGTCCAAAATCTCGGAGGCGTCGAAGCCGTAGAAACGCATCAGCCAGTCCGCCTGGTACAGCCGGTGCTCCCTGGTGAGGGGAACCGCCGACCCGACCTGCGGCAGCAGGGGAGAGCTCATCAGCGGGATATAGGCGGAGAAGTAGACCCGCTTTAGGAAGAAATTCTTGTACAGCGCGTGGGACAGGGCGAGGATCTGGCGGTCACTCTCGCCGGAGGCGCCCACCATCAGCTGCGTCGTCTGACCCGCCGGCGCAAAGCGGTCCTCCTTGACCGCCATCTTCGCATCGATCTGCCGCACGGTGAGGTTTTTGCCAGCGCCCCGGAACACCATCTTCGCGGTGGAGTAGCGGCCTTCCCGGGGCGTTTCTTCGCCCAGCAAGGCAAAGCCGTTCTCCGGCAGCTGCTTCGGGCGGTAGCGGTATTTTGAATACTTGTTGCCGGCGCCGACCAGGGACCGCTGTTCTTCCATAGTATCCGTGATCTGCCGCATGGGATTGAGGATGCCGGCCGCAGTCTTCTGGGGCGCCAGGGCGGCCAGGCTCTCCCGGGAGGGCAGTTCGATGTTGATGCTCACGCGGTCTGCCAGCATGCCGATGCGCTGCACCATCTCGGGGCTCGCGCCGGGGATGAGTTTGGCATGGATGTAGCCCAGGAAACCGTAGTCGGCGCGCAGGATGCGCAGGCATTCGCAGATCTCCTCCAGGGTGCGGTCGGGACTGCCGTCCACCGCGGAGCTTAAGAACAGCCCTTCGATGAAGTTGCGGCGATAGAATTCCATGGTGAGATCTGCCAGCTCCCGGGGCGCAAAAGCGGTCCGGAGCACGTCGTTGCTCCGCCGGTTGATGCAGTAGGCGCAGTCGTAGACGCAGCGATTGGTGTACAGGACCTTCAGCAGCGAGATGCAGCGGCCGTCTGCCGTCCAGGTGTGGCAGATGCCCATGGCGGCGCTGCTGCCCAGATGGCCGTCCTGCCCGCGGCGCTCGTGGCCGGAGCTGCTGCAGGAGACGTCGTATTTCGCAGCATCGCTTAAGATCTTCAGTTTTTCCATGACGGATTCGAAGTTCTGCATATTACGGGGCCCCTTCCTTCGCGTCACCCCTCGGACAGTATTATTATACTTGAAATAAGAACATATGTTCAACTATAAAATATGATACAATGATTTGCGAAATACTTTGTAAAGGGAAAAAGGTTATGAACATACTCATCAGCAACGACGACGGCGTTTTCAAATACGGACTGAAGGTCCTGGCAAACGCGCTGGCTTCCATGGAAGACGTCAACGTATACGTGTTTGCTCCGTCGCAGGAGCGCTCCTGCGCGGGTCACGGGCTGTTTCTGCACGAGGAACAGGTGGTGACCCCGTACAGCACCAAGGGCTTCGACCGTGTCGAGGGCGTCTGGGCCTGCAGCGGCACGCCGGCGGACTGCGTCAAGACCGGCATCTCGATCCTGCGCACGAAGGGCATTCCCATCGACATGGTCTGCACCGGGGTCAACCACGGCTCCAACCTGGGCCGGGACATCCACTATTCGGGCACCATCTCCGCGGCCATGGAGGGCCTTTTCCTCGGCGTGCCGTCCATCGCCTTTAGCCTATGCAGCCACGAAGCCCTGCATTTCGAGGCGTTTCCGTCCCTCACTCCCCAGGTCGTAAAGGCGGCGAAGGGGAACGTTCCCAGAGATACGATCATTTCGGTCAACGTGCCGGACATCCCGGCGGAGCAGCTCAAGGGGGTCAAAGTCTGCCCCATCGGTCCGAGGGACTACACCGACGGCATCGAATTCGTCCGCAAGGAGGGAGACAGCGAAGTCTGGCTCTACGTCTCCAAGCCCACCTACCGGGAAGATCCCGACCCGGATTGGGACGTAACGGCCTGGCAGGAAGGCTGGGTCACCATTACACCGGTGCAGATGATGCACGAGAACGCGAAGATGTTGGATCTGGTGCGCAGCTGGGGCATATCCCTTGAAAAGTGAACCTTTTCGGTATACAATATTAAATTGGTTATAACTTACCCGCATTATGCGGAACTATTCACATATCTAGGAGGATAAAACACATGAGAGAAGTAGTAATCGCCAGCGCAGCCAGAACACCCATCGGCAGCTTCGGCGGCACCCTGAAGAACACCCCCGCCGTCACCCTTGGTAAGACTGCTGTCGAAGAGGCTGTTAAGAGAGCTGGCATCAAGCCCGAACAGGTCGACGAGCTCGTATTCGGCTGCGTACTGCAGGCTGGCCTGGGTCAGAACGTCGCACGTCAGGTCTCCCTGGCTGCAGGACTCCCCATCGAGACTCCCGCTATGACCATCAACAAGGTCTGCGGTTCCGGTCTCCGCAGCGTTGGTCTGGCTGCTCAGATCATCAAGGCTGGCGATGCCGACATCGTCATAGCCGGCGGTACCGAATCCATGTCCATGGCTCCCTATGCGATGCCCGCTGCACGCTGGGGTGCAAGAATGTTTGACGCCAAGATGGTCGACGTTATGGTAAACGATGGTCTGTGGGATGCTTTCAACCAGTATCACATGGGCGTCACCGCTGAGAACGTTGCCGATCAGTGGGGCATCACCAGAGAAGAACTGGACGAATTCGCTCTGAAGTCCCAGCAGAAGGCAGAAGCTGCCATCAAGGCCGGCAAGTTCAAGGACGAGATCGTTCCCGTGGTCATCCCCCAGAAGAAGGGCGACCCCATCGTGTTCGACACCGACGAATTCCCCAAGTTCGGCGCTTCCCTCGAGAAGATGGCCAAGCTGAAGCCCGCCTTCAAGAAGGACGGCAAGGTTACCGCAGCTAACGCTTCCGGCATCAACGACTCCGCTGCTGCTCTGGTCGTCATGAGCGCAGAAAAGGCCGCAGAGCTGGGCATCACCCCGCTGTGCAAGATCGTTTCCTATGCTTCCGCAGGCGTAGATCCCTCCATCATGGGCGTAGGCCCCATCCCCGCTTCCAAGAAGGCGCTGGAGAAGGCCGGTCTGACCGTAGACGACATCGATCTGTTCGAAGCCAACGAAGCGTTCGCCGCTCAGTCTGTCGCAGTCGGCAGAGAACTGCAGATCCCCGAAGAGAAGCTGAACGTCAACGGCGGCGCCATCGCTCTGGGTCACCCCATCGGCGCATCCGGCGCTCGCATCCTCATCACCCTCATCTACGAGATGAAGAAGAGAGGCTGCAAGCACGGTCTGGCGACCCTGTGCATCGGCGGCGGCATGGGCACTGCCATGATCGTCGAGATGTAAATAATACACATGGGGACAGTCCCCATGGGACATTTGCAATCGAAAAGCGGACCGCGCGAGCGGCCCGCTATTTCTTTTCCGCACGATGCACGAGTTATTTAAGAATTTAACAAATAGACTTAAAGAGTTTTTGATTTTCTGCGATCGTATTGAATAGTTTGCTTCTTCTGTATATGATTTCTTAAAAAGATAAGAGGGCAAAATGGACGATATCGATGTCAAGATCCTGGAAGAACTGAAGAAAAACGGGCGGGCGACCGCATCCGACGTCAGCAAGGCGATCTCGCTGTCGGTTCCCGCGACGGCGGAACGCATCCGCAAGATGGAACGCAGCGGCATCATCGAAGGATATCTGGTGAAGGTGAACCGGAAGGCGTTGGGCTATAAACTGCTCGTGTTTATCCTGGTCACGCTGGACACGACGGAGAACATCAACCGCTTCCGGGCGGACGTCGTGCGCAGCAGGCACGTTCTGGAATGTCATCATGTGGCGGGGCAGAGCGACTACCTGCTGAAGGTGCTCGTCGCCGATACGGACGAACTGGAATCGTTCATTTCCGATTTCCTGAAGGGGATCCCGGGCGTGGTCACGACAACGACGATCATCAACCTGACGACCCTGAAAGAAGAGATCAACGTTTAAGGAGAAGAAATGATCCAACGGTATTTCAGCGGTCTGCGGTTCGGCATGCTGCTGCAGATCGCCATCGGTCCGATGTGCCTGATGGTGTTCAATACGGCGAAAAACGCGGGGTTCTGGGTGGCGATGTCGCTCGTGCTGGCAGTCGCCCTGGTCGACGCGTTCTACATCGCGCTGGCGAGCATAGGCGTCAGCAAGATCATGGAGAAAGAGAGCGTCAAAAAGGTCTTCAAAGTCGTCGGCGCGCTCGTTCTGATCCTCTTCGGGCTGAATATCATCCTGGGCGTGTTCGGGGTCAATCTGATCCCGGGGCTGAATCTCAAGCCCACGTCGTCCAGCGTCTTTCTCCAGGGCCTCGTGCTGACCCTGTCCAACCCCCTGACCATCGCGTTCTGGGGCAGCGTGCTGACGACAAAGATCATCGAGGAGGAATTCGGTAAAAAAGAACTGCTGGTGTTCTCGTGCGGCCTCGTTTCCGCGACGCTGCTGTTCATGACGTTCGTCGCGATCCTCGGCACGGTCCTTTCGACCTTCCTCTCGGCGGCCGTTGCCAACGTTCTGAACGTGTGCGTCGGCGCGCTGATCGTGTTCTTCGGGCTGAAAATGCTGCTGAAAAAAGAAAAAGAATGAGGACGGTGGAACCGTCCCCACGTATGCTGCCGGCAGGTCATTCTGCCGGTTTTGTTTTGACGGAATAGAGGAGGATGCCTGCCAGGACGAGCAGTCCTCCCAGGATGGCCTTCGCGGATAGCACCTCGTGCAGGAAGACGACGCCGAGCACGCTGGCGACCAGCGGGTTGAGCGCGCACAGCAGGCCGGCCGTTTCCGCCAACGTGCCGCTCTGCGCTACGGGCTGCAGCGTGAAGCCGAAGCCGCTGCACACGATGGCGAGGGTCAGGATCGAGGCCCAGGACGCCGCGTTCTGCGGCAGGTGGGGCGATTCGAACAGGAAAGAGGCTGCCAGGCTCAGCACGCCGACGGCTCCGACCTGCAGGATGCCTGCTGAGAAGGAATCGATGCCGCTGTGGGACAGCCGGTCCGTCGCGATGATGGTGAACGCGTAGAAAAGTGCAGAGGCGAGCGCCAAAACGATGCCGATGGCGGGGCCGGTGCTGCCTGCCAGGGTCAAAAGCGCGACCCCTGCCAGGCAGATCAGGGAGGCGGCGACGGCTTTCTTCTCGGGCACGCGGCGCAGCAGGATCGCCTGCAGGAAAGGCACGATGACGATCGCGGTGTTCTGCAGGAATGCCACGGCGCTGGTCGGCGCATAGCGAAGCGACGCCAGCTCTGTTGCCATGGTCAAAAAGAACAGCGCACCCATGATAAAGCCCGCCCGGATCTCTGCCCGCCGGGCGGTTTTCAGTTGTTTATAGAAAAGCGGAATCAGGAGGGCGAAGGCGAACAGGGAGCGGAGCGCCATCAGGTTGAAGACGTCCATGTCCGCCAGCACGATCTTGGAAAAGAGCATGCTGGTCGCCCGGGCGGAGATGACCGCCGCCAGGAGAATTTCCGATTGTCTTTGCGTAAGTCCGGTCTTTGCCATGTTGTTACCCTTTCGTTTTGAGTATAGCACGATGCAGCACAGGGGGACAGGTACATTGTATTTTCGCAGCACGATGGACCTGTCCCTTTGTGTCGTGCGGTTAGTTCCCGTTTATGGTACAATGATAAAAACTCAATTCATTCAGACTTTGCGAGGAGGAATTCTCCCATGGAATCGAAATGCATACTGGTCGGCGTATCCGGCGGGATCGCCGCTTATAAATCCTGCGAACTGGTGTCGCGTCTGAAGAAGGCCGGACATGACGTACATGTTTTGATGACCGCAGCAGCGGAAAAATTCGTCGGACCCCTGACGTTCCAGACCCTGTCCGGCAACCGGGTCGTAACGGATCTGTTCTCCCTGGACGAGAGTCCGGAGGTGCACCACATTGCGCTGGCGAAGAAGGCGGACGTGTTCGTCATCGCCCCGGCGACGGCGAATATCATCGCAAAGGCAGCGAACGGCATCGCAGACGATATGCTTACGTCCACCTTCCTGGCGGCCACCTGCCCGAAGCTGGTCGTGCCCGCCATGAACACCCACATGCTGGAGAACCCCGCCACCCAGGCGAACCTCGAGACTCTGCGGGCGCGGGGCATGCACATCCTGGAGAGCGCCAGCGGCTACCTGGCCTGCGGCGACACCGGAAAAGGCCGCATGCCCGAGGCATCGGTCATTTACGATGCAGTCTGCAGTTTAATGGAACACGACCGCTGGCTTGCCGGCAAAAAGATCGTCGTTACGGCGGGGCCCACCCGGGAGAGCCTGGATCCGGTGCGCTTCCTGACGAACCACTCCAGCGGCAAGATGGGTTATGCGCTGGCACGGGCGGCGAGAGACCTCGGTGCAAGCGTGACCCTTGTCACGGGTCACACCAATCTGGAACCCCCGGTGAACGTGGAAGTCGTAACAGTCGAAAGCGCCGGCGACATGGCAGATGCTGTTTTATCGCGATTTGGCGATGCGGATGCGGCCATCATGGCGGCGGCTGTCGCGGACTATAAGCCGGCGGATTATTCGAATCAGAAGATCAAGAAGAAGGACGGCGACTTGGCGCTGCCGCTGGCCCGCACCGTGGATATCCTGAAGACCTGCGGCGAGCGGAAAAAGGAAGGGCAGAAGCTGATCGGCTTCGCCATGGAGACCCAGGATCTGCTGAAGAATGCGCGGGCGAAACTGGAGAAGAAGAACGCGGACTTTATCGTCGCCAACACGCTGACGGAAGCCGGCGCGGGCTTCGGCGTGGATACCAACCACGTGACGATCCTCAGCCGGGACGGCGAGCACGATCTGGGCCAGCTGTCCAAAGACGAGACGGCCCGCCGCATCCTGGAGTTCTGCCTGAGATAGGAGGCTGGAATGAGAGATAAGGGGAATGGCATTAAGACGATCCTGAGTGCTTTTCTGATCACCCTGGTGGTGATCGGCGGCATCGTTTTAGGCGTGCGCCACAGCATTGCGAAAGCCCACGAAGAAGGGTACCAGCAGGCGCTGGAAGACGCGGGCATCGCACCCGTAACGGTGGATCTGGGAGATGGCGGCACGCTGGAGTCCGGGACGCTGCTCACCGCCGTGCAATCCGCGAAGGAGCTGATCGCCTACAAATACCACTACGAATCCGTGGCGGATTACCAGAAGGAAAAGAAGTTCTTCGGCACCGGCATCTCCGTGCCCTTTACGCAGGACCGCTCGATCTTCGCGTATCGCGGGCAGATCAGCGCAGGGGTAGATCTGAAGGACCTGCAGATCTCCGTGGACAACCAGAAGCAGGAGATCTCGGTCTTCCTGCCGCAGCCCGCCGTGCTGGCCCACGAGTTCGAGATCGACAGCTTCCGCATCTACGACCTGAAGAATTCCGTCTTTACGACCTCGAAGCTGGAGGACTACGCAGGACTGGAATCCGCCCTCAAGCAGATCCAGGAAGACCGAATCGCAGGGGACGAGGAATTCTGGGGCGACGTCCGCAGTAACACCGAGCTGGTCTTAAAGGACATCCTCACCATGACCGGCAAGATCGACGGATACACCGTGGTCTTTTCCTGGGTGAATTAAGAAATGCAAACGGGGCCCATCCTCGTAAATTTGGAAGCCGGCGCGCCAAACGCCGGCTTTTGCAGTATAATAGTACTGTTATGGAACTTTTAAAGAGATTCAACGATCCGGCGAGAACGGACCGCTACAACAATAAAAAGCATCACTGGCCCCAGGGCTCGATCACGGTCTTTGCCATCGCCTGCTGTCTTTACACCTGCGTGCGGATCGGCTATGCCATTGAACAGATCTTCGGGGTCAACCCCGGCGCCGAACTCAGCGCCATCGCCATCGTGCTGGCCTTCTTCCAGCGCTTCTCCACGGACGCGCAGCTGGATTCCAAGATCTACCGCACGGGGGTGCGGATCTCCGGCATCGCGGTGGGCATGCTGATGTACGGCACCCCCATGATCGTCCTGAGCGACCTCATCTATCTGGCACTGCATCACTTTGTCACCGCGCCCCATTTCCGGGCCTGGATGATCCTCATCGGCATCCTTTTCGGCCTCTGCGTCGTCATCAACGGCACGATCCACGCCACCCATCCGGTGGTCGTCCATTACGAAGTTACCGCCGGGAACGGCGCTTTGCCGCAGTCCGCAAAACCCTACCGCATCGTGCAGCTTTCCGACCTGCACATCGGTGCGATCGTAGGCGAACGCCTCATCCGGCGCATCGTGGCGGAAACGGAGGCGCTGCATCCGGACCTGATCGTCTTTACTGGTGACCAATTCAACCACAGCTACGTGGACGAATGCCGGGATGAGCACGAGGTCGCCGCAATCCTGAACCGGCTGCACGCGAAAGACGGCAAATGGGCGGTCCTGGGCAACCACGATCCCGAGCCGGACGATGCTGCGCTGGCGGAATTCTACGAGGAAGCCGGCATTTCGCCGCTGGATAACGGCTGCGTGGTGCTGGACGGGTTCAATCTGGTGGGCCGCACCGGCGTCGTGGCGGACGGCGACAGGCGGGTGCCGCTGCAGAAGCTGCTGACCCTGGCAGACTCCGCCAAACCCACCGTCGTGCTGGACCACGACCCCATGGGCATCGCGCAGGCCGCGGACTGCGGGGCCGAGCTGGTGCTGGCGGGTCACAGCCACCAGGGGCAGTTCTTCCCCTACAATTTCTTCGTGGGCCGCGCCTTCCCGAAAGGCTATTTCCACGGTCTTGCCAGGACGAAAAACACGACCTCCATCGTATCCGCCGGCGCGGGCGTTTTCCAGGTGCCCCTGCGGGTGGGAACGGACAGCGAGATCGTGTGCGTAGATGTAAAACTGTAAACGCGCGGAGATCGAACAGACAGAGATTACAAAAGCCGGATGCATGGCGCACCCGGCATTGTTTTTCAGAAAAATGTCCCAAAAAGAATCGTCCCCATTAGGACACGATGTTGAGTTTTTCGCCCTTAGCGTAGGCGGCGATGTTGTCGGCCAGGACCTGCACCAGACGGCGGCGGGTCTCCAGGCCCTTCCAGCCCATGTGCGGCGTCAGGATGACGTTGGGCATATCGTAGAGCGGATTGTCCGCGAGAGGCGGCTCCGTCTCCTGCACGTCCAGGCCTGCGCCGGCCAGGTGGCCTTCCTGCAGGGCTTTGATGAGGGTGGGCTCGTCCACCAGAGCGCCGCGGCTTGCGTTGATGAGGCATGCCGTCGGCTTCATCAGCTGAAGCGTCTCCCCGTTGATGATGTGCTTCGTCTGCGGCGTAAGCGGGCAGTGCAGCGTCACGTAGTCGCTTTCTTTGAGCAGCTCTTCCAGGCTCACATTCTTCGTCCCCGGCCCGAAGTCCTTCGGTGTGCGGGTGTAGACCAGGATGTTCATGCCCAGGGCCTTGGCGATCTCGATCACCTTGCCGCCGATGTGGCCGGCGCCGATCACGCCCAGGGTCTTTCCGTTCACTTCCGTGTGGCTGACCCCGAGATATTTCGTAAAGTTGGAGCGGTCACCCTTTTCCAGGGCGCGGATCTGCTTGCCCATCTCCGAGGACAGGTTGAGCAGCATCATGATGGCGGTCTGTGCCACCCGGTCCGTGGAATAGGCGGGAACGTTGGCGACCCGGATGCCCTTCTCCCTGCAGGCGGCCAGGTCGATGTTGTTGTAGCCCGTGCCGGCCTCGCAGATGAGTTTGACGCAGTCCGGCAGCGCGCGGATAGAATCCGCGTTCATGGGCAGCTCCTTGGAGACCAGGACCTCCGCGCCTTCCGCTCTTTCCGCATACTGTTCGGGCGTGCTGGCGTCGTAGCAGACGACCTCATCGCCCAGGGAATCGTAGCCCGCCAGGCCATCGTAGTTTACTTTCGCTCCGTTCAAAACGACGATCTTCATAGTTGCTCCTTTACTCTTCAAAAACCGTAAATACCGTGGGCCCGCTGCCGGATTGCAGCGTGCATAGCCCATCGCCTATTTGCGATAAACGTTCGATCTCTTTGGCGATCCTGGGATACAGCCGGCATGCCGGCGCCTGCAGGTGGTTGCCCAGAAACGCGCATTTCTCCCGCACCGTCTCCGCTTTCAGATAGCCTGCCACGTCGTAGGGCACGGCGTGATCCTCCGGCTTCAGCGCGCCGTAGACCTTCGCCGTGGGCACTTCGATGGGCGGGGTATAGGTCTCGATGCGGGCGTTTAGCGGATCAATATACGTCAGCTTTTCGCCCCGGCCTTCCGCCACCGCCGCCGTGTGACCCATGGCAGCCGCCAGACAGAAGGGAACGTCCGAGCCGATCTTCAGCGCGATATCGAACAGCGTCTGCCGGGTTTCCGGGTCCATCCCGCCGTCCGTTTCGCCCGGTGTCAGGCCCCAAAGCCTAGCCAGCGCCCAGATCACCGCCGCCGCATCCGTGGATCCGCCGGCCAGTCCTGCAGCCAGGGGGATGTTCTTGCGGATCTGGATGATGCAGTTTTCCCGCACACCGGGATGGAATGCGTCGTGCATCATAACAGCAGCCTGGTAGGCCAGGTTTTTCGGCCCCGACGGCAGCTTTTTCGAACCCGGATCCAGCGCGATCTCCATGCCGCTGCCGAAGGCGCAGCCCCGGATCGCCCGCTCGCCCGTCTGCCGTTCCCACTGGACCGACACGTCGTCCGCGAGGCCGATGGCCTGCATCACCATCTGCAGTTCGTGGTAGCCGTCCGGCCGCTTTCCCAGCACGTTCAGGATGAGATTAACTTTTGCTTTTGCCTTTAATTCTATGGTGTTCATACGGGTATTATAGCACGAAATATGGTAAAATAATTTGTTAAGAAAGAAGGAGAAAATGAACACACTTATCGCAGTAGACAACAGCGGTTCTTACCGCGTTACTTTGACCGTTACCACCAGCCTGTGCGAAGAAGCCATGCAGATCCACGGCTGCACGACGACCGCAGCCGCCGCCCTCGGCCGCACCCTCACCTGTGCCGGCATGATGGGCATCGGCCTCAAGAGCATGAGCGACCGGCTCACCGTGCAGATCAAGGGCAGCGGCCCCGCCAAACAGGTCCTGGCCTGCGCCGACGGCCTTGGACGGGTCAAAGGATATATCGCAAACCCCGCAGCAGAGCTCCCGCCCCGCGCCGACGGCCATCTAAACGTGGGAGGCATCGTGGGCGAGGGCAGCCTGACCGTCATCAAGGATCTCGGCCTGCGGGAGCCCTACGTGGGTACCATTCCCCTCGTAAACGGGGAGATCGCCCGGGACTTTACCCAGTATTTTGCCGTCTCCGAGCAGCAGCCCGGCAGCGTGGCGCTGGGCGTCCGCTTTACGAAAGACAGGGCGCACGTGGCCTGGGCCGGCGGATTTATCGTGCAGGTGCTGCCGGATGCGAAGGACGAGGCGCTGGATGCCCTGGAGGAGACCATCACGCTGATGGACGACATCACGCTGCTCATCCAGGACGCAGAGGGCGACCTCTATAAGCTGATGGACCTCATCTTCGGCAAGCTGCCGGAGGAATTCCGCCCCAGAGTGCTGGAGGAGCGCACCATTTCCTGGATGTGCGACTGCAGCCGGGAACGCATGGAAAAGGCGTTGGTCTCCATCGGCAAAAAGGACCTGGCGGAGATCATCGAGGAAGACCACGGAGCGGAGCTCACCTGCCAGTTCTGCCTGAAAAAATACCGTTTCAACGAACAGGAGCTGCGAACGCTGCTGGAGGAGGCATCCCATGGACAAAATTAGATTAGGCGTTATTTACGGAGGCAAGTCCGGCGAGCACGAGGTTTCCATCATGTCGGCGGATTCCGTCATCGCGGCGGTTGACCCGGAGAAATACGAGGTCGTGCGCATCTTCATCAGCAAGGAAGGCTGGTGGACGATCGCGGGTCAGCCCCTGAATCCCTGGGACCTGCGCAGCTACATCGACTTCGCCCTGCCCATCCTGCACGGCCCCAACGGCGAGGACGGCACGGTGCAGGGCCTGCTGAAGCTGGCGGATATCCCCTACGGAGGCTGCGGTGTGCTGGGCTGTTCGGTGACCATGGACAAGATCGTGGCGAAGCGGGTCTTCGCTTCTGAAGGCCTAAAGCAGGCGCCCTACATCGCCTTTACGGACGAGGACGACGAAGAAGCCGTTCTGGACGAAGCCTGCAGAACGCTGACGTTCCCCATGTTCGTCAAGCCTTCCAACATGGGTTCTTCCGTGGGTATCACCAAGGCCCATAAGCGCGAGGAGCTGAAGGCCGCCATCGAACTGGCAAAGCGCTACGACAGCCGGCTGCTGATCGAACAGGGCATCGACGCCCGGGAGATCGAGAGCGCGGTGATGGGCAACAACGCCCTCATCTGCGGCAAGGTGGGAGAGATCATCCCCGGCGCGGAGTTTTACGATTACGAAGACAAATATTTCAACGGCACCAGCCAGCTGCTCATCCCCGCTCCCATCAGCGAGGAACAGGAAGCGCAGGTGCTGGACATGGCCAAAAGGGCATATAAGGCCTGCGGCTGCTGCAGTTTTGCCCGCGTGGATTTCCTGATGGACAAGAATACAGAGGAGATCTACATCAACGAGATCAACGCCATCCCGGGCTTTACGAAGATCAGCATGTTCCCCATGCTGATGCAGGCGGCAGGCATGAAGTATCCGGAGATCATCGACCGGATCGTGGAGTTGGGTTATGAAAGATATCATGCTGAAAATCACCGGTAAGACGGTAAGACAGGACGAAGGCCGCGAGAAACACGAAGACATCATGGAATTCGTGACCGCAGGACAGCTGTTCCACCGCGGTTCGACGACCTTCATCAAATACCCGGAGAGCGAGCTTTCCGGGCTGGAAGGCTGCACCACGTCCCTCATCATCACGAAGGACAAGGTGAAGATGCGGCGCAGCGGCAATGCGCTGGCTGCGGATACGGAGATGGAGTTCAAGAAGGGCGAGCGCTTCTATGGCATGTACGAGACGCCTTACGGCCCCATCGGCATGGAACTGCTGACGAACGACGTGACGGGGCTGGAAGACGCCGGCGACGGTAGGCAGAAGCTGTCCATCGACTATCACATCAGCCTGAAGGGCTTTATGGAATCCAGAAACAAACTGGAATTGGAGATCACCCATTCGGGGGAAGGGGTAAAACAATGAACCGCAAACAGGAACGAAACAAGAAACTGGCGCGCATCCTGGCCATCGTCGTCGTCATCTCGATGCTGATGATGACCGGGTTCACGCTGCTGGCGGCTTTCTCCGGTGAGACCGGAACGCTCTACGTCTACGCGGCGGAGAGCCAGGAGACCATCGACAAGAACCTCAGCAAGTTGGATCAGCTGCGGGACGTCGTGCAGTACATCGACGAGAATTACGCGGACGATGTCAACGTGGAAGATCTGACGGATGCGGCCTACAACGGCGTGTTCGACGCGCTGGACCAGTGGTCCGTGTTCTACAAGACCAAGGAGGAAAAGGACGCCTTCATCAGCCAGGTGACGGGCAATTACGCCGGGATCGGGGTCACGATGACCCTGGACGGCAGCGGAAACTGCGTCATCACCCAGGTGAACACCCTGGGGCCGGCCTACGAAGCGGGCGTTACGGCGGGGATGATCATCCGGAGCGTGGACGGCAAGAGCATCTCCGGGATGACCCTGGATCAGATCTCCTCTCTCGTGCGCGGCGAACCGGGCACGAAGGCCGTGCTGCAGCTGGAAAGCAATGGCGCGCTGCAGACCATGGAGATCGAGCGCAAGAACATCAAAGCGCAGACCGTCACCTATCAGATGCTGGATAATAAGATCGGCTATATCGCCATCTCCCAGTTCTCCGGCGAGACCTGGCTGGAATTCCGCACCGCCAAGCTCAATCTGATCGCGGACGGCATGGAAAAGCTGATCGTCGACGTCCGGGATAACGGCGGCGGCGTGATGGGCGACGCCCTGAACATCGCCGGCATGCTCATCCCCCAGGGAAAACCGCTGGTGTTCTACGAACAGCAGGGAGAGATCATCGACGAGGAGTATTCCGCCGGCGGCACCTACAAAGACGTGCCTCTGGTCGTCCTCATCAACGATCATACGGCCAGTGCCTCCGAATGCCTGGCGGCAGCCGTCAAGGACAACGGCGCCGGCACGCTGGTGGGGGTCACGACCTACGGCAAGGGCGTGGCGCAGGAGCTGGTGACCATGGACAACGGCGACAGCTTTAAGCTGACGTTCTGCCATTTCCTCACCCCGAACAAGCAGCGCATCGACAAGGTCGGCATCGCGCCGGATATTGCCATTTCCAACGGCTCTGCCCTGACGCAGGAGCAGATCGCGAAATACCTGGAATCCGTGCTTCCCATGGATGAAGGCAAGAAGTATTTCAAGGGCCAGCGCGGATTGAACGTGCTGGCAGCCCAGCAGCGGCTGAACATCCTCGGTTATAAAGTACCGCAGAATGCGGTGATGGAGGCGGCTACGATGGACGCGCTCAAGCGCATCCAGGCGCTCTACGGCGCATCGCCCTACGGCGGACTGGATTTCTGCACCATCGAGCTGGTGGACCGGGCGTTCTATGAATTCCTGTACGGCGACGGCACCGATAAACAGCTGCAGAAAGCGATCGAGGTGCTGCAATGAGGCTTCTGAGAAAAGCGGCGGCCGTTCTGGCTGCGGCAGGGATCGTGCTGACCGGCGCGGCTCCCGTCAGCGCCATGACGTTCTTCTACGGCGAGACGCCCATCGATCTGCGCATGGACGCGCTGCAGGAGATCATCGAGGAAGTGCGGGAAAACTATAAGGACGAAACGAAGCTGGACGATATCTTCATCGGCATCTATCAGGGGCTGTTCAGCAGCCTGGGCGATCCCTGGTCCGCCTACGTTACGGTGGACAAGACCGACGACGGCACGAACTTCGTAACGAACGACGTGGACGAAGTCTATGAAGGCATCGGCATCGTCATCCGCAAGACGAATTCCGGCATCCGCATCTCCAGCGTGGTGAGCGGGTCACCGGCGCAGCTGGCCGGCATCCGTTCCGGCGACTATATCTTAAAGGTCGGCGCCCAGGACGTTACGCAGATGACCTCCGAAGAGGTGTCGCTGCTCATCCGGGGCAGCTCCGGCAGCACCGTATCCCTCACCGTGGACCGGCAGGGCGATACGAAGGTGTTCGAGGTGGTGCGCCAGGTGATCCGCACCGATACCGTCTCCTCCAAAATGCTGGATGAGACCACGGGCTATGTGCAGGTGAGCTCTTTCGCGGCGGGGACGGCGGACCGTTTCGCTGCGGAATACGACGCGCTGGCTGCCCAGGGGGCGAAGGCCATCGTGCTGGATCTGCGCGGCAACGGCGGCGGCTCCGTGGGAGAAGCCGTGGCGGTGGCGGACCATCTGATCCACACGGACGGCGTCATCTCCATCTTCAAGCGCCAGGGCGAAGTGATCGAGACCGTGCGCTCGACAGCGGACGATTTCGCAGACCTGCCCGTCGTATGCCTGGTGGACCACGAGACCGCCAGCGCTTCCGAACTGCTGACGGCAGCCCTCAAGGACCGCAAGGCGGCTACCATCGTCGGGGAGACCACCTACGGCAAGGGCGTAGCCCAGTTCGTCGGGTCCGGCGGCCAGGGCAATTTCTTTAAATTATCCGTTTACTATTTCCTGTCCCCGAAGGGCAGCGGCATCGACGGCGTGGGCATCGTGCCCGACGTCGCAGCGTATGCGGAGAGCGAACGGACTGCCGAAGAGATCGCGCAGATCCGGGCTTCCGTCGCTCCCATCAACGAGGCGAAGAAATATTATGCCGGCGACAGCGGCTTAAACGTCTACGGCGTGCAGCAGCGTCTGGCCAAAATGGGCTACGACGTGGATGCCAGCGGCGTAATGGACGCCAAGACCGTTGCGGCATTAAAACTCGTCCAGACCGAAGCGGGCGTTTGCCCCTACGGCGCGCTGGACTTCTGCACCCTGGGCATCGTAAAGGACAAGTTCGACGCCTGGTGCAGCCCGAAGACAGAAGATGCAGCGCTGGCGAAGGCGCTGGAATTATTGAGGTGATACACAATGTATGAAGAATTGAAAAATCAGGCGGCGCAGGCTGCGGAAGAGATTATCGCAGCGGCGAAACTCGAAGAGGGAGACGTGCTCGTGGTGGGCTGCTCCTCCAGCGAAGTCTGCGGACAGAAGATCGGCTCCGACTCCAACGAGGACGTGGCGCGGGCCGTATTCGCCGGCATCTGGGAAACAGCGAAAGCGCATAAGGTGTGGCTGGCGGCCCAGTGCTGCGAGCATCTGAACCGGGCCATCATCATGGAAGCGGCCTGTGCGAAGCAGTACGGCCTTCCCCGGGTCAACGTGGTGCCCCAGAAGAAGGCGGGCGGTTCCTTCGCGACGGCGGCCTACGCCAATTTCGAAAAGCCTGTGGCCATCGAAGAAATGCGCATCGCCCGGGCCGGCCTGGACATCGGCGATACCTTTATCGGCATGCACATGGATAAGGTCTGCGTGCCCGTGCGCCTGTCCTTAAAGCAGATCGGCGAGGCCCATCTGACGGCCTGCCGCGTTCGTCCGAAGTTCATCGGCGGCAACCGCGCCGTTTACGACGAAAGCCTGAAATAGACACGAAGCCGGCTCCTCGTAAAGGAATAGCGATAGAAACAACAGACCCGCAGGGAGTTACCCTGCGGGTCTTTGCGTATGCGTTTTCGCTACTTGCTCTGCAGTTTTCCGATCTGCTTGGCCCAATTGCCCCAGGCTTCCGTGATGAGTTTGCGGCCGGCGTACATGGCGGCCAGCGATGGGTCGAGGGGCGGCGCGATCTCCACCACATCGAAACCGATGATGGGAAGCGCTTCGAACAGCATATTCAGCAGGGTGATGGCCATGCGGGAGGTGAGCCCGCCGAACTGCGGGGTGCCGGTGCCTGCGGCGTAGGCAGGATCCAGCGCATCGATGTCGAAGGTGAGGTAGACTTTGCTGTACCGGCTCATCTTATCGATGCAGTCCTTCGCGACGGATTCGATGCCCTCCGCATAGCAGTCGAAAGCGGTCTTCACTTGGATGGGATCGTTTTTATACAGCTCGAATTCGTCGGGCTCGATGGAGCGGATACCGATAAAATACAGGTTTTCGAACCCCTGGATGTTCTTCAGCTCCAGGGCTCTGCGCTCTGTATTGCCGTGGGACAGCTTATCGCCTTCCAGCGCGTCGCACAGGTCCATATGGGCATCGATGTGGATGATGCCGAAGGGTTCGTCCAGGGCATCGTCGATCCCGCGCTCCACGGGGATCGTAACGCTGTGATCGCCGCCTATCATGGTGATCTTTCTTCCTGCCTTTACGAGACCGCAGACGAATTTTTGAATGTCCGCGAACACCTCTTCCCGGTCTTCCATCGTAAGCGGAAAATTACCGGCGTCCACGACGTTAAAGGTATCAAACCATTCCAGGCGCTCCGTGCAGGGCGTGGACTGCAGGGTGTTGGCGCGCAGCATGTCCGGCGCCTGGGCTGCCCCTGCGCGGTAGCTGGCGCCGCCGTCAAAGGGAATGCCGAACAGTACGGTGTCCGCCTCTTCCAGAGGCATGTCCGGACGGTTGAGCCCGCACCAGGCGTTGGGATCGAGGGAATATTTATCTTTTGTGACCATGGGAGATCTCCTTTCTGTTCGAAAACAATGGGTTGCCAAATGTGCCGTTCTATTCCTCCGGCACGTAGGGGAGATCCCGGATCAAAACCTCGTTCCCGTGGGCGCGGAGCAGCCACAGCAGATTCTCCGTCTTCAGCCAGACGGTGGCAGTGTTGTCGTTGGGATGGGCGCCGATGAGGGCAGGAGCCTGCAGGAAATACGAATCGATGATGAGGGTCACGGTGCGGCTTTCGTCGTTGAGCAGCCCCAGCGGCGTGACAGCACCGGCATAGAGCCCGAGCATGTCCGCCAGCTCCTCGGCAGACGCAAATTTCAGCTGCCGCAGGCCTTCCTCTTTGCGCAGAGCCTTCAGATCCACTCGCTTGTCGCCCTTGACGGTGATCAGATAATAATTTTTGGTCTTGTCCTCCCGCACGAACAGATTCTTGGCGTCCGCCTCCGGGTGGGGCATTTCCAGCTGCGCCACATCCTCCATGTTCCAGACGGCGGGGTGCTCCGTGATCTCGAAGGTCATGTTCTGCTGTTTCAGATAGTCGTAGATTTCCTGCTTGTTCATATTTACCCTACTGATTTACGGGTTGGTCTTTTTGTGGTACTTTAATGATAGCAGATTTTAACACAGAACGGATAGAAAAGAGGTGTCTTACATGTCATTCGTCCGCAACAACGATTCCGCTTTTAACGATACCAAGACCCGCAGCCAGAAGCTGACGCCCTGCTCGGGCATGTGCTCCTTCTGCACGGAAGACTGCATCGGCCCCTGCGAGATCGGGCTTTCCGCAGTCCTGGGCAAGGCGATGGTCTATCCCACGAATACCGGCAGCAACCAGATCGCCAGCGAAAAGGATAATCCCATCGACTATTCGATCTTCAACATCAACGGCCGCTGCTTCGGCGCGCTGGGCGCCCCGGAGAACGGCGAATATCCGTCGATCTATCACGTCCGGACGGAGCGCACCATCGGCAAGCGCAATCCCATCAAGATCGCGCTGCCCTTTACGCTGCCTGCGCTCATCAAGCTGAACTGGAAGGACTATTTCGCCGCAGCCGCCATGGCCGGCACCATCTGCGTTATCGGCGAGGGCTCTCCCAGCAAGGATCCGGAGCTGAAGACGGAGAACGGCAAGATCGTCCGCTTTGAAAAGCTGAAGGAGATGCTGGGCGCGTTCAACCGCTATTACCGCGGCTACGGCCAGATCGTGCTGCAGTGCAACGTGGAGGACGACGCCATGGGCCTGCCGGAATATGCGATCCGGGAATGCGGCGCCGAGGGCATCGAATTCAAGTTCGGTCAGAGCGCGAAGGGCACGCAGCCCGCAAACCGCATCGGCTCGCTGGAGGCTGCCATTGCCAAGAAGCGCGACGGTTTTATCGTCTATCCCGATCCGGATGACCCGGCCATCGCGGAAGCCGCTAAACGCGGTGCGGCCCCGGGCTTCTGGTCCTATGCGCGCCATCCGCTGTGGACGGAGGAGACGCTGGCCAAGCGCATCGAAGAGCTGCGGGCCATGGGTCTGAAGAACGTCTATTTCAAGACCGCAGGGTTTGACCCCGCCGATCTGGAGCGGCTGCTGCGCATCGCATCCGACCTGGAGGTGGACATGATCACCTTCGACGGCGCCGGCGGCGGTTCCGGCTACAGCCCGGACAAGATGATGAACGAGTTCGGCCTGCCTGCCGCCTGCATCGAGAGCGCCCTCGTTCCCATGTGCGATAAGCTGAAGGCGGAAGGAAAATATATCCCGTCCATCGTCATCACCGGCGGATTCTCCACGGAGGACCAGGCCTATAAGGCGCTGGCGCTGGGAGCTCCCTACGTGACGGCCGTCGGCCTCTGCCGCGCTACCATGGCAGCGGCGATGGTCGGCAAGAAGGTGGGCGGCCTGCTGAAGGAAGGCACCGTTCCCGCTCATCTGCAGAAATTCGGCAAGACCGCGGATGAGCTGTTCTTGGAGCTGGGTGAAGTCCGCAGCCTCTACGGCGAAGAAGCGGACAGCATCTCCCTGGGCGCCGTTGGTGCTTACTCCTATCTGCGCAAGATGACCTTCGGCGTGCAGCATTTTGCAGCGCTCAACCGCAAGTTCGACCTTGCCTTGGCGGACCGCAGCGACCTCATCCCGCTTACGCAGGATGCCCGCATGCTCCTCAAGGGCACCTGGTTCGAGTGGTAACGGCATAACACGTAACACAGGGGGACAGGTACATTGTGCACTTTAAGTGCACAATGTACCTGTCCCCCTGTGTTTTTTTACTTATCCGGAAAAGTAATAGTAGCAGAGGATTTATTCGTATATTATAATCAAATTGAGAGAGGAGGCGTTTCGGCTGGAACCGATGCGGACAGAGATCATTTCCAACAATCCGGATATCGAAACGCTGGTGCCGAAGACCTTTTCGTTTACGGCGATGGAAGGGTCATCCGCGGGGGCGGTGCTTACCGCCGCCCGCGACCGCATCCATCTCGGGGCAAGGCTTCTGGCTCATCCCATGGCAGGCCGCCTGCGGCCCAACGAAACGCCCTATATGACGGTGGTTCTGGAGTGCCCTTCGGCCCCTTCGACAAGCTCAGGGAACGCCTCCGGGAATGGCCTGGACCTTCCCAGCCTGGAGATCATCGAATACTGCCTGGCGGAAGAAGAAAAATACGCAAATATGCGGAAAAAATACGATGAACTGCTGCTGCCGGATCTGCGGTTCATCAGTTGCGAATTGTTTACGGGCATCCTGCAGGAGCTCGGCATACGGTAAACCGTTGGTTTCCAACTTTTTATAAGCAATTATAGCAAGACATTTCAGAAAAGGAGGTATGCATGGAACTGGAACTCAGAAAAGTTGCCATCCGGAACATCGAGTTCGGCAGTCCCGCGCGCATCGAAGGGGATACTCTCATCGCAGATCCCGACGCGATGCGCGAACTGATCCTGGAGGACAGCCGGATCAAGGATGTCTCGTTTGACATCGCCCTGCCCGGTTCATCCACCCGCATCCTGCCGGTGAAGGACGTCATCGAACCCCGGGCCAAGCCCGACGGCGAGACGTTCCCCGGAACCTTCTACGAGGATATGCAGGAAGGCGGCGAGGGCATTACGTATTGTCTGGAGGGCTGCGTGGTGACCACCACAGGACCCATCGTAGGCTTCCAGGAAGGACTCATCGACATGAGCGGCCCCGCTGCGGAATACAACGTGTATTCCAAGCTGTGCCACCTGTGCATGATCCTCGAGAAGCAGGACTACATCGATCCCCACGAACACGAGGAAGTCGTCCGGCTTGCCGGCCTTAAGCTGGCGCAGAACCTGGCGGAGCTCGCTTTCGAAGTGGAGGACTTTAAGAGCGAAGTCTACACCTGGGGCAACATCGGCGAGAACTACAACGCCTATCCCGATCTGCCCAAGGTCGTGTACGTGTACAACTGCATGTCTCAGGGTCTGCTGCACGATTCCTACTTCTACGGACGCGACTCCAAGGTCATCGTTCCCACGATGCTTACGCCCCTGGAGATCTTCGACGGCGCTCTGGTCTCCGGCAACTGCGTATCGCCTGGCTCCAAGACCACGACCTACATGCATCAGAACAACACTTGCATCATGGAGCTGCTGAAGCATCACGGCAAGGACTTCAACTTCGTCGGCATCGTGCTCTGCCCGCTCATGACCACCCTGAAGGAAAAGTTCCGTAACCGCATGTTAACGGTTCGCCAGGTGAAGATGCTGGGTGCGGACGGTGCGCTCATCTCCCAGGAAGGCTTCGGCAATCCCACCACCGATCTGATGATCGTGTGCCAGGAACTGGAGAGAAACGGCATCAAGACCGTCATCATCACCAACGAAGATGCCGGCATCGACGGCATGAGCGAATCTCTGCCCGACAGCGTGCCCGAGGCCAACGCCATCGTGACCACCGGCAACTCCAATGCCACCCTCATGCTGCCCGCCATGGACAAGACTATCGGCGTGCTGAAGGATATCGAGCGGGTCTGCGGCGGCACGGTCAACTCCATCCAGCCCGACGGCAGACTGCTCGTCGAGATCCACGGCATCATGGGAGGCCACAACCTGCAGGGCAACACCCTGGTGGGCGCGGTCACGATCTAAGGAGGTTTGGCATGAAGAAAATACTGTTTTACACCAACCAGTTCTTCGGCCAGATCGGCGGCGAGGAATTCGCCTATACCGAGCCCTTCGTCGAAGAAGGCCCCAAGGGCCCCGCAGTGGGTCTGAAGGCGGCCATCAAAGATGCGGAGATCGTTGCCACCATCATCTGCGGCGACAACTATTTCGCGGAAAACATCGACACCTGCAAAGCCTTCATCAAGGCGCAGGTGGAAAAATACCAGCCTGACCTGTTCATCGCCGGCCCCGCCTTTAACGCAGGACGCTTCGGCATCGCCTGCGGCGAAAGCTGCAAGCTGGTGCAGGAAGAACTGGGCATTCCGGCCATCACCGGCATGTACGAGGAAAACCCGGCGGTAGACATGTTCAAGGCGAACTGCAAGATCGTGCAGACCGCCAAGTCTGCGGCAGGCATGCGCCAGGCGATCCCCGCCATCGCGGCCCTGGCCACGAAGATCTTAAACGGCGAGAAGCTGGGCCTGCCCAAGGAAGAAGGCTACTTCCCCATGGGCAAGCGGGTGAACGTCTTCCACGAGAAGAACGGCGCGGTCCGTGCCGTGGAGATGCTCATCAAGAAGCTGAACAACGAGCCCTACGAGACGGAGCTGGAGATCTCCACCTACGAAAAGGTGGATCCGGCTGCCCCGCTGAAGAGCTTAAAGGGAGCTAAGATCGCGCTCTGCACCTCCGGCGGTATCGTTCCCATGGGCAATCCGGACCACCTGACGGCTGCTTCGGCCAAGTTCTGGAAGAAGTACGACCTGGCCGGTCTGGACAAGCTGGAACCGGGCAAGTTCGAGTCGGTGCATGCGGGGTATGACCCGGTATACGCCAACCAGAACCCGAACCGCGTTGCACCCTACAATATACTCAAAGAGCTGGAGAAGGAAGGGGAGATCGGAGAAGTTTTCCCGTATCTGATCACCACCACTGGCAACTCCACCTCCGTGGCAGACGCCACCCGATTCGGAAAGGAGATCGCTGAGGAGCTGAAGGCCAATGGCGTTCAGGGCGTCATCCTCACCTCCACCTGAGGGACCTGTACACGTTGCGGTGCAACGATCGTCAAGCAGATCGAGAAGGCCGGCATCCCGGCAGCTCACGTCTGCACAGTTACCCCGATCTCCAAGACCGTCGGCGCAGCCAGAATCTCCGGCGCGCAGGCTATCCCCTATCCTACGGGCAACCCGAATCTTCCCGAAGACAAGGAAGAAGCCCGTCAGCGTCAGATCGTCGAAGGCGCTCTGGAGCTGCTGCTGGAGTAGCGGGTTGATAAAAACTTACAGTAATTACAAATAAATGGTTGTAAATAAATTCCTTTCGTGCTATCCTCATAGGTACCACCGGATGTTGGAGGCACGGAAGGAGGTTCGAAATGCCGCAAAGAAACCGTTGTTACCGGGTGATCTGCGAAACCATGGTTTGCGAGGAAGTCCCTTACCGCTCGTACGGAATGATGACCCGCTCCGGCACGATCCACGACATCTCGACGGATAAAAACTTCGTCGAAGAGATGGCTGCGATGTTCAACCGCATCGACGTGGACCCCGCCAGGATCGGCGACATTATCGAACACATGCTGCCATGAGGAACTAAAATGTGGTATACTATACAGAAGTATAGGTACCACATTTTTTCTTTGTAAAATCCACGGAAGGCAACACATGAAGATCGGTTTCGACTCCGAAAAATACCTGGAGGAACAGTCCAAATATATCCTGGAGCGGATCAACGGGCACGCCTGCGAAAGGCTGTACTTGGAGTTCGGCGGCAAGTTGGTCCAGGACAAGCATGCAGCCCGCGTACTGCCGGGCTTCGACGAGAATGCGAAGATCAAGCTGCTGGCCCGCATGAAGGACCACGCCGAGATCATCATCCCCGTCTTTGCCGGCGACATCATCGGCGGCAAGACCCGGGCAGACTACGGCATCACCTACGATCTGGAGGTCATGCGCCTCATCGACACCTTCCGTAAATACGAACTGGCCATCAACAGCGTGGTCATCACCCGCTACGAAGACAGTCCCGCGGTCAACCAGTTCATTGCGAAGCTGGAGAGCCGGGGCATCCGCACGTACAAGCACTATTTTACGAAGGGCTATCCCACGGACGTGGAGACCATCGTATCGGATGAAGGCTACGGCGCCAATCCCTACATCGAGGTAACGAAGCCTCTGGTGGTGGTCAACGGACCGGGACCCGGCTCCGGCAAACTGGCCACCTGCCTGTCCCAGGTCTATCACGAGCACCGCAGGGGCGTTTCGGCGCGCTACGCCAAGTTCGAGACGTTCCCCATCTGGAACCTGCCGCTGAAGCATCCGGTAAACATCGCGTACGAGGCGGCGACGGTGGACCTGAAGGACGTCAACATGATCGACAGCTTCCATCTGGAGACCTATGGCCAGATGGCGGTCAACTACAACCGGGATCTGGAGATGTTCCCCGTGGTCAAGCGGATCCTCCAGAAGATCACCGGGACCGAAGCGGAATACAATTCCCCCACGGATATGGGGGTCAATCGGGCGGGGTTCTGCATCACGGACGACGAAGTGTGCCGCGAAGCAGCCTGCCAGGAGATCATCCGGCGCTATCTGCTGGCCCGGGTGGACTTTAAGAAAGGCCTGATCGGGGAGGATTGCCTGGAGCGGGCGAAGCTTCTGATGGACGAGGTCGGCAAGACGGTGACCGACCGCAGATGCGTGCAGCCTGCCCTGGATTACGTGGAGTTTAAGCGCAGCCTGGATCCGGAGCGGTTCCAGAACGTGGTCGCTATGGCCATGGAACTGCCGGACGGCGCCATGATCACCGGCAGAAGCTCCCACCTGATGGTGGCGGGCGCAGCCCTGGTCCTGAACGCGGTGCGGCATCTGTGCGGCATCCCCGAAGAGATGATGCTCATCTCGGAGGAAGTCCTGGCGACGCTGCAGCACCTGAAGACCGATATCCTAAGGCGCGAAAAGAGCACGCTTTCTCTGGAGGAAGTCCTTTCCGCCCTCACCATTTCCGCGACGGTCAACCCGGTGGCGGAGACGGCGGTGGAAAAACTGCCGCAGCTGGCGGGCTGCAAGGCCCACTGCACGGCCATCCTGTCCGACGCGGACGCGCAGATCTTCCACGACCTGCGCATCGATACCACCTGCGAGGCGGAATTCAGCACAAATAACCTGTATTTGGGGTAACACAGGGTTCAGGAGGTATATATGAAGAGATCTATTGCGTTGCTGCTGGCAGTTTTGCTGCTGCTGGCGGCGGTCCCGCCCGGGGTCTATGCGGACGACGGGACGGAAGAAGCGGTGCGTTACGGGTACAAGACCCAGACGCTCCACTATACGGATAAGAGCAATGCGGCAGCCGGCCTTACGGCAGCGCTGTCGATGCCTTATTACATGGGAACGGTCAACGCCGTGCTGGACACCCGGCTTGGGGAAGCCGAGAGCAAGGTCATGGTGATGTATGTACCCAGCGACAAATGGGACGGCGACTGCGTCTACGGCGCCCTGACGGCAAGGCTTACGCCCTACGGTATCTCGGTGCTTCCGGGAAGCGACCTCGTCATCGGCTGGAAGGACATGTACACCTACGGCTTCCTGGATATGCAGGGCGGGCTGTACAGCTTCGACAACGACACCATGGTGATGCACTTCACCGCAGGCCCGGGGCTCTATACCGGCGTCGCGGCGATCCCGGTGTCCGCTGACCCAGGCGATGAGCGAACCTACGAACAGGCTGTGCGGGAAGCGGAAGAGGCCGGTACGGAGATCGAGTATCTGCCGGTCGGCTACAACTTTATCCTGGTGCTCAACGACGAGATGCTGAACTATTTCCTGGAGAACGGCCGCCTGGAGAAGGTCTCCAGCTACGACTGGCCGGGTCTGAAGGAACTCATCGAAGGCGCCCGCTACGAGATCCAGCCTGCCAAGCCCGAGACCGGCATGGCGCTGTTCAAGATCAAGAAATCCTATATCCGCGGCCAGTACCTGGATATGCCCTATTACATGTCCAACTGGTACGACGAATACGTAGCCAAATGCACCAGCTATGGCCTGATCGGCGGCTACCGCAACGGCACGTTCTGCCCCGGCGGCAGCATTACGGTGGCCGAGTGCCTGGTGATCGCCTCCAACATGAGGGACATCTACAACGGCGGCGACGGCACGTTCCCGGCCGGCGGCACGCCCTGGTACGGCATGTATGTCAACTACGCCATTAAGCAGGGCATCATCGAGGAGGGGGATTTCTCGGATTACAACGCTCCTGCCACGCGGGCGGAAGTCGCTCACATCTTCGCGAACGCACTACCTTCCGGCGTGCTCAAGGAAGTGTACGGCAGAGCGAGGTTCTCGGATGTGAATTCCCGCACGCCGTTCCGCAGCGACATCAACGACCTGTATAAGGCAGGCGTCATCGGCGGCTACGAGGACGGCACCTTCCGTCCGGACAGCACCGTGACGAGAGCGGAGGTCTGCGTCATGATCTCCAACATCCTGGGCCAGTAGGCCTTGCAGAATACGGCATAAAAACAAGCGCTCCGCTTTTTACAGCGGGGCGCTTTTCGTTGGCGCTTAAGCGTCAAGAAACCCCCAGTTCAACTGGGGGTCAATAAAAGAAACTTTAGTTTAAGAAATATAACCTCCTATGTTAGGCTGAAAGTGGCCTGACAACCACAGTAACGAAAACATAGGAGGTTACGTCATG
>JAGAHX010000033.1 GCA_017626845.1 Bacillota bacterium
ATATTCATAATATAACACTACATATGGCGGAATTCAACACTTTAAGCCGCAAAAAAGGCCCGGATTTAAAACCAGGGCCTTGATTTGTCATTTTTTAGTTATCTGAAGTATTTCATTCACCCGCATCGGTCGATGGAGCGGAACTATCCGCCTTCGGCGCGCTGGGCACGACGCCCGCGTTGAACGCCTTGAAATAGTCCGTGCTGAGGATCAGCTTCGAGTAGCTGAGCTTGCCCTGCACCTTCGAGCGCATGGCGTTGATGTATTCCTGGCTGGCAGGCTGGGACGAGTCTGCATCCGTCCACTTGCCGCCGTAATAATAGCCCTTGTCCGTCAGGAAGGACCCGTTGGTCCAGAGCACCAGGGGCTCCTCTTCCGAGAAGACGTCCTGGCCGACGAACAGACGGGAATCGTACTCCACGCCGAACAGGTTGCACAGCGTGGGCTGGATATCCAGGCTGTAGGTCGGGAAATCGATCTGGATTGGGTCATTCTCCTCCAAACACCCGCTCCAGATGAGCAGCCGGCTGTGGTCCCTCTCCTTCGGCGTCTGATAGGCGTAGCCGTACAGCTCCTGCAGATAGTCCTTATCCGTGCCCCAGGCCGCGCTCTTTTCCAGACCGTAGGGATAGTGGTCCGTCCCGAGGACGATGACGGTATCGTTCGCGATGCCCGCCTCCTCCAGCGTCTGGATGACATATTCCATGGCGTATTCCAGTTCCAGGTTGGCAGCGAAATAGCCCTTCACCTGTTCGGAATACGGCAGATCCGCCACCGCATCGCGATTCTTCTTGGACATGGCGTTGGCGGACCAGGCATAGTTCGTGTGGCCGCTGATGGACATGTAATAGACGGAGAACGGCTGGTGATCCAAGTAGCGGGTCATGGTGTATTTCATCATCTCCAGGTCCGAATCCGGCCAGACGTCCAGCAGATAGTCCTCCATGCCGCTGCCCTTGGCGATATAGTTGTCGAAGCCCAGGCCCGTATGGGTCTTATTGCGGCCGTAGTAATCGTACAGGCCGTTGTGGTAGCACTCGCTGAAGTATCCAAGGCTGCGCAGCTTGTGGAAGATGTTGATGGAGTTATCTTTTCCGATGGTGTCCTGGATGGAGTTGACCCCGTCCATGGGCACGATGCCCATCATGTTGGAAAACTCGCCGGTGGACGTGCTGCCGCCCCAGGCCGGTTGGTAATAGTCGTTGAAGTTGATGCCCTTCGTCGCCATCCGGTAGAGCGCAGGCGTAAGCTCTTCACTGATGATCTCCTCGGAGAAGGCCTCCGCCGTAATGAAGATGAGGTTCTTGCCTTCGAAAAGGCCGGTGTATTCATTTTTGGGAGAAGGTTTCTGCTGCTGCACGTACTGGTGCGCCGCCTTGATATTGCCCGAAGAGGATGCGATGAGCGCATCCAGATCCACGTTGAGCTTATTCAGACCGAAGAACGACGGACCGGAGGAAGAGCCGGTGCCGTGGGCCGCGGAAAGCGTTTCCGGCGCATCCAGCGCCGCTTCCATGTCCAGTTCGTAGCCGCCGCGCAGATCCTTTCCCGTGGCGTAGATCAGACCCTTGGTCTGCACGTCGGAGCTGAAGTTCCCTTCTCTGCCGCCGATGCTGGCGAACAGCGATCCCAGGATGAGGAGCACGACCCCAGCCAGAGCCTGCACGCCTGCCACGCGGTAATTGCCAGGTCTGCGGAAGCCCAGGTTTTTGCGCCGCCAGATCATGAGGGCCAGCGGCACGTGGAACAGCACGATGATGGGGATGCCCCGCAGGATGAGCCCGACGACCACGCCGCCGAAGCCCGTCACCACGTCCCCCGCTCCCGTCGCGATGTCCGTTTTGCTCATAAACACCCGGTAGCTGTTGTAGATGAAGTACTCCACCAGGAAGGCGATGGTAAAGATCTCGAGGATGACCGCCTCCAGGATAAAGGAGATCTTCTCCGCAAACAGACTGCACACCGCGCCCAGGAGAAGTCCCAGGCCGAAGGCGTTCAGCACTCCTACGTGCAGAAATCCCGAGCCCGTGAGCACCGTCAAAAGGATCTCAAACAGTGCGAAGATGGGGCCTAAAAGCAGGCATGCGAAGGGGCGAAAGCCCTTCGAGGACGCGGAAAGTCTTTTGCCTGCCGGCTTTTCAGATGTTTTATTATCCTTTTTCTTGCCTGCCGTCTGTTTCGGCAGCAGGTCCTTTACACTCTTGGCAGGCGACTTCGAAGCATGGGTATGAGCGCCGGAGGATCTGCCGGTCTTGCCGGAGCGCTTGTCCTTCTTTGCCCTTGCCTTGGCGCGTTTTTCCCGCCTCTCCTGCATTGCTTTATCCAGTTCTTCTTTGCTGAGCCTCTCTCTGCTGTCGTTATTCTCCGAAGACATAGCTGAAATAATCCTTTTCGATCACGCTTTTGCAGTAATTCAGTTTATCACGAACGACGTCCTTGACGGCGTCGATGTAATCCTCGTCCGCGGTCTGCCCCTCCGCCGGGGTAAAACGCCCGGTAGTGGCGTCGTAAAAGCCCTTTTCCGTCTTCCAGCTGTAGCTGTTCCACATAACGAGCCCTTCGTCCGTGGAGAGCACGTCCCGGCCGGGGTACAGGCGGGAATCGTACTCCGCTCCCATCAGGTTGAGGATCGTAGGCACGATATCGATGCTGCTGACGGGCTGCGATACGGTGATGGGATCCATGGTCCGGAATGCACCGCTGTAGAACATCAGCAGGTTATGGTCGCGCTTCGCCTCGTCTGTGGCCGGATAGCCGTACAGTTCGGACACGTAATCCCTGTCGTTGGCCCAGATCATGCTGTTCTGCAGCGCGTACGGATAGTGGTCCGAGGTGAGCACGATGAGCGTGTCGTCCAGACGGCCCGCTTCCTCCAGCCGGTCCACCACGATCTTTACGGCATCCTCCAGTTCCAGCTGCGCTGCCACGTAGGACTTGATCTTGGTACTGGCATCCAGGCCCTGCACCAGATCCTTGTGCTTGATGGCCTGCTCCTGATGGGTAAAGTTATAGATGCTGTGACCGCTGTAGGTCATGTAATACACGTAGAACTTCTCGTCGTCGATCCAGTCGTCCACGGTGCAGTTCATCATCTCCGTGTCGCTGGGCGGCCACATGTCCGTCAGGTAGTCCTCCATACCGGTGCCGTTGGAAATAAAGGCATCGAAGCCCAGCCAGGGGTGGGTCAGATACCGGTTATAGTAGTCATAATCCCCATTATGGTAAGCAGTCGCCGTATAGCCCAAAGGCATCAGATGATAGCCGACGCAGCTGGCGTTGTTGTGGCCGATGATCTGCTGCATGGAATTGGCGTGGTTGACGGGAACGATCCCCGTGAGGGTCGAAAACTCGCCGGAGGTGGTGCTGCCGCCCCAGAAAGGCTGGTAGTAATCCTCGAACACGATGCCTTCCGTCGCCATCTTATACAGCGTCGGCGTCAGTTCCTCGCTCACCGCCTCGCCTGCGAAGCTCTCCGCGCAGATGACGATGAGGTTCTTGCCTTCGAACAATCCCGTGTATTCGTTCTTGACCGTCCCCTTCTGCGACGCCACGTAGCTGTGGACCGCACTGATGGCGGGGTCGCTCTCCGCGGCGGCCAGGGCGTTGAAATCGATGTCCCGCTTGTTCATGCCGTGGAAGGCCGGCGCATCGTTGGAGCTGCTGCCCCGGGTCACGGGGCCCCCTACCCGTCTTGGCTTCTGCGGCTTTCCCAAGGCTCCGTATACCACGTCGCGCTGGGTGGATGTGATGAGCCCGAAATTGCGGATGCCGTCGTTGAACACGTATTCATAGGAATACTTCGGTGCGGCAAAGGTATCCAGCTGGGTGCTGCCCGCCGCCATGCTCTGGCAGACAATGCCGGCCAGCGCCAGATACGCCAGCGTCCATCTGTCCCGGCGGGTAAAGTCCCAGAACCGGTACAGGACGATGAGAACGAGGACGGGAATATGGTATAGGGCGATGATGCCCGCTCCTTCCCGGATGAGCCGGGCAAGATCCTCGCCGAATTCATCCATGACGCCTCCCGCGCCCTGGAAGATCGTCAGAGGATCCATAAAGGTCTGGTACGAGTTGTTGACGAAGAACTGCACGCAGAAATAGAACGTGCCGATCTCCGCCAGGATGAGGGCCGCGGCGAAACCCGCTTTTCTGTTTTTGAAAGCGAATGCGAGCATGTCGCACAGCAGTCCGCAGGCGAATCCTGCCAGCATCGCGCTGCCGGGATGGTAGCCGTTTGCCAGCTCGCAGTCCGACGCCAGCCGCCACTCCAGGTAGACAAAAGCGAGGGGCAGAGCCAGCAGGCTGAGAGCCCGCCCAAGGCCTCTATTTTTCGATTTCAGCGATTTTTCTTCGGTGTAGGTGGTATTTATCATTTTGTCTTCTTTAAAAGCTTAAAGGTTCGATTCTGCCAGTTTGGTCTCGGCATCCCCGAATTCCCGGGCGCGCCGCCGCATCGTGATGAAATAGCAGACGAGAAGCAGCGTAAGCGTAAGGATCCAGGAGATGGGATACGTTACGTACAGCATGTCCAGGGTATGGAACTGCGGGACCTGCCATATCGTATAGATCCAGACGATGCGGAACACGCAGATGTTGAACACGGTGATGATCATGGGCAGCAGCGAGGAACCCAGGCCCCGCAGCACGCCGGTCATGACGTCCATCATGCCGTCCATGAAGTACGGCAAGCACAGGTATTTCATCCGCAGGCGGCCGTAGGCGATGGCGGATGCGTCGCCGGGGATGTAGATCGACAGCAGCTGGTGCGAGAAGAGATACGACAGTCCTCCCAGCACGAGCCCCGTTACGAACACGTCGAACATGACGTCCTTCGTGACCCGCTTTGCCCGGTCCAGACGGCGGGCACCCACGTTCTGACCGACGAAGTTCATGCCGGTCTGGTGGATGGCGTTCATCGCGATGAATGTAAAGCCTTCGATGTTGGCCGCGGCGGAGTTGCCCGCCATGGCGATGGATCCGAAGGAGTTGATGGACGACTGGATGATGACGTTCGAGATGGAGAACATCGATCCCTGGATGCCGGCCGGCAGACCGATCTTGACGATCTGCTTCAGTTCCATGCCGTAGATGTGCATCTTCCGCAAGATCAGTTTGTAGGCCCCTTCCGTGCGCATCAGAAAGCGGACGATGAGGAAGGCGGACACACACTGGGACAGGATGGTCGCCAGGGCTACGCCGTCCACGTTGCGCTTCAGCACGATAACGAAGAACAGGTTGAGGACCACGTTGATGATGCCTGCGGTCACCAGATAATACAGCGGGTGCTTCGTGTCCCCTGCCGCGCGAAGGATGGCTGCGCCGTAGTTGAACACGAGAGACGGGATCATCCCGCAGAAATAGATGCGCATGTACAGAGCCGACAGGCCGATGACGTCGTCCGGGGTCTGCATCCAGGCCAGGAGCGTGCGGGAAATGAGCACGCCGACCACGGTAAGGACTGCCCCGCCGATCACGGCGACGGGCATGGCCGTGTGCACGGCCCGGCTGCAGCGGTCGTTGTCCTGGGCGCCCAGGGATACCGCCACGGTGACCCCCACACCCACGGAAAGGCCGATGAACAGGTTGATGATTAGGTTGATGATGGCGCCGGTGGCGCCTACGGCTGCGATGCTGAGACGGCCGCAGTACCGGCCGACCACCACAAGATCCGCCGCGTTGAACAGCAGCTGCAGCACGCCGGTGAGCATGAGAGGGATCGCGTAGCGGATGATATTGCCGAACAGCGGTCCGTTCACCATGTCGATATTGTTTGTCTTTTGTTTCTGAGGCATAAAAAGTCCAGCTATTTATCTATTGAGAAGATTTCTGTTTGCAACACCAAAAAGCCTTGAGGATTCAAGGCTTTTTGAAAGGGACCGTTTGCACGGTCCCTTTTAAAGAATTGGCGGAGACGGTGGGATCGTTCAGACTTCGCCTTCGGCTCGTCTTCACGTGAACCCACGTGGGTTCGAACCCACCGTCTTAAAAACCATGGCGGAGACGGTGGGATTCGAACCCACGTGCCATTGCTGGCAAACTGATTTCGAGTCAGCCCCGTTATGACCGCTTCGATACGTCTCCGTAAAACCTGCGCTACAGGCAGGCGCTGCCTTCCGGCACTACGAACTGCAGTGCCCCGGGCAATATTTCAAATTCCGTATCCTGGAAATCCAGCACTTCTCCGTCCACGGAGATGCGCACCGGTTCCAAGGCGCGGAGTTTAAACTTTTTGCAGTGGATATACTCGATATACCGGTCTGCGTCTTTCCCCCGCAGATGGGTACCCTTGCGGTACCGCGCCAGCATGATCGGCAGTTTAACGCCCCGTACGGGATGCACGATGCAGACGTCCATGTAGCCGTCGTTCAGTTCCGCGTCCGGGCAGCTGCGGAATCCGCCTCCGCAGAAGTGGCCGTTGGCGATGGCGGCCAGCATCAGCTCACCTTCCTGTTCCGGGTGATCTTCCACGGTCCAGGCCATGCGGTAGGTCGTGCCTTTCCACAGAACCTTGAGCGCAGCAGCCGCGTAGGCGGCCGTGCCCTTCAGCCGGTCGCTCTTCATGGCGGCGGCTTCCGCCACCACGTCGCAGTCCACGCCGATGTTGAACATGTTGAGCGCATATCCACCCGACCATTTTAACACATCGATGGGAATTACTGAACCGTGAATCTGCTTTTCTATCTGCAAAAAATTTTCTTTTCCCGTAAAATTGCGGACGAAGTCGTTTCCCGTGCCGCAGGGGACCACCGCCAGCTGGGCGTTCGGATGCCCCGCGATGCCCGACAGCACGTTGTTTACCGTCCCGTCGCCGCCGCAGGCATAGAAGCGCACATCGCCTTCGAAGGCGCACTTTTGCCGGCAGTACAGGATGGTCTCCTGCTCGCTCATGGTCCTGTGGATCTCGTAATCTTCTTCGAATCCGGTGAGGGCCTTATGGATCTTCGGCAGGATCTCCGTTAGTCCGGCGCCGTTTCCCGCCGCCGGGTTGACCACAAAGACGTGCTTCATTACTCTATGATCTCCTTGATGAGAACGGGTCTTTCCGGTGCTTTCGCAGCGTAAGTGTAAGCGGAGCCCGCTTCCTTCAGACCTTCGGCCAGTTTTTCCTCGCTGTCGCTGTACAGGATGGCAAGGATCTCCCCTGCTGCCACCGGGTCACCCACCTTTTTCTTCAGCAGGATGCCCGCGGACAGGTCGATGCTGTCCTCCTTCGTGCGGCGGCCCGCCCCCAGATGCTGGGACGCAAGACCGATGCTGTCCGCCTGGATGCCGGCGATATAGCCGTCCTGCGCCGCCTTCAGTTCCGCCTGGTGCAGCGGCTGCTTAAAGATCCCGAAATCGTCTGCGCAGGAGGCGTCGCCGCCCTGCATGGTCACGAACTTGAGGAACACTTCCAGGGCTTTGCCGGAAGTCAGGGCATCCTCTGCCTTACTGCGTCCTTCCGCAGGCGATGCGGCTTTCTGACCGCAGTAGATCATGTAGCCGGACAGCGTAAGCGCCAGCTCCGTCATGTCGGCGGGGCCTTTGCCCTTCAGCGTATCGATGGCTTCCATCACCTCCAGGCTATTGCCGACGGCATTGCCCAGAGGCTGGTCCATGTCCGTGATGACCGCCACCACCTTCTTGCCGGCGTCGGTGCCGATGTCCACCATCAGCCGGCCCAGATCTTCTGCTGCTTTCTGCGTCTTATTGAAACTTCCCTGGCCGCACTTGACGTCCAGCACGATGGCATCGGACCCGCTGGCCAGCTTCTTGCTCATGATGGAGGAAGAGATGAGGGAAATGTTGTTGACGGTCGCCGTCACGTCCCGCAGGGCGTACAGCTTCTTGTCCGCCGGCGCCACGTCCTGGGTCTGCCCCACGACGGACATGCCCGCCGTCTCCACAGTGTTCAGGAACTCCTCCGGAGAGAGCTGCACCCGGAATCCCGGGATGGATTCCAGCTTGTCGATGGTGCCGCCGGTAAAGCCAAGGCCCCTTCCGCTCATCTTGGCGATGGGTACGCCGCAGGCTGCTGCGATGGGCGCGACGATGAGGGTCGTCTTGTCTCCCACGCCGCCGGTGCTGTGCTTGTCCACCTTAATGCCCTTGATCTCGGAGAGATCCATGGTCTGGCCGCTGTGGAGCATGGCGTCCGTCAGCGTAAACGTCTCCTGCCGGTCCATCCCCTGAAAACAGATGGCCATCAGCAGCGCGGAGGTCTGATAATCGGGGATGCTGCCGTCCGTAACGCCCTTTACGAAGCCCCGGATCTCCTCTTCGCTGAGAGCCTGTCCGGTCTTCTTCTTTTCGATGATGCTTACCATGTCGATCATTTTAAAATCTCCTTCAGAAACGACGTTCCGATGGCGGGTCTTTCCTCAATGCCAAGCCACTCCAGGCAGGTGCAGGCGATGTCGGCAAACGTGGATCTCGTACCCAGGTTCACCCCTTCCTTCACCGGCTTGCCCATGACGAGCATGGGTACGTGCTCTCTCGTATGGTCCGTGCCGTGGGCCGTGGGATCGTTGCCGTGGTCTGCCGTGAAGATCAGGATGTCTTCGTCCTTGAGGGCTGCCAGCAGTTCGGGCACTCTGGCGTCGAACTCCATGATGCAGTCGCCGTAGCCCTGCACGTCTCTTCTGTGGCCGTATTTCGCGTCGAAATCCACCAGGTTGACGAACAGCAGGCCTTCGAAATCCGTGGCCAGCGCCTGGATGGTGCGGTCCACGCCGTCCATGTTGTCGTGCAGATGGATGCCCAGATCCACGCCGTAGCGGTCGAAGATGTCGGAGATCTTGCCCACGGTGGCGCTCACCTGCCCCGCATCCTGCACCATATTGAGCAGCGTACGCTCGGGAGGCATTACAGAATAGTCCTTGCGGTCGGACGTGCGTTCCCGCTTGCCCGATTCGTTCTTTTTATAGGGCCGCGCGATGACCCGGCCGCAGGCCCAGTCGCCCACGAGCATCTCTCTGGCCACCTCGCAGTAGTGATACAGATCTTCCAGGGGCACCACGTCCACGTTGCAGGCGATCTGGAACACGCTGTCCGCAGAGGTATAGACGATGGGTTTGCCCGTGGCTTCGTGCTCATCTCCCAGCTCCTCGATGATGACGGTGCCGGAGGCAGGATAATTGCCGATCACTTCCCGGCCGATGCGCTTCTGGTATTCTTCGATGAATTCCTTGGGGAATCCGTCGGGATAGGTCTTAAAGGGGACCTTGGTGTACAGTCCTGCGATCTCCCAGTGCCCGGTGGTGGTGTCCTTGCCGGTGGAGATCTCCTTCATCCTCGCATAGCTGGCCTTCGGCGCATCCGTTTTGGGCACGGCGGGGTTGACCCCGTCAATGCAGCCGATGCCGAGATCGATGAGGTTTTTGGGGTTAAAGTTTTTCGCGTGCTCTGCGATATGGCCTAAGGTATCGGTGCCGGCGTCGCCGTAGTTTGCCGCGTCGGGCAGCTCGCCGACGCCCAGGCTGTCCAGCACCATAATGATCGCGCGTTTCATAGTTTCGCCTTTCTTAGTAAAACGTTTATAAAATCTCGGCGCGGGTCCTGTCGCCCAACACATCTCATCATCGCTCATTCGCATGGCCGCGACGGGAGCAAACTCGGTTGTCGCGGCACCGCTCAATCGCTCGATGAGCCTCTTTGGGCACCACCCGCTCCTTTTATGTTTTTTTTCGTTATTCTTTATAGATCAGCTTCGGACAACATGCGAGTTTGTCCAAAGAGATCAAACTGTACTCGATCCCGTGAAAGATGCCCTGGGGACCGTTCTTAAAAGCATTCTGGCCGTGGAGATGGCCGTAGACGACCTGCTTTGCTCCGCTCTGCTCCAGGATCTGCGTAAATCCGTTGGGCTCGAACTTCTCGTTCATGGGCGGATAGTGCATGACGCCGACGATGCAGGGGTCATCCATGCCCGCCGCCAGCTTCGCGGCTTCCGCCGCGCTCATCTCCAGCCGCAGCACTTCCCTGCGGTAGATGGGGCCGTCCTCTTCCTCGTGATAATCCTTGGCGTCGGGACAGGTCCAGCCCCTAGAGCCGAATACGATGCAGCGGCCGAATGCGAAGGCGTCGTGCTGCAGAAAATGCAGCGTCGGTAGATCTTTGCAGGCATTTTTGATCTTCGAGATCCCAGACCACCACAGATCGTGATTGCCCTTCAGGATGAGCTTCGTGCCGGGAAGCGCGTCGATCCACTTCAGATCCTCCAGCGCTTCTTCCAGGCGCAGCGCCCAGGAGATGTCGCCCGCCAGGATCACCAGATCCTCCGGGTCGACCATGCGCAGCCAGATCTCCTTCAGCTTTTTATCGTGACCCACCCAGCTGCCGCCGAAGATGTCCATGGGCTTTTCGATGCGGGGGTCAAGCGACAGATGCAGGTCGCCGATAGCCCATACGTTCACGGCAGCCACCTGCCTTCCTCTTCCTCCGGATCGCTGAGCTTCTGCATGCCGGCCAGGGTCTTTTGAATGCTGCGGGTGCGCACGCCGATGAGCTTATCCAGCTCGGCGTTGGCCTGGTTGATCCGCTGCTGGGCGGAGGCCAGCACGTCCGCGAACTTGTCGAATTCGCCCTTCACCTGCCCCAGCACGCCCCAGACTTCCGTGGAGCGCTTCTGGATCGCCAGGGTTCGAAAACCCATCTGCAGGCTGTTGAGCAGCGCCGCCAGCGTGGAGGGGCCTGCGATCATGATCTTGTAATCCCGTTGGCAGATCTCCATCAGTTCCATGTTGACGACTTCCGCGTACAGGCCTTCGAAGGGCAGGAACATGACGGCAAAATCCGTCGTATAAGGAGGCTCCACGTATTTGTCGCGGATCTCCTTCGCCGACATCTTGATGAACTGCGCCAGGCGCTTTCTCTGCGTTTCCGCATAGACGGCATCCGCGTTGTCGTAGGCATCCTGCAAAGCGCCGTAGATGTCGCCGGGGAATTTCGAATCGATGGGAAGATAGACGGTGCCGCCGCCGTTTCCGGGCATCTTCACCGCGTATTCCACCCTTTCCTGGGTATTCGGCTTTACCTGGGCGTTGGTCTCGTACTGACCCGGCGCAAGGATCTGTTCCAGGATGGATCCCAGCTGCAGTTCGCCGATGACGCCGCGGCTCTTGACGTTGGTCATGAGTTTGCGGAGGTCGCCCACGTCCTGCGCCAGGCCCTGCATTTCGCCGAGGCCCCGGTACACCTGGTCCAGACTGCCTCTCACCTGGGCAAAGGAGCGGGCCAGCCGCTCGTCCAGAGAGTTCTGCAGCTTTTCGTCCACGGAAGCGCGGATCTTGTCCAGTTCCGCCGCGTTGGAGGACTGCAGCGCGTTCAGCCGGTTCTCCAGAGTCGCGCGGAGATATTCCATGCGCCTATCCTCTTCTGCCGCACGGTCGGACAATCCCCGGTTCATCTCCGAAAACTCCGACTGCAGCGTCTGGTAGATCTCCACCCGCTGGGCGCTGATGTCCCGGCGCACGGCAGTCAAAGCCACCGTCAGTACGATGACGGCGATGGCCAGAATGTCTATGATGATCGCTAAAACGGTGATGGTGGACATGATCTCCTCCGGATAGACATTTTATTATAACATATCTAGACCCATAAAAAAAGGAAGGCCTCTTCGGCCCTCCTATTCTTCCGGGATATCGTATCCCAGCAATTTCAACACTTCGTTTGCGGTCTCCTCCGGTTCCTGACCCGTGGAACAGACCACAAATTCGGCATACTTTTCGTACAGAGGCGTCCGCTCGTTGTACAGATCCTCGAAGGTCTGCCCGGGCTTGAACACGATGCCCCGCGTCTCCAGATTCGTAACTCTGCGTTCGATCTCCGGGAAGGACACGTTGAGATAGACGATGTGCCCGATCTCCGACAGATGCTTCATGGCATCCGGATAGTAGCAGGCGCTGCCGCCGGGCGAGATGACGTAGTTCTCGTAATCCAGGCTGGCCAGCACGCGGCCCTCCAGGGACAGGAAGTACTCCTTGCCTTCCGTGTCCAGGATCTCCTGCAGCGGACGGCCTTCCGCCTCGATGATGATCTTGTCGCCGTCTGCCTGCAGCAGGTCCAGCTTATCCGCGAGGATACGACCCACCGTGGTCTTTCCGCTGCCGGGCATGCCGATCAATATGATGTTGGTGCGCTTGTCTGAACTCATGATGCTTTGTGGATATGGAAAAAGCCCCATACCGCCTTGGCGGTTGGGGCTCGATGACCGGAATTAAGCTTCTGCGGGAGCCTCTTCAGCAGGTGCTTCCTCTGCGGGGGCTGCTGCTTCGGCCTTCGCTTCTTCCTCGGAACCGGGGAGAGGCAGCGTAGCCTTGATGGACAGGGAGATTCTTCTCTTCTCCTTGTCGATCTCCAGGATCTTCGCATTGATCTCCTGGCCGATCTGCAGTTCGTCGGAGATCTTTCCGACTCTCTTATGAGCCACTTCGGAGATGTGGACCAGGCCGTCCAGGCCGGGAGCCAGTTCTACGAATGCGCCGTATTCCTTGATCTGAGCGACCTTGCCCTTGACGATGTCGCCTTCGTGATAATTCTCGTCGATGACGGACCAGGGTTCGGGAGCGTTCTGCTTGAGACCCAGAGAGATCTTGCCTTTCTCGGGGTTCATGCTGAGGATCTTGACGTTGACGATCTGACCGATCTCCAGCGCTTCCTGGGGATGTCTGAGCTTGCCCCAGCTGATCTCGGAGATGTGGAGCAGTCCGTCGATGCCGCCGATGTCTACGAATGCGCCGTAGTCGGTGAATCTCATGACCTTGCCTTCGACGACGTCGCCGACATTCAGAGTCTCCCAGATCTCTGCGATCTTCTTATGCTTCTCTTCGGTTAAGAAGGCTTTGTGAGAGAAGACAGCCTTGTTTCTGCGCTGATCCACTCTGGTGACCTTGACCGGCAGAGTCTTTCCGATGAATTCCTCGGCGTTCTCCACATAGTGGTCCGCAAGCTGGGACATGGGGATGAAGCCGGAAACTTCCTTGTATGCTGCGATAACGCCGCCCTTGACTTCCTTCAGGACAGTAACGTTGAGGACTTCCTTGCTGTCCAGCGCTGCGGTGATCTCTTCCCAGTTTTCGCCGGACTGGAGCTTCTTCTTGGAAAGGAGGATGTTGCCGTCGCCGTCATCCGTCTTGATGACTTTCGCCTGCACTTCGTCGCCTTCCTTAAATGCTGCAGTAAGATCCTGACCGTCTTCGAGAGTAACCTCTTCCTTCGGCAGCATACCGTCCTTCTTGCAGCCCAGGTTGACTACGACGTAATCGTTCGTGACCTGCACTACCGTACCGGTAACAACTTCGCCTCTTCCGGGAAGCTTGAGAGACTTCTCGATCTCGTCCATATAGGCGAGCATTTCGTTCATTTCTGTGTTCTGATCTTTGAGTACTTCACTCATGTTAGCAATAACCTCCAAAATAATATGTTGCGGTGCGGATGCACTCGCTGCAACGCCTATTTTATTATATTTCGAAATTTCTTGCAACGGTAAATCGTCGAATTTTTCAATAAAAACTGTAAATATGCAATTCTTTGAACAAATGTCGAAGAGCTTGCGGGAATTGGAGCTGGTTTTATCGCCGATCACCACCATGGCATCGGAGTTCGCCGCAAGCTTTGCCGCCGCATCCTGCCGCTGTTTCGTGGCGTTGCAGATGGTATCCTCGATCTGAAGATCGCTGCAGATCTTTTTCAGTTCTTCGCAGCAGGCGTCGAACTTCGCCCGGGTGAGCGTCGTCTGGGCCAGGGCCGTGACCGGAGCATCTTTCAGCGATTCTGCATAATATGCAATCCGTCCGGGATCGTCGCAGGCGCCTACGGCGCGGTCCGTTGACCCTAAGATCCCCTTCACCTCGGGATGATCCGGGTCACCGATGACGAACACCAGCCGCCCCGATTCGCCGGCTTTTCTCGCCGCATCGTGGATGCGGTATACGAAGGGACAGGTCTCGTCCAGGATCTCGATCCCGGCAGCCTCCGCCGCGCGGTACGTGCTGTCCGGTTCACCGTGGGCCCGGATGAGCACCCGGCTGCCCGGCTCCGCCTCCTCGATGGAATGGATCGTGATGAGGCCCTTTGCCGCCAGATCCTCCGTGACGGCCTTGTTATGGATGAGTGAGCCGAGGCAGTAGAGTTTTACGCCGTCCTCCGCCGCGCGCTTCAATTCCTTTTCCGCTGCATCCACCGCTCTCTGCACGCCGAAACAAAAGCCTGCGTGCTCAGCAACTGAAATGATATAATTCATAATCTTTTTACCTTCTTATGAAATTTGCGATATGAATGTAAAATACTGTTTACAAAATCAAAAAATCATTATATGATTAACTATCTCATATTCTACTACATAATTGCCAAGGAGATAAAGCAATGGAAGACAAGACATTGGTATGTCAGGACTGTGGTAAGGAATTTATTTTCACCGTAGGTGAACAGCAATTCTACAAGGAAAAGGGATTCGACAACGAACCCAAGAGATGCAAGGAATGCAGAGATAAGCGGAAGGCGGCCAGAAGAGCCAGCAGAGAAGCAGAATCTGCTGAATAAATTCAAAGTTCAGGAAGACAAACCGAAAGACCGGACGCTCGTCCGGTCTTTTTCTGTGCAGCTAACGCCGGGCCTGCCGGAGCCATTTCAAAAGAAACTGAGCGGTCCTCCTCTCTTCCATCCGGATGGACTTTCCCGCTTCCTCGAGACGTTCCCCGATCAACGCGCCGCCGCTGCCAAGCCCTCGGCAGAGATCCGCAAAGCGCGTCAAAAACGGCCTGCCGTCGGGGCAGTCCGAAAATGTCAGAAGGCTCTGCCCTTTCTCCCGGTCGAAGAACAGGAACCGGGCATCCAGTGCAATATAGGCGGGGTCGGCGAGCCACTGCTGCAGAGAGGAAAACGCAAGGCACGCGGAAGCAAGCGCTTCCAGCAGGAGAAAGAAACCTTCCCCGATCCCGTCCGGACAGGCAGCCGCGTAGGATGGGACGTGCAGAAGCCCCTCCGCATCGAACTGCACACGTAGTCCGCCCTCTTCCTCCCAGAAACGTGCAGGAAGAAGATAAGGACATTTTCCGCTTTTCCAGAGCGTAAGCATGTATTCCGGCATTACAGACCCTCCTGGCAGAACAGACAGGGCGTATACCCTTCCGCTACCGCTTCGTCTTTGGGCATGCTCACGTAGTATTTCGTGATGCAGGGGCATTCCTTCCGGTGATAGACCCGGGACCCGTCGGAAAACAGGAAGACGAGGCTGCCGTAGGGAAGCGACGAAGGCCGGCAGGTCTTGCAGGACGCGTATTTCCGCTTCAGCTGCTCCGTGAGGATCGCCTCTACGCTGCCCTCCTTCATGATGCGGCACCCGTAGGCGTGGTAGCGCTCCCCGTATTTCGGAAACACGTACACCCGCACGGAATCCGCAGACGTATCCTGCCTGGATTCCCCCACCCAGGGACGGAACACGAAGGTGCGCACCGACAGGATCCCATCGTTTTTTCCCAGCGGATGCAGCGCCTTCCTCCGGGTCGTCACCGCAGCCCGTACGAGGTGGTCGATGCGGAGATTCTCTGCCGCCAGGCTCTTCTGATCCGTTAGAAACCCCGTGACCCACACATCCGGCCCTTCGTCCCATTCTTTGCCCAGGTACGCATGCAGTTTTCCTGCGTAAAACGCGGCCTGGAGCACGCCTTCGGCGCCCTCCGCATCCACCGTTTCTAGACCGGCCGCCGCCTCTACGCAGGTGAGGCTGGCTTCCGCCGCCGCATGCACCACCGTATCCTCCGTTCCTGCCTGCATCAGCAGGAGGAGAAGCAGGCCTGCTGCGATCAGAAAGATGGGAAGGCAGACGGCGGCGTCCACGATCAGGGAGCCGCTCTCGGGGTCACCGATAGACGTGGGCCTGCTCCACCGTTCCCCGGCGCGATGCCCCGGACAAAACCGGCAGAAAGCTCTTCTTTTCAAATTCCGCATGCAAAAGAAATCCATAACAATAATCCCGGAACGCAAAAGCGGAGCCGTCCATGTAGGCAACGTTCACCTGCATCACATCCATCAGGCGGGCAAGGCGGGTCTGCTGAGGAAGCAGCAAAAGTAGGAGCAGCGCGTAATCCCGGTAGGTACCGAACCGCCCCTGCACCCCGCTGCCCGGTGCAATGGCGACAAAGCCGCCGCTGCAGAGCGTCTGCACTTCCCCCTTCGCCTGGACCGCAGCATCGATCGCTGCCAGGAGCAGGACGGCCAGAGGCTGGGGAACGGCGGGAAACGCCGCGGCAGCAGCCGCGTAGGACGACAGTTTCGTTTCATTTCTCAGATTTGAAGCCAGATCGACCGCCATCCGGATCTTGAACAGCGCCTCCTTCATCTCCGTTTCGTTCTCCCGGTCCGTTTCCCGTCCGAACAGCACGTATTCTGTCTCCAGTCCCAGCACCGTATCGTCCCGCATATGGAGCAGATTGGAACAGACGGAGACCGTGTAGCGGGACTGCAGCAGCGCACCGGGGCTCAAGCCGTCCTGCATCAGCGCGGAAACCGCATATTTCAGGAGCGAGGAGGAAGGCTTTACGTCCAGAAGCCGGCTCGGAAGCTGCTCTTTCTGGGCGCTCACAAGGCTCCTTCCCTCCTGCTCGCCCAGGTCAGGATGCATCGCCTCGTCATATTCTTTCATCAGCTGCGCGGGAGACTTTCCCTTCTGCTCTTCTCCGGAAGGCGGCGGGATGTCCTTCACCTGTTCGGCGGCGTCCTTATCTTTTCGTTTTTCCAGCGGCAGCAGCATCTCCTTCAGCAGTTCCAGTGCGCCCGACTCGTCGAGGGCATCCTTTCCCAGCATCATCAGCCCCAGCGTATCGATCTGCGAGGCGAGGGTCTGCACGTCCAGTCCCTGCGTTTCTTCGCAGGAGACCTCACACGCCGTCAGTTTCGGGCGCACCAGAAGAGACGTTCCGTTCAGGTTTTGACGGATATAAAAGGCGTTCAGAGGTCCCAGTTTCTGCGGATAGGAGGAGACGGCAAAGATGCCGTAGCGGCGCTGCAGGTCCGGCTGGTATTCGGACAGCACGGACTTTCCCGCGACGAGGCACACGTTCTCGCAGATGCTCCCGGCGGCATAGCCGCTGCACAGTTCCAGGGTACACAGCAGAAACAGGACCAGCGAGGAGAGGCAGAGGATGACGTAGATCGAGGAAAACCCGTTATTCTTCTTCATCCAGCAGCCACACTCCCCGCAGTACGTTTTCCACTTCCAGCAGTTTCGGTTCCAGTTCCTCCCTCGCCTCCTCTCGGTGCCGCACCGCATCCTCTTCCGTCCCCGTCAGGATCTGCAGGGACAGGCCGAGGATCGCGGCAAGCAAAAGGACGACCAAGGGGAAGACCAGCGCGGCTTCGACGATCGCGCTGCCGGATGGATCAGAAATCCGCTTTAAGAAGATCTCCAAATACATTGTTGACGAACTTCCCGATCTTTTCCTTAAAAATGAGCCCAAGAAACACGGCAATGGCGATCAGGATCGCGACCTGCACCAGTTCCATGCCTTCCTGGGACCGGAACTTCGTGCCGATCCGTACGAGAAAACGGTCCATACTATCCTCCCAACTTACATTTCCATTAAAGCCGGTGCGATGGCGATGACCACCAGTACCAGCAGCAATATCATCAACGGCAGGCAGAGCTTCGTCTCCGCCTCCTTCGCTTTGGCTTTCGCCTGGTTCAGCCGGACGTTCCAGAGCTGCTGCCGTTCCCGGTCCAGTTTCTCCGCCAGTTCCGCACCACGTCCGCTGCAGTCCAACGCCAGAGAGGAAAAGCGGATCAGGTCCCGTATGCCGCTTTGCCGGGCATAGACGTACAGCGCGTTTACGAAGGGCAGATTCGTGGCGCGGCTCTCGGCTTCCAACGATGCAAGCGCCCGGTACAGAGGATGGTCCCGGTCCCGGTTTTCCTCCACGAGTTTCTGAAACGATCCGTCCACGGTGAGCCCGGCGTTCAGAAGCAGGATCATCTGCAGGCTCATGTTCGGGATCTCCTGTTCGAAGGCCGCCTTCTGCGCCTTCAGCCTCCTTTTCAGAGAGTCCGTCCGGCTGAACAGCAGAAACGATGCTGCAAGGATAAAGACACCAGCGATCTCCCAGGGAAGCTCCGGTTTCTGCACCGTCCAGAAGGCTTCGGCCCCTGCGGGACTCTTCTGCGGCAGATCCTGCCTTAAGTCCGTCAGCGATCCCGGAAGATCCTGCAGCACGCGTTCCGCCTCCGCCTGCAGCGAGTGGCTGAGATCTTTGGCTGCGGAAGGCGCCAGGACCGCAGGAAAGAACAGGTCCCGTCCGAATTCGCCGGCCTGAAGAGACACAGACAGCACGACTTTTTCGCCGTCCCTTGCTCCGGTCAGGTTCACGCGGCCGTCTTCTGCGATGCGAGAAGGATCCGAGCTGCTCCAACAGATCGCAACGGAACCGCCCGGAGTCTGCAGCGGCAGTTTCAGATCCGCCGTGACCCGTTCCAGGGGCTGGTTTTTACCGAATACCTCCGTCTCCAGCCACGCGGCGCATTGGTCGAACCGTTCCTCCGCCTCCCGTTTTGTCAGTTGCCGGCTGGGAAGATCGAGGACAAGATCCTGCTCCCAGACAGCCTCCTTCCAGTTCAGGGCAAGATGCAGAGCAGCCTGTCCGTCCGGTTCATCATAAGCAGGCCTCTGCAGGACCTCTTCCAGGGACTTTCCCTGCCGGCCTAAGAACGCCATCAGAACAAAGAGCGCAAGGCAGGCCAGGCCGCAGAGGAGCAAAGTCCGTTTCAACCTTTTCTGCAGGCGGTCCAGTTCCGAGGCAACATCCTCCCCTGCCTGCTGCAGAAAAGCATAACTGTCCAGAGACTGCTCGTCCCTGCGGCGAAGCCCATCCCAAAAGGCAGCCGTCCTTTCTCGAAGATCCCTTATAATTCGATGTCGATCATGCGGATGCTCCAAAGCACGGCACCTCCCATGGCCGCAAGACAGGCGCTCATCAGCAGCCTCCCGGCAGCAGTCGTATAAAGAACGGCGATGTAGCTGAACGCCGTCAGGTTCAAAAACGCCAGCATCAGAAGCGGCAGAGACACGAGGAGCAGGATGTCCAGTTTCTTCTGCGCCATCAGGCTGTCCGTTTCGCTCTGAAACGCCAGTTTATCGAGGAGGATCGCCGCGCTTTTTAAGCATACGTCCTCCAGATCGCCGCCGCAGAGGCGGCAGATGCTGTAGGACGATGCGAACAGTGCGATCTCCGGCAGACCGCTGCGCTGCCCCAGGTCCGTCAAAAGCTGGGCCGGATCACCGTGAACGGCATGATAGCTGTCCACGATACTTCCCAGTTCTCTGGTGATGTCCGCCTCCGCGCCGTACGACGCCTCCGACTGCATCGCCGCATCCTGCAGCGCGGCGGGCATGGAGCGCCCTGCCGCAACGGATGCGGAGAGCGTGTACAGCGCATCCCGGAATCCTTCCAGCAGCTTCTGTCTGCGCTCCTGCGCCCGGACCCGCACGTAAAACCGTTCCGACGGATAGGCCAGGCACGCGCACAGAAACGCAGCAGCCACATGCCGGTAAAACAGCAGGCCCAGCAGCATCAGAATCGGACAGGCCGTCAGATAATAGCGGATCCTCTCCTTTTTTGCCGGTCTATATACGGTGTACTCCGTCATGTGTCAGCCTTCCTCTCCCAATCCGTGCAGCCGCAGCTTCGATGTCTTCTGCAGACGGCTGCCGGTAGCGGTCAGACCCGTCTCCGGGTCATAACAATACAGAGGATTCAGCAGGATCTCCCCATCCTTCAGGCCGGCGCATTCGCAGATCTCCACGACCCGCCGGTGGCCGTCCGGCGTCCGGGCCAGGTGCACGAACACGTCGATCGCCTCCGCGATCTGAGCGCGCACAGATTCCGCCGGAAAGCCGGAGGACGAGATATGCAGGGTCTCCAGGCGGCCGATCATGCCCCGGACGGAATTCGCGTGACCCGTGGACAGCGATCCATCGTGTCCCGTGCTCATCGCCGCCAGCATGTCCACCACTTCCTCGCCTCTCACCTCTCCGACGATGATGCGGTCCGGCCGCTGCCGCAGGCTGGCGCGGATCAGCTGGCGGATCGGCACGGCGCCTTTTCCCTGGGCATTCGCGTTGCGCGCTTCCATGCGCACGAGATTGGGGATGCCCCGGATCTGCAGTTCCGCAGAATCTTCGATCACCACGACCCGCTCCCTGCCGGGAATGAAATCCGACAGAACGTTTAGAAACGTGGTCTTGCCGGAGCTGGTGCCGCCGGAAACGAAGATGTTATACCCTGCCGCTGTCAGTTTCTGCAGCAAGACGGACGCATCGCGGCAGACGTCTCCCTGCCGGACCAGATCTTCCATCGTCATGCGGCTGCGGTTGAACTTCCGTATGGTAAGGACCGGTCCGTCGATGGCGATGCCGGCGTGCACCGCGTTGACCCGGGATCCGTCGGAAAGCCTGGCATCCACGATGGGGTGCAGTTCGTTCATTTCCCGGCCGACCCGGGCAGCAAGCCGCTGAATGACCTGGTTCAGGCGCTCTGCTGTCTCAAAGGACAGATCCGCCCGGAAGGTCTCGCCGTCCCGCTCGATAAAGATGCGGTCCGGACCGTTTACCATGATCTCCGTAACAGCCGGATCGTCCGCCAGATCCTGCAGGATCTCCAGTTCGCAGCGAAGGGCGCAGAATACGAGACGCGCCAGGCGGAGCTTCGTCTGCGCACAAAGCAGCGGTGCTTCCCGGCAGCGCAGGACCGCCTCTTCGCAGCATCTGCGCACCTGTCCGTCATCCGCATCCCGCGTCCCCTGCGCCATGGTGCGGCGCACGGTCTCCGCCAGGCCGTAGACACTTACAGCGGGCTCAGCAAAGTTCCAATTGCTCCGCAAGCGCTTTCACCTCACATCCCAAGGGGCCCAGCAGGTCCGGATACGCGGCCTGCAAAGACGCATCTTCCGGCGGTTCGATGCGAAGAAGCCGCTGGGAAAGCTCGTCCTCCCGGCGCCGTTCCGCCAGTAAAACAAGTTCCTCATACGCCGCATCGTCCGCATGGCGAAGACTATCGCTGCGGCTGGAAACGACGACGCAGGTCTCGCACATGCTGAGGACCTCCCGCCAGTGCGGATACCCGCGGGGAACATCCAGGACGATCTCGTCCCATTCTTCGCTGTCCTCCGCCGTCTGCAGGAAAAACGCTGCCTGCTCCGCATCCAGTTCGAAAAACAGGTTGTTTGCCGCACCCTGCGCCGGATAATAGAACCCTTCCTCCGCCTTTTCACATGCCGGTTTGAAGGGCAGCACATTTCCGCCCAGGACCTTTCGCAGAAGGAGCATGCCGTTTTCCGTCCGGCACGGCGAAACGTAAGGATCGAAACCGATCTGCAGCACGTTCCGGGAACCTTCCCGGGACGCAATGGCGCTGTAGAGCGCCGCGCAGGTGGAGACGCCCCTTCCACCGCCGCCGGACGTAAACGCCGTTACGGGACAGGAACCCGGTCTTCGCGTGAAGGAAAACGTCTTACCGCTGGCCGCCAGAGCCCGGTCCACGATCTCCCAGACCGGTGCGGGTGACCCCAGAAAGGAGTCCCGTATCGTAAAATCCGCCTCGTCCCATTCCCCGGTGCAGACCCGGATATAGCGGTATTCCTTGGCGACCGCCCGAGCCAGGGCTGCCGCCAGCGCCTCGTCGCTGAGGACGATCGCCAATTTGAACTCGTTCATGATTTACCTCATTTGTTATTTTCTGTATTTCAATGATAGCAAAAAGTTAAATTTTGTCAAGCAAAATTTACCATAATTCCCGTTATTTTTCTCACCATAGGCAATAAAAAAGCAAGGCGCTTTCGCGCCTTGCGGTCGTTTAGATCTTGGATGGGTCACTCTTTCATTTCGCCCCGCAGACTGCATTCCATCAGCCGCTTGATGCCCTCCTTCGGATATCCCTTGGAGAAGAGATAATACAGCTTGGCAACCGCCGCTTCCGTCGTCATGTCCTTGCCGGATACCGCGCCTGCGGACGTGAGCCCGCTGCTGGTCTCGTAGGTGCCCAGCGAAACGGTGCCCTGGGGGCACTGGGAGCAGACCGTCAGGATGCTGCCGTTTTCAAACGCTCTGCGGATGATGGGCAGCAGCGCATCGCCTCCCGCCGGGATGTTGCCGGCACCGAAGGTCTCGATGACGATGCCCTTCAGGCTCTCCGTCATGATGGATTCGAACAGGCCGAACTGAATGCCGGGAAAGACCTTCAGAACGCCGATGGGGACGTTCTCCAGCAGCTGCAGGCGGAACGGTTCCTTGGGGATCTCCAGCATCGCTTTCCGGTTGTATTGAATAGAGATGCCGGCCTCCGCCAGAGGCGGATAGTTCGGGGAAGTAAATGCGATGAGTCCGTCTGCCGAATACTTTGTGGAGCGGTTGCCCCGCAGAAGCTTTCCGCCGAAGTAGATGCAGACTTCCTTCGCCTTCCCTTCCGCCGCGATCAGCATGGAGGAGATCAGATTGTCTCTTCCGTCGCTGCGCAGTTCGCACAGAGGGATCTGGCTGCCCGTCAGAATGACGGGCTTCTTTAAACCTTCCAGCATGAAGGACAACGCCGAAGCGGTATACGCCATGGTATCGGTGTCGTGCAGCACCACGAAACCGTCGTACGCTTCGTAGGCATCCGCCAGAAGCTTCGCGATCTCGTTCCAGTCCCGCACCGTCATGTTGGAGGAATCCAGCAGTTCTTCCGTCTCCGCCAGGTCCCAAGCAGGCATGCCCGGGGCGCGGAGAGAATCCATGTTCAGCAGCGCCTTGCGGAAATATTCCCGATCCGGCATGTAGCCCTTTTCGGTGCGGGTCATGCCGATGGTGCCGCCCGTGTTCAGGATAAGGATCTTTTTCACTAAAACTCCATTGCCTTTTCGATATAGGCTCTCAGTTCGCTGATGGGCATGCGGACCTGTTCCATGGTGTCGCGGTCACGC
>JAGAHX010000034.1 GCA_017626845.1 Bacillota bacterium
GAAATTTTTCTGGGGCGGCAAGGCCTCCGTTATGGCGGAGCAGCCCGCGCTGCAGCCCTATGCCTTCGATGCGGCGGCGTATGGAAGGGTCATTCTGGGATTTCCGGTGTGGGCCGGCAACGTGACCCCGCCCATCCGCTCGTTTATCGCGGAAAACAAAGATGCCTTGCGGAATCGGAAGATCGCGTCCTTCGCCTGCGAAAGCGGCGCCGGCGCGGAGAAGGCCTTCGGTAAACTGAAGGAGGCGCTGGGACGGTCTTCCCTGGAAGCGGAGCTCATCCTGATCGATCCGAAGGACAAGCCCAGCGGAGAGAATCTGCAGAAGATCGAGGAATTCTGCAGCGCGTTAGGCGAATAAATAGATTGTAAAAGAGATTCCCGGCCTTTTCGCCGGGGATTTTTCTATAATATGGCTGACTGCCGCTATTTCGCTTCAATGAGCGACAGCAGATAGTCCATATCGGCGGGTTCTTTCAGAAGATAGGATGTAGAGACGATGCGGGACCCATACGTCTCTGTATTTTTTATGGGGTATCCCAGGGTCACCATATGCGCGGAAACACTGGCATAACAAAGCCCTCCATCGGTCTGATACCAGACGTTTATCTCCGGGCCGTCTTCTTTCAACGTATAAAAACCTGCAAGCTCCAAGCATTCCAGCGCGGTGATGGTATCCGTGAGAGCCTGGAGATCGGAGGTATGGAGTGCAGTCCGGATCTCTCTGGCTTCCCCCGCGATGTTATTCCAGGAAGAGATCGAAGAGATCGTCCAATCGGAGGGATCGGAACTGCCGTGTTCCATGGAAAGATCCTTTATCGTTCCAACATCGCAGGCAAAGGAAAACCAGCCGAGGCTGTACAGCAAAAGAGCTGTGACCAGGCCAACCAGCAGCGTGCCCTTCCATTTCTTTGCAGGCTGCAGGATCTGCTTTAAGCGGTAGGCCATGGAACGGGCGTTCGCAGACAGGCAGGTCGTAAATCCCCGGGGTTCTGCAGCAGTATCCAGAATAAGCGAAGCATATTGCTCGCTTTTTTCCTGTCCTGCATCTTTCAGCACGAGCTGGTCGCAGGACAGCTCCATATCTTCACTGCAGCGGCGCATGGCAAGGTGCATGAAAGGGTTGAACCAGCAGAGCGCACGGCAGAAGGCGATCAGAAATTTTACGCCGCTGTCTCTTCTGCAGATGTGGATGAGTTCATGGCGGAAGATGAGTTCCAGTTCCTCCTCGCTGTAAGCCCGCTGCGGCAGCAGCACGCAGGTGGAGCGGCGGAAGAGGCCGATGGAGAGAGGCGTTTTTATTACCGGACAGTATAAAAGTCTTAGGTCGAATTTATCTCCGCAGTATTCTTCGCGAAGCCGGTTAAACAGATCGTTCACGGCCGGATCGCTGCAGGGATGGGCTGCAGCCAGCAGTTTCTTTCGTATCTGCAGATGGCGGAGGACCGGGATGATCAGAACCAGCAGAAAACCTGCAAACCAGATCCGAAATCCGACATGGATCCACTGCCGGGGAACCACGCAGATACGTGCCGGCTGCGTTCGCTGCATCCATCGGTAGCAGGCAAGATACAGCATGCTGGGGATCATCCATAAAACCGCACAGGCATAGGAGTGGAAGTATTTCCGCAGCAGCGGGATGATCGGGATGAGAACGATATAATACAGGCAGATCGTAAAGATGACGGGGACCGTCACCTGCAGCAGGACCTCTTCTTTTCTCAGACCATCCAGTGGGCTGAGCAGCAGCACAAAGGGAATGAGAATACAGATCAAAAGCAGGTTGAACGCCCAATTGGGGAACATGTATTTCGGCCGATCTTGTTTCTCTTCCTCTCTTTTCGGATCGAAAACTTTATAATCTGTCAGTTCGACCGCCTTGTTGAGCCCCTGCTGTGCCGTCGCTGCAGCGCAGACGATGCCGAAGCAGACCGCAAACAGGATGCGCAAAGGTTCGTAGCCGCTCATCGTTTCTCCTCCAGCAGTTTTCTGAGTTCCTTCAGCTCATCTTCCGTCAGGCCGCCTTCAGACAGCGCACTGGCAAAGGCGGACATGCTGCCGCTGAACAGTTTGTCCACGAAAGAGCGGCTTTGGGCTTTTTGGTACGATTCCCGGGTCACCAACGGGGTATAAACGCTGCTGCGGCCTTGTTTCTCTGTTTTGATAAACCCTTTCTGCTCGAGTCTCGAAAGCAGGGTGAGAAGGGTGGTCTGCGCCAGCGGCTCCTTGCGGTCATTCCGCTCCTGCATCTTCTCTTCGATCTGCGCCCGTCCGGCGGGTTCGCCGCAGGCCCATAAGGCCTGCATTACGTTCAGTTCGGAATCCGGGATGCGATTGATGTCTTTCTTCATAACAAAACCCCATTCTACAACTGTAGTGTAATTATACTACAGTTGTAGAATGGAGTTGTCAACCGGTTCCTGCAGAGACTATTCGGTTTTCTTCAGCGCCTCGTACTCCTCCCGCAGCATGGACATCAGATGCACGTCGTACAGCTTGCCGTTTTTGCGGCAGTTGCGGCGCAGCACGCCTTCGTATTGGAATCCAAGGTGCTGGTAGAGTCCGGCCGCCGGGTTGCCGGTATAGTGATCCAGATAGAGGCGCTCCAGCTTCAGCTCTTCAAAGCAAAATTGCATCATGGCCTGCATAGCCTGCTTGCCGCGGCCTGCCAAACCGGCTGGCTAAAAATGCCTTGACAATAACTGAATGTTCATTTAATATTAACGCAGGAGCAGAGCAGGAAGCAAGTCCTGCTGCGATACTATGAGAACAAGAGATCCGGAAAAACAGAAGAAGATCAAGGAAGCCACCGTGCGGCTCATCCTGCGGGAGGGCATCAACGGCGCATCGGTCGCCAAGATCGCCCGGGAGGCAGAGGTGTCGCCCGCCACGATCTACGTCTACTACGACAGCAAGGAAAGCATGCTGTCCGAGATCTTTCAGGAATACTCGGATCAGTCGTACCGCTATCTGCTGCGGCGCGTTGACCCGTCCATGGACGGCGCTGCCGTGATCGAAAGCCTCGTGCGCGGCTACTACGACTACACGCTGGAGCATCAGGAAGTCTACAGCTTCGTGGAACAGTGTTCCCGCTGTCCCGGCCTTGCGGAATACGTATCCGAGCCCGACTGCTGCTGCGGCGTCTTCGACGTGCTGCACTCGTATCAGAAACGCGGAGAACTCAAAGCGTACAGCGATCTGGGCCTCGCAGCCGTACTGTTCGCGCCGGTCCAGTTCCTGGCGAGAAGCAGCGACTGTGTGCAGAGCGCGCAGATGCAGCTGGACGAACTGGTCGCCATGCTGCAGGATCTGCTGCTCATCCGCTGATCTTTTGGAAGGGTCACCAGTCCTGAAACCATCCCTGCCTGCGGGCAGGGACTTAAAAACGATGAATTTAAACGAACAATCATTTAATTAAAACGGAGGAAAAGAACGTGCTCGTAATCCCTGTATACAACATCATTCTCGCACCTAACGCCCTGGTGTATTTCTCTTACGAACAGCTGCAGCGCAGCGCGGGAGGCAAGAGCATCTCGGAAGGGGATAAGGTCTACATTATCGTGGCCAAGGAGAATCAGAACTTTGTTGATCTGGACGAAGACAGCTTCTATCCCATCGGCGTGGCCGGCACCATCGCCGAGGTGAACAAGCAGGGCTTCGTATCTGTGCGCACCCATTACCGGATCAATCTGGAAAGCGTGGCGTTCAATACGGACCACACCATCCAGCTGATGGCTTCCCGCCGCCCGGAAACGAAGGATCTGGAGCGAGATGTGGAGCTGGCGAAACTGCAGAATCTGAAAGAAGAGATGCGCAAGTACGCTTCCGGCTACCGTTGGGCGGATGCGGCGGAGTACTGGCTGGATCAGATCGACTCCATCAACCTGGCTGCCTGCGCCATGTCGCCCTGGCTGAAGATCGAAAACGAGGAACGCTATGCCATCCTGGCGGAAGACAGCGCTCTGGCCCGGGCGGAGCTCATCGAAAAGGTGCTGTACGATTTCCTGGAAGTGGGGCGGATCACCAACGAGGCCGTCACCAGCCAGCAGCAGGAGCATCAGCAGATCCTGCGCGAACAGGCGATCAAGCGTCAGATGGAACACCTGCAGAAGGAACTGGACGAGATGCATCCGGAAAACGTGACGGACGTGCAAAAATTCGCCCAGAAGATCGCAGACAGCGGCATGAACGAGACGGCCCGCAAGGAAGCGGAGAAGGTCCTCAACCGCTTAAAGCAGGAGGGTAAGGAGAGCGTGGAATCCGGCATTCTGTACGATTACCTGGATTTTGTTACGGGCCTTTCCTGGAAGAAAGAGCAGCCGGAATACATCGACCTGAAGGAAGCCCGGCGCATCCTGGACGAAGACCATTACGGGCTGAAGAAGGTGAAAGACCGGGTCATCCAGCAGATCGCCGTCATGAACCTGAAGAAGCAGCAGTCCGGCTCCATCCTGCTGTTCGTCGGCGCTCCCGGTACCGGTAAGACCAGCATCGGCAAGAGCATCGCAAGAGCACTGGGCAGGGAATATGTGCGGGTCAGCCTCGGCGGCGTCCACGACGAATCCGATATCCGGGGTCACAGAAGAACCTACATCGGCGCCATGCCCGGCCGCATCATGGACGGCATCCAGAAGAGCGGCGTCTCCAATCCCGTTATGGTGCTGGACGAAGTGGACAAGCTCTCCGCGTCCTATAACGGCAGCCCGGCGTCCGCGCTGCTGGAGGTGCTGGATCCGGAGCAGAACAACACCTTTACGGACCATTACATGAATGTGCCTTACGATCTGTCCGACGTGCTGTTCATCTGCACGGCAAACACGACGGACACCATTCCCGAACCGCTGCTCAACCGCATGGAGGTGATCCAGTTTACGGGCTACACGCCTCTGGAAAAGCTGCAGATCGCCAAAGAGCATCTCGTGCCCAAGTCCATGGAAGCCATGGGGATCGAGGCAGGCCGGCTGACGATCAGCGACGAAGCGCTGGAGAGCATCATTTCCGACTATACGATGGAGGCCGGCGTTCGCGGTCTTCGCAAGAAGATCGATTCCCTGTGCCGCAGCATGGCGGTGCGGGTTGCCAGCGAGCCGGATCAGACCTTTGTTCTGGGTCCCGAAGAGGTGCGCGAAGAATTGCAGGACCGCCCGGTGACCCACGACAAGATCCTGGAGGATGCCCGTCCCGGCGTGGTGACCGGACTGGCCTGGACGCCTGTGGGCGGTGAGATCCTCTACATCGAGACGCTGTTGACGAAGGGGAAGGGCGAGCTCATTCTGACGGGTCAGCTGGGCGACGTGATGCAGGAATCCGCCCGCATCGCCCTCAGCCTGGTAAAATCTATGTTCCCCGAAGAGGCGAAGAAACTGGCGGAAAGCGACCTGCACATCCACGTGCCGGCCGGTGCCGTGCCCAAGGACGGACCTTCCGCAGGCGTAGCGCTCACCACGGCGCTGTCCTCTCTGCTGACGGGCAGGCCTGTGGATCCCCACATCGCCATGACCGGCGAAGTGGCCCTCCGGGGCGCTGTAACGCCCATCGGCGGTCTGCCGGAAAAGCTGATGGCAGCCCAGAGAGCGGGCATCACAAAAGTCTTCATTCCTGCGGAGAATCAGCAGGATCTGAAGGATGTCGCGAAAGAAGTGCTGGATAAGATCGAGATCGTTCCTGTAAAAGAGGTGGGAGAAATCCTGAAGGCGGTCGGCGTGGCCGGATAGAATTACAGGATATCCGAGATCAGACGGCCGACGTTCTCCTTCAACTTGATGGTCCAGGGGCGCTGGGCGTAGAGCACCGGCGTCAGATGGATGGAATTGTCCATATCCCGGAGGAAGGCGTTGTGCAGCTTGCGCGCCACGTCCTTGTCGTAGACCACGGCGTTGCACTCGAAATTCAGCTTAAAACTGCGGATGTCGAAGTTGGCGGAGCCCACCGAGCTCACCTCGTCATCCACGGTGATGCACTTGCTGTGCAGGAAGCCTTTGTTATAGATATAGACCTTTACGCCGCTTTCCATCAGGGAGGCGGCGTTGTTGTACGTGACCCAATAGACGAAGGGATGGTCCGGCTTGTTGGGGATCATCAGCCGCACGTCGATGCCGGAGAGGGCGGCGGTCTTTAAAGCTTCGAAGATGCTCTGGTCCGGGATGAAGTAGGGAGTCTGCACGCAGACGCTCTTCTTGGCGGACGTGATCATCTTCAGATAGAGCCGCTTGATCTCTTCTTCGGGGCTGTCCGGACCGCAGGACACGATCTGCACGCCGCTGCTGCCGGCAGGGATGAGGACCTTGTAGTCCAGATCGTCCCCGTGGAAATCCTCGCCGCTGGCATAGCGCCAGTCCAGAAGGAAGCGGTCATCCACGTCCTCGACGCAGCCGCCCACCAGGCGCAGATGGGTATCGCGCCAGCCGTTGAACTTCGTGGAACGGCCTTCGTATTCGGAGGCGACGTTCAGCCCGCCCACGTAAGCTACTTTTTCGTCGATGATGACCAGCTTGCGGTGGTTGCGGTAGTTCGGCTTCAGCTGGATCTTGAACACGTTGGCGGGAAAGAAGAAGGCTACCTTGCCGCCGGCTGCCTTCAGACCCTTCAGATGTTTTTCCTTGATCTGCCGCGAGCCCATGGCATCCAGAAGCAGGCGTACTTCCACGCCTTCCTCAGCTTTCTTGCGAAGCACGCGAAGGATGCGGAGACCCACGTCGTCGGGCTTCATGATGAAGTACTCCATGTTGATGAACTTCTCAGCCGCCTCCAGATCCCGGACCAGCTGGTCGAACTTCGCCCGGCCTTCCGTAAAGATGCGCACGTCGTTGTTCTGAGAATAGAACGCCATGGCGTGGACCTGGTTCAGGTAGATCAGATCCTTCCATTTTTCGCCCTCCGGATTCATGTGGCGGTACCGGCCGTAGGCCATATCGTCCATCTGGATGCTCAGATCCTCTCCGGCTTTTTGCATCTCGAAGCGCGACCGTTTGAACAGCTTCTGCCTGGTGATGTTCTGGGAAAGGAAGAAATAAAGAAAAACGCCCAAGCCCGGCAGCAGATTGATGACCATGAGCCACGCAAGCGTCGCGGAAGGGCTCTTCCTCTCAAGAAAAATGACGGCAAAACTCAGGAGCAGGTCGATGACGAAGAGCGTCGTGATGATCGCCGTGGGTGAATTTTCATAAAGAGTGATCAATCTGTATAGGGCTGTGAGCATTTTAAGGGTTTCTTTCTGCGGTTCCGGTCCTGCACGGACCAAAGGGTTACAGCAGTTCGTTCAGAGCTGCCTTGAAGGCGGTCTCGTCTACGGCGCCGTCGATGCGCTTTACCATCTTGCCGTTCTTGAAGAACATAAAGCAGGGGATGCCCATGACTCTGTTCTGGATGGCAAGCTTCTTGTGATCGTCTACGTTGATCTTGCAGAAGGCGATCTTATCGTATTCGGCAGCGCAGGCTTCGAAAATGGGCAGCATGGCCTTGCAGGGGCCGCACCAGTCTGCGTAATAGTCGACAACGGCAGCTTCGGCGCCGGATAAAACGGTTTCGTAGGTCTCTTCAGTCAGATATGTGATCTCGTTCATTTTTTCCTCCTCATGATTTGCAACATATTTTAGCACTTTATGATATCACGGAGGGGACGCCGTTGCAAGCGCCCGGCAGGACTGACAAAGCGGGGCAATTGATGGTATAATATAATACTTATTCTGTGAGGTAAAGGGACGCAATGGATCGACGCAGACCCATTACAATCTTTATAACGGTACTGCTTCTGACGATGCTTCTGTGCGCCTGTACGGATACGGCTGCGGAAGAACCTGTACAGTGCCCGCTGCCGGCGTATTATGCCGCAGTGTCGGTGACCCCCGGATCGTCCCGGCAGTTCGAAGTGAACGACGTTCCTGTGCGGGTCACGGAATTCCGTGACGAGCTGCGCGGGGACGCGGTGCTGGACGCCAGTTATTACGAGCTGGACAACGGCGATACCGTTTTCGCAGGTTCTCTGCGGTCGGAGACCGGCGGCGATGCCATCCCGGTTTTCGAGACTGTCTGCCGCAGCATGGAACTGCGCTTTTTCCGCGACGGCGCGTGGCACAGGTCTTCGCAGAAGGGCATATACCGCTCCGGATGCCTGTTCCTCGACACGGATGAAGGCAGCTATATCCTCTATCTGCCCCAGGGGTATGAACACATCGAAAACGGATGCATCCGGGTGCTCAAAGATGCAAAAGGGTGGATGGACGTCCGCAAAACGGCGGATGGCATGTGGAAGATCACCCTGTACGCGATGCCTCCCGGAGAAAATGCCTCCTCTGATTTCTTCCTTTGCCGCACGGATGCCGCTGCGATCGACTGGGAAGGCGACGAAGTGCCGGCCCTCTGGCAGATCCTGACGAACGACGGCGCGTGGCGTATGCTGTACGATGGGTACTATTACGAATCCGCCGCCAATTACGAACCCTGGGGAGATGGCGTCTACGCCAACCGGCCCGCCTGCTATCTGGCCTGGGTCTATGCGCGCCATGCCGCGGAATGCCCCATCATGGATACGCTGAACTGCTTCGTACTGGACCGTATGATCCGCTGCCAGAACGAAGAAGGATACTGGCCCAGCAATTCCCGGAGCCGCTGGCTCTACGCAAAGTACAGCGTAAACGCCGGGTATTACGATACGCGGTTCAACTCCGACCTGATGGAGACGCTGCTGACGGAATACCGCAGATCGTCCTGGCCGGAACTGGAGAAGTGCATCGAGGCCTATTTCGATTTCTACCTGCAGTTCGCGGAACAGTACGGCTGGTCGCCGGAGAGCGGAGGCCTGTTCGTGCCGGATTATTACGAAACGGGCATGTGGCGTCCGCATACGTCGCTGAACCATCAGCTTGCGGAGATCTCCGTGCTGCTGAAGGGCGGCGCGCTGCTAAAGCGGAGCGATCTTACGGACCTCGGCCTGCAGATGCTTGCGGCGATCGAAGGGTCGGAAGAACACTGGATCCGCGAAGACGGCAACCTGGAATACGCGATCTATCCCGGCGGTGTCTACGGGGGCACGGATTATCCCTTCCTCACGTATAACGATCTGCACGACCTGCAGAAAACGCTGCGAAAGTGCGGACTTCTGCGCAGCAGCTGCCTGCAGCGTCTCATGGCCAGCAAGAAGGCCTGGATGGATGCACACGGCGTTACGGGGTACGTGCAGTAAAACCATGTGTCGCGAAGAACGGAAACATGATAAAATAAATCATTAAGGAGTTTTTATGCAGAGATTTTTCGACAGGCGTTCTCTCATCCTCATTCTGATCCTCGCCTACCTGGGCCCGATCCGGGCTCTGATGAACAGCGGTACGGCAGGCCTCAGCAACTGGATCGTCAGCACGCTCATTACGATACCCGGCATCATCATCGGCCTCTCGTTCCACGAGTATGCCCATGCGATCACGGCTTATAAAAGCGGGGATGTGACCCCGAAGATCATGGGACGCTGCACCATCGAGCCCCAGGCTCACGTGGACCTGATGGGCATTCTGTCCCTGCTGTTCATCGGCTTCGGCTGGGGCAAGCCCGTGGTCGTGAATCCGGGAAACTTTAAGAACCGGCACAGAGATACCCTGATCGTGGATGCTGCGGGGGTCACGATGAATTTCCTTGTCGCCATGGTCTTCGGCCTGATCCTGAAGATCCTGGTGACGGCAGTTCCCTCCATCATGACCACCAGCTTCGGCCACACGATCTTCATGGTGTTCTATTACGTCATCATCATCAACGTGTCCCTGATGCTGTTCAACTTCCTGCCGGTGCCGCCGCTGGACGGTTTCGGCTTCTTTACGGAGCTGTTCCATCTGCAGAACACGCAGTTCTACAGCTTCGTGTACCGCAACAGCCTCGTCATTCTGCTGGTGCTCATCCTGTTCGACGTGCCCAGCATGCTGCTGTCCCGGCCCATCTACGCCGTCGTCAGCTTTATTACAACGACCATATTCCATATTTTTTAAAAGGATTGGAGATCTAGAACATGAAAACGAAAACCGTAAAGGATTATACCGATTTCGCCGTGGAAAAGGCTTGTCAGCTGCTGGCGATCAACAGCCCCAGCGGCTACACGGACGAAGCCGCAGACTGGCTTATTCAGCAATTCAAGGAGCTGGGATATAAGGCGAAGAAGACCGTGAAGGGCGGCGTTACCGTGGATCTGGGAGGCAAGAACGACAAGGATGGCCTCCTCATCATGGCCCACTTCGACACCCTGGGCGGCATGGTAAGAGAGATCAAGGAGAACGGCCGGCTAAAGATCACGGCCATCGGCGGATTCCACGCGGAGACGGCCGAGACGGAATGCTGCGTCATCAAGACGAAGTTCTCCGGCGAATACGAAGGCACCTATCAGGTGGAGAACGCTTCCGCCCACGTCAACGACGATCTGGCGGCTGCCAAGAGAAATTTCAAGACCATGGAAGTGGTCATCGACGAAGACGTAGACTGCGTGGAAGACGTGCGCGCCCTGGGCATCCAGGCCGGCGACTTCGTGTTCTTCGATCCCCGCACGAAGGTGACGAAGAGCGGCTACATCAAGAGCCGTTTCCTGGACGACAAGCTGTGCTGCGGCATCTTCCTGGCCTTCGCAAAATATCTGAAGGAGAGCGGCAAGGAGCCCGAAAGACATCTGTACATGCAGTTCACCTGTTTCGAGGAAGTGGGCCACGGTGCGGCCAGCTACTGCCCGAAGGGGGTCACCGAGATGCTGTCCGTGGACATGGGCTGCGTCGGCGAAGGTCTCACCTGCACCGAGCACATGGTCTCCATCTGTGCGAAGGACAGCTCCGGCCCGTACAACTACGCGGTCGTCAAGGGACTGGAAGAGGCGGCGATCCGCGCGAAGGCGGACTACGCGGTGGATATCTATCCCAGCTACAGTTCCGACGCTTCCGTCGCGGTCTGCGCGGGCTTTGACGTACGCCACGGCGTCATCGGACCGGGCGTCTATGCGTCCCACGGATATGAGAGAAGTCACAAAGACGGCGTCTGCAACACGCTGCTCCTGCTCGACGAATACATCCAGTAACATCGGAGGTTAAACAGTATGGATTTTCAGACTTACAACATCGTAAATGAGCAGCCGAAGACCATCCGGGCTCTGGCGCGCCAGGCGCTGCAGGGGAGATGGACGGAAGCCTTCGTCCTGCTGTTGGTGGTGACCGCCATCGAACAGGTGCCCGGTACGATCATCAACAGTATCACAAGAGAAGGCAGCGTTCTCGGCTTTATCGCGAGCATCTACTCGCTGCTGATCGCAGGGCCGCTGGCCATGGGCGTTGCGTATTACTTCATCAAGCTGTTCCGCCAGAGAAACGGCGGCCTGGACGACCTCAAATACGGCTTCGGCTATGCCCAGAAGGCCATCGTTCTGCACCTGAACATCATCATTCGCGTGTTTCTGTGGACGCTGCTGTTCATCGTGCCCGGGATCATCGCCGGCATTCGCTACAGCATGGCCAACTACATCCTGGCGGATGACCCCAGCAAGAGCCCGCAGCAGTGCCTCTTTGAAAGCTCCGCGATGATGCGCGGCAACAAGATGAACTACGTCATCCTGATGATCAGCTTTATCGGATGGTTGATCGTTGCCAGCATTCCTTCCGGCATCGTCGAGTCCATCCTGGTAAGACCGGCGCAGGCGTTCCTGAATTCTACGGACCCGACCCAGTATTATGCGGTGCTCTCGCAGGCGGCCAACCATCCGCTGGCACTGTTGGCATCCGTTCCGACGCTCATCGTCAACGCCTACATGAATACGGCCACGGTCTGCTTCTACGATCTGGCCAACGGCAATCTGTCCATTGGCGGCTACGATTACGCTGCGGCAGCAGGCAGAGTGGAAGATCCCTTCACGGGCAAGGACGTGACCTTTACCGACGTTCCTTCCGAGGTGACCCACGAAGATCAGCCGGAAGCATTCGAAGATCCGGAGCTGAAGGCTGCGGAGGAAAAGTATACCGGAGACGATAATATCTACGGAGAATAATGAAGAAACAGACCTTTCTTTACGAATATGTGGAGCTGCTGCGGGGCGAGGGGTTATTGGAGGATGAACCTTCCAGAGACCTTCAGTTTGTGCCGGTGCAGCAGCTCACCTTCGACTCCCGGCAGGCAGGGCCCGGCACGCTTTTCGTGTGCAAAGGAGAGGCCTTTAAGCCGGAGTATTTAGCAAAAGCCTTCGATGCGGGGGCTTTTTGTTACGTTTCGGAAGTGCGTTACGAGGGCGGCAGACCGGCGGTCCTGGTGAACGACATCCGGCGGGCCATGGCTCTGATGGCGGAACTGTTCTACGGGACGGAAGCGCGTTCTTTTAAACTGATCGGGCTCACCGGCACCAAGGGAAAATCCACGACGCTGTACTTCATCAAGAACGTGCTGGACACCTGGTATGCGAAAGAAGGGAAGCGGGTCGGATTTCTTTCCACCATCGATTCCTACGACGGTGTGCAGGAATTTGAGTCGCATCTGACGACGCCGGAGGCCTTTACGCTGCACGAACATTTCTGGCACGCGGAGGAGGCGGGATTGCCCGCCTTCGTGATGGAAGTCTCTTCCCAGGGACTGAAATACGACCGGACCTACGGCGTGGAATTCGATGCCGGTGCGTTCCTGAACTACGGCATCGATCATGTGGGAAAGGGAGAGCATACGGACGAGGAGGACTATATCTCCTCGAAGCTTCGCTTTTTTGACCAATGTAAAAACGTGTTCCTCAATCTGGATACGGACCGGCTGGACCGCATCTACGGCGCGGCGAAGGAGGCAGGATGCCTCATCCACACTTATTCCGCCAAAGGCAATTGCGATGCGGATTTCCGGGCGGAAAACGTGCGGCGGGAAAACGGCTGCACGGTCTTTACGTTGAAGAACCGAGAAGGGGAGACCGTCTATGATTTTGCCCTGAGCATACCCGGATCCTTCAACGTGGAGAACGCCATGGCGGCGATCCTGTTATGCCGCTGGATGGGTGTGCCCCACGATGTGATCGCAGAAGGGCTGAAGGACGCCCGGGCCAAGGGACGCATGGAGGTCTTCGAGAATAAGGAACGGGAAGTCGTCGTCATCTCCGACTATGCCCACAATATCCTGAGCTTCGAAAAGCTGTACGAAGCGGTAAAGGAGGATTATCCGGGCTGGCGTGTGGAGGGTCTGTTCGGCTGCCCCGGCGGCAAGGGTCTTTCCCGCCGGGAGGAATTGCCCCGGGCCGTCAGCAAGTATGCGGACTTTGTGTGGGTCACCGAGGAAGATCCCGGTTTGGACGACGTGTCGGCCATCTGCCGCACGCTTTCGGAAAACCTGGCGAAGCACGGCTGCCCCTGCCGCATCGTGGAGGACCGCACCGAAGCGATCGAAACGGCGATCCGGGAGGCGGCGCCGAAGACCGTCATCGTCATGACCGGCAAAGGCCGGGAAGAATATATGCACCGTGGGAACGTGTATGAACCCATAACATCCGATTCCGCCCTGGCGGAAAAGTTCCTGACAGAGTAAGGAGGAGGAAAGATGAGCAGATTCAGCGTAATTGCGAGCCGAAACGGCGAGAGCCGCCTGGTGGGCCGCTACGAGACCTTTGAGGACTGCTGCGCGGCAGCGGAAAGCATGCTGCGGCAGGGAAGCGGCCTGGGTTTTCATTTCAAGTGCAATATCCTGTGCGACGACAAGGAGTTCTTCTGGGTGAATTCCGATGCCATCGGCACCGGTGAACTGGTAGATCTTCTGGATGAATGGGAACAGCTGGCCGACGAGCCGGGCTATGCCGGCGAAGACCGGGACGGCAAGCGTGCCTGGGTGCGCGAAGCGCTGAGATCCGGCCGCCTGGTGGCTACCGGCGAAGCTGTGGCGCTGATCCCGGAGGAATAAAAACAACACAGGGGGACAGGTACATCGTGCACAGCACAGCGAACCTGTCCCCCTGTATTTTGCAGTTATTGTTACGCAGTCTTGATTGAGAGAGATAGTTTATGGTTCAGAAAAAAGAAGTGATCGATCTTTATACAGCAGACCGCATCCCGACGGGTCAGACCATCCTGCGCGGCGACAAACCGCCGGCAGGCATGTATCGCCTGGTCGTGCATGTCTGCATCTTCAACAGCAAGGGCGAGATGCTCATCCAAAAGCGCAAAGACGATATCGTGCGCTGGCCGGGCTACTGGGATGTGAGCGTCGGCGGCCATGCGTCTTCCGGCGATACGAGCAGTTCGGCTGCGCAGCGCGAAACAAAAGAAGAACTCGGTCTTTCGATCGAGTTCGATGAGGTCCGTCCTGTACTGACCGTACAATTTCCGGATGGATTCGATGATTTTTATGTGCTGCAGATAGATGTAGATCCCGAAGGGCTGAACCTGCAGAAAGAGGAAGTCGCTGCGGTACAGTGGGCAAGTCAGGCGGAGATCGATGCCATGATAGACGACGGGAGCTTTATCCCTTATCAAAAAGGCCTGATCGACTATCTGTTTTTCTCCCGCAGCGGAAAAAGCACGTGGAATATCGGATGATCACATCTCGATCTTCTCGAATCTTCCCAGGTTATAAGAGATCTCCTCGGGCGTGAGCTCGGGGAAACGTTCCAGATCGTAGGTGTGGCTTGCCGCGCCCAGTTTTTCGGCACGCATCTCCGTAAAGGCCTGCAGCATGGTGAGGGTCTCGCCGTCTACCAGGACGCCTTCCTCGTCGTGCAGCCAGCTGCGGAGCTTGTAAAGCTCCGTAATAAAGTCTTCCCGGGCCTGCGCTTCGTCCAGGTCCTCCGCCAGCAGCATCAGTCGCTGCTGCATGGCGTCAAGCGCTTCCGTCAGGTCTTCGGCGGAAACGCCGTCGGGCAGGGCATTGATCAGCTCGCCCACGTAGTTTTCGGCGAATTCACCGGCGTTTTCCGCCTTGATCTCCGAAAGGGCATGGCGGAACAGAGATTCTCCGATCTCTTCTTCGGTCTCCAGCAGATCCGCCATCTGCTCGAAATATTCCATGTCCGCCGGGGTATCGATCTCCAGCAGTTCGTATAATTCTTCTTTTGTCATATCCTTTTTCTCCTGAAAGTCCTCAAACTGCTTAAAATTATACCATTACAGACGATTTTATGATATACTTGTTTGGTTAATTTTGCCCATGGAGGTCGGATAGTATGGCAAGAGACAGAAAAAGCACGCCCATAGAATATACCTGGAACGTGGAAGCGATGTACGAAATGGCTTCCGGCTGCGAAAAGGATCTGCAGAATTGCCTGCAGCTGGCGGAAAAATTCAAGGAATATAAGGGCAGCCTGGACAACGGTCCCAAGACGCTGCTGGCAGCGCTCAGAGACCGGGATCTCATCATCCGCAGGCTGAGCAAAGCTTCGGAATATGCGTTCCTTCGCAAATGCGAGGACAACCGGGTGCCGGAATTCCAGGCCCTGGCGGATAAAGCAGCCATGATAGGCTCCCGCGTGAGCGAGATCACCAGCTTCTTTACGCCGGAACTGGCTGCGATCCCCGAGGAGAAGCTCCGCAGCTGGATCGAGGCGGAACCGGGCCTTGCCGTCTATGCGCATTTCCTGGACGAGATCCTGAGGAACCGTCCCCACATCCTCTCCAAGGAAGAGGAGAAACTGCTGGCGCAGCTGTCCGAGATCTCCGGCGTCATGGGAGATACCTTCGATATGCTGTCCGATGCGGACATGAAGTTCGGCACGATCCAGGACGAGAGCGGAAACGAGATCGAAGTGACCCACGGCAGCTACGTGGGCCTGCTCTCCGGCAAAGACCGCCGCATCCGCAAAGAGGCCTACGAGCATATGTATGCCCAGTACGAAGGGCACCGCAACACGGTGGCGTCCCTCTATATCTACAGCGTAAAGCAGGACGTTGCCATGGCCCGCATCCGCGGTTTCGGTTCCGCTCTGGAAAGTTCCGTCTTCAGCGACAATGTCTCTGCAGATGTATACAACAATCTGATCGATGTGGTCAACGCCCATCTGCCCGCCCTGCACCGCTATGTGGCGCTGCGCAAGAAACTGCTGGGCCTGGACGATCTGGCCATGTACGATATCTACGTGCCCATTCTGGATGAGCCGGAGACGGACATCTCCTACGAGGAAGCACAGAGCATTATCGACGAAGCGCTGGTGCCGCTCGGAGAGGAATACCGCGGCATCGTAAAGCAGGCCTTTGCCAGCCGTTGGGCGGACGTCTACGAGAACGAAGGGAAGACCAGCGGAGCTTTCTCTGCCGGGTGCTACGACAGCATTCCTTATATTCTCCTGAATTACAACAACAAGCTGGACGACGTGTTTACCGTCATCCACGAGATGGGCCACTCCATGCAGAGCTGGTATTCCAACCACAACCAGGAGCCCGTCAACGCCGATTATCCGATCTTTACGGCGGAAGTCGCAAGCACGGTCAACGAATCCCTGCTGTACCGCCACCTGATCGATCATGCGGACAACGATCTTCGCAAGGCCTACCTCATCAACCAGTATCTGGACGGCTTTAAGGGCACGCTGTTCCGACAGACCCAGTTTGCGGAGTTCGAACGGGACGTCCACGCCATGGTGGAAGCCGGCGACATGCCGACCTGCGAGTCCCTATGCAAGCTCTACGGCGATCTGAATGCGAAGTATTACGGCCCGGACATGAACTACGACGAGCACATCGCCATCGAATGGGCCCGCATCCCGCACTTCTACGGCGCATTTTACGTGTATAAATACGCCACCGGCTATTCCGCAGCCACCGCGATCTCCAAGAAGATCCTGGAGGAAGGACAGCCGGCAGCGGATAACTATATCAAATTCCTGAGATCCGGCGGCTGCGACTATCCTCTGGAACTGCTCAAGCTGGCCGGTGTCGACATGAGCACCCCCGCTCCCATCGAAGCGGCGATGCAGACTTTCGAAGAATTGCTGGACGAACTGGAAAGACTGATCGGTTAACATGAAAACGGTTTACGTATATCACTACGCCGGATCGAAAGAGTCCGGCACTGTGGCGGAACAACTGAAGCAAAAGCTGAAACAAGCCGGTTTTACCGTCGCGGAGGAATTCGGCCCTGAGGTGGAATTCGCCTGCGTCGTCGGCGGGGACGGCACCTTTATGCACGGCCTGCGGGAATGCGGGTTCCCCGATATCCCCTTTGTGGGGGTCAATACCGGGCACCTGGGGTTCTTCCAGGAATTCCAGCCCGACAGCTTAGACCAGCTGGTGGATCTCATCCGCACCGGCGATTACCGCGTGCAGCGCCACAGTCTGCTGCAGGCAACAGTGCGTACGGAGGAGGGAAAGACCTACGACTTTAAGGGGCTGACGGACGTCATCTTTCGGGGAAGCATTTCCAAGGTGACCCACCTGAACCTCGCCATCGGCGACAACTTCATCGAGAAGTTCTCCGGCGACGGCATCCTGATCGCATCCTCCGCCGGCAGCACCGCCTACAACTACTCGCTGGGCGGCAGCCTGGTCGATCCGCGGGTGGATCTGCTGCAGATCACGCCCATGGCTCCGATGAACACCACCGTCTACCGCAGCTTTACCAGCAGTCTTCTGGTGCCGCCGGGACTGGATATCCACATCTTCCCGGACCGCAACTATAAGGATAGCGGTTACCTGATCGTGGACGGCGAGGAGTACTTCTTTGAACACGTGGAAGACATCTCCGTCGACCTGTCCAAGGACGAGATCCAGCTGGTGCGACTGTCGGATTACGACTTCTGGGGCAAGGTCATGTCCAAGTTCCTGTAGGCCATGGCAAACGACATCACCTACAGACTGACGGATGCGGACGAAGGCCTCTACGTAAAGGAAGTGCTGCAGCGGCGCTTCTCCTTCTCGAGCCGGCTCATGCGCAAGATCAAGGTGGCCGGGCAGATCACTCTGGACGGCCAAAAGGCGAGGCTGCGGGACAAGGGATGTCCCGGGCAGATCCTTACGGTATCGTTTCCGGAGGAAAGCAGCTACTTTGACCCGGAGAACATCCCATTAGACGTGGTCTACGAGGACGACGACCTGCTCGTCGTAAACAAACAGCCTTTCCTCGTGGTGCATCCCACGAAGAATTACCAGAGCGGCACTCTGGCCAATGCGCTGGCCTACCGTCTGCAGGAGCGGGGCGAATCCTGGAAGATCCGCTTCATCAACCGGCTGGACCGCGATACGTCCGGTCTGGTGCTGGTGGCCAAGAACGGCCATGCCCAGGATGCGGTGAGCAGCCAGATGGAGCAGGGGACCACGGAGAAAAAGTACCTGGCGCTGGTGCACGGCCTGTTCGCAGAAAAAGAAGGCCGCATCGACGCGCCCATCGACAAGGATCCGGACCATAAGGCACGTCGCATGGTGCGCGAAGACGGCTACCCGTCGGTGACCCTCTACAAGGTCCTGGACAGCTGGAACGTGCCCGATCTCAGCCCGGACTTTACGCCTTGGCAGGGCGCAAAGCGCATCGACGGCTACAGCCTGGTGGAACTTACGCTTCTGACCGGCCGCACCCATCAGATCCGGGTGCACCTCACGCATCTCAGCCACCCCATCGCGGGAGACGAACTCTATGGACAGCTGTTCGGCTACGAAGCCGGAACGGATGTCTTGAACCGCCAGGCGCTGCACGCCTACAGCCTGCGGCTGAACCAGCCTCTGACGGGCGGACCCATACATTTGCAAACACCGATGCCGGACGACATAAAGGCCTGCATCGAAAGGATAGAACACTTTGAACACGAACAATAAACCTTTAAGCGTACTGCGGATCGGCCTTATCTACACGGGCTGCCTTGTGGGCGCCGGATTTGCTTCCGGACGGGAAGCCTGGCAGTTCTTCGGTGTATTCGGGAAATGGGGTTATGCCGGGGTCATCGTTGCCACGTTGCTGTATATCGGCGTCGGACTGATGACGGTCGACATCGCCCACCGCAAGAACACGGCCGATATCTCCGCTCTCATCAATCCCATAGACAACAAAGCGCTGAATACATTCGTCGGCGTTATGATGTGCTTCTTTCTGCTTGTGGCTTACGTAGCTCTTACGGCGGCAGGGGGAGCACTGCTGGAAAGCAAGACGGGCCTCAGCCACGCCGCCGGAAGTCTGCTCATCTGCCTGCTGTGCATCATCACCGCACTGGGCGGCTTCTCCAGCATATCCGATAAGGCAGGCAAGATCTCTCCGGTCCTGGTCGTTGGCACACTGGTGCTTGGCATCTATCTGATCGTCACGCATACGGATGCGGTATCGCACCTGGAACCTCACCGGACCAGCAAGGTGGCCAGCCATTGGCTCACCGCGGTCATCGGCTACGTGGGCTATAACGCATCGGCAGCCGTTCCCGTTCTGGGGCAGTGCGCCATGCACTCGGATTCCCGCAAAAGAAGCGAGAACGGGGCGATCCTGGGAGGCATCATCCTGGGCACCTGCACGCTCATTCTGTTTCTGTCGACCTCGACAGATCCGGCGCTGAGCGGCCAGAGCAGCTTTCCGATGATGGATCTCTGCGAACGGGTGTTCCCCGCGCTGGGCAAGGTCTACGCCGTATTGCTGCTGCTGGCGATCTTCATGACCCAGACAACCGTGTTTTACGGGTTTACGACGAAACTGGGAGACCGCAAAAACAGCAAGGCGATCGCCTGGGCTGTAGGTCTGGCGGGCTATATCTGCTCGCTGTACGGCTACTATAATTTCGTCGCAAACATCGTGCCCATCGTCGGCTACGTAAGCCTCGCGTTCTTCGGACTGGAGATCATAAACCTGATCAAAGTGAAAAGAAAACAATCGTTTTAACATACAGAGAGGATAGCCATGGAAAACAATCTCGCTAAAAACTACAAGCCAAAGGATTTCGAAGACCGCATCTATGCGATGTGGGAGGAGAACGGCGCCTTTGTTCCGGATGAAAACGCGCCTAAGGATCCTTACACCGTCATGATGCCGCCGCCCAACATCACGGGACAGCTGCACATGGGTCACGCCCTGGACCAGTCCCTGCAGGACGTCCTCATCCGCTATAAGAGGATGCAGGGCCACAAGACGCTGTGGCTGCCGGGCACGGACCACGCCTCCATCGCCACGGAAGTCAAAGTCGTGGATAAACTGAGAGAAGAAGAGGGCAAGACCAAGGAAGAGATCGGCCGCGAGGCCTTCCTGGAGAGAGCCTGGGCATGGAAGAAGCAGTACGGAGGCCGCATCAACGAGCAGATCCGCCGGCTGGGCTCTTCCTGCGACTGGAACCGGGAACGGTTTACCATGGACGAAGGCTGCAACAAGGCCGTAAAGGAACACTTCATCAACCTGTACAACAAGGGGCTCATCTATAAGGGCGCGCGCCTCATCAACTGGTGCCCGGTCTGCGGTTCCGCCCTGTCCGACATCGAAGTCGAACACGTGGACCATAACGGCAGCTACTGGTACTTCCGCTATCCCGGTGCGGACGGCAGCGAAGGCATCGTCGTCGCGACCTCCCGTCCCGAGACCATGTTCGCGGATACCGCGGTGGCCGTCCATCCGTCCGATGACCGCTACAAGGATATGGTGGGCAAGAAGGTGGTCCTGCCTCTCGTGGGCAGAGAGATCCCCGTCATCGCGGACGAATATCCCGATCCGGAAAAGGGTACCGGCGCCGTTAAGATCACGCCGTCTGCAGACCCCAACGACTTCGAAGTCGGTCTGCGCCACGGTCTGGAAATGATCGAATGCATCGACGAGAAGGCGAAGATGACCGCTGCAGCGGGCAAATATGAGGGCATGGACCGCTACGAGTGCCGCAAGGCCTGGGTCGCCGACCTGGAGGCTGCAGGCTACCTCGTCAAGGTGGAAAAGATGGTGATCCCCGCAGGGGAATGCTACCGCTGCCATACCGTGGTTGAACCCCGCATCTCCGAACAGTGGTTCGTCAAGATGAAGCCGCTGGCGGAGCCTGCCATCGAAGCGGTCCGTTCCGGCAAGACCAAGTTCGTGCCCGAGCGTTTCGACAAGACCTATTATCACTGGATGGAGGACATCAAGGACTGGTGCATCTCCCGTCAGCTCTGGTGGGGTCACCGGATCCCGGCTTATTACTGCGAAGAATGCGGCGAAATGGTCGTGGCCAAGGAAGAACCTTCCGTCTGCCCGAAGTGCGGCGGCACGCATTTCCATCAGGATGAAGACGTGCTGGATACCTGGTTCTCCTCCGCGCTGTGGCCGTTCTCCACGCTGGGCTGGCCCGAAAATACGGAAGATCTGAAAAAGTTCTATCCGACCAGCACCCTGGTGACCGGTTACGACATCATCTTCTTCTGGGTCGCGAGAATGATCTTCTCCGGCGTGGAAGTCATGAAGGAAACGCCCTTCGAATACGTGCTCATCCACGGCCTGGTGCGCGACGCCCAGGGCCGCAAGATGTCCAAGTCTTTGGGCAACGGCATCGATCCTCTGGAAGTCATCGACACCTACGGCGCCGATGCGCTGCGGTTTATGCTGCTGTCCGGCATCTCCCCGGGAAGCGACATCCGCTACCAGGTGGAGAAGGTGGAAGGCGCCAGAAACTTCGCGAATAAGCTCTGGAACGCCAGCCGCTTCGCCATCATGAACATCAAGGACGAAGAAGGGAACTTCCTGCCCATCGCTTCCGAGGAAGAAGCCAATCTGCAGGCGGAGGACCGGTGGATCCTGCAGACCATCAACGATGCACTTCCCGAGATCAACCAGAACATGGAGCGCTTTGAGTTCGCGCTGGCTGCCCAGAAGATCTACGAGCTCATCTGGGGCGAGTTCTGCGACTGGTACATCGAACTCATCAAACCCAGACTGTACGGTGAAGACGAAGCGGATAAGGCAAGCGCCCGGTACTGCCTCGTCAAGTGCCTCAAGAGCCTGCTCAAGCTGCTGCACCCGTTCATGCCCTTCATTACGGAAGAGATTTGGAGCTTCCTGCCCAAGGATGCAGAGGCAAAGCAGTTCCTGATGCTGGAAGGCTGGCCCGAATACGATGCTTCCATGAACTACGCCGACGACAAGGCTGTCTTAAACCTGTCCATGGATATCATCCGCGCCATCCGCGGCATCCGTCACGAAGCGGAAGCGCTGCCCTCCAGAAAGCTGCATGCGGTCATTCTGGCGGAAGCCGATCAGGAGAAGCTGGCGAAGGCTGGTGAACGCTACATCAAGACCCTGGGCAACCTGGAAGGTCTGGACTTTATCGCTTCCAAGGAAGCGCTGCCCGAAGAGACCATGTCTGCAGCGCTGCCCGGTCTGGAAGTATACGTACCGCTGGACGATTTGATGGATTACGAGGCGGAATACGCACGTCTGACGAAGGAGAAGGAGAGACTCACGAAGGAAGTGGCGCGGGTCACCAACCAGCTGGCCAACGAGAAGTTCGTCTCCAGAGCGCCTGCTCACGTCATTCAGGCGGAGCGCGACAAGCTGGCAGGCTACCAGGATATGCTGGAAAAGACGCTGGCGAGAATTCCCGTCGTGGAGAAGAAACTGAACAAATAGCGATAACGAGGACCGTCTTCGGGCGGTCCTTTTTTGCAGGAAGAGGAAAACAGCAATGATCGCAGATCTGAAAAAATACGATCAGAAGTACGTTCTGATCAAGGATATCTATGGGGAGACCCATATCGGTCTTGCGCGCTATGAAAACGCCGACTTTTTGGAGTGCGAATGGGGCGGCGAAGGAGATGGTCTGTTTATCGAGGACTTCCTGATCTACAACGATCAGATCGCTTCCATCGAAGAGACGGTCGTGCACGGCACGGCGGAGTTATGGACGGAGCAGCTCATCCTGCGCAAAGCCCGTCCGGAGGATGCAGAGGAACTGCATCACTATCTGGGACGGGATCCGGAATTCTCGCGCTATTCCGGATGGAACCCGTACGCGACCCTGGAAATGGCACAGGAGACGGTGCGCAGGTTTATCGAAGGCTATGGGGAAGAACATTTCTATTCCTGGATCATGGATGTCGACGATGTCGTGGTGGGAACGGTCGGCGCCTACGACTATCAAGACGGCCGGATCGAGGTGGGTGTAAGCGTCGTAAAGGGCTGGCAGGGCCGTGGTTTTGCGACCGAGGCGCTGCGTAAGGTGCTGGTCTACCTGACGGAAAACGAAGGCATCCCCTGTGTAACGGCCTGGTGCGCGGCAGACAATACAGGATCGCGCCGTGCGATGGAAAAGGCCGGCATGCGGCTCGTTCAAACAGAAAAGGGCGGCTTGACCGTCGGCGAAAACACATACGACAAACTGATCTTCGAATATCGGCTGGGCTGACCCGGCCAGGAGGCGCAGGAGGACACGCTC
>JAGAHX010000035.1 GCA_017626845.1 Bacillota bacterium
CCTGTGCTCAGTTGTAGTAGAATGTAGGTGGTCCATAGGGATTTCCTCCTTGTGAATGTGGTTTGGTCACTTACATTCTACCAAAGAGGTTCCTTATGGACTTTTCATCTTACATGTTCAACTTGATTCTACAATCGGCCTCATTTTTCCAACCAAAGATTTCTGTATTTCCCGCCGTTTAATCACCTGTACCAAACAAATTCCCGGGATTCAGCATGCAGGCGGGGTCGAACGCCCGCTTGAGCGCCCGCATTTCCCCGATGGCAGAAGCTCCGTACATCGTCTCCAGGAAGGAGGCCTTCAGCTTGCCCACGCCGTGTTCTGCGCTCACGGCGCCGCCCATCTCCGTCACCTGCTTTGCCCATTCGCCGTACAGCTCCTTGGCCCGGGCATATTCCGCCAGGGAATTGGGCAGGATGTTCACATGCACGTGGTTGTTGCCGATGTGACCCCACACAGCAGACTGAAGTCCCAGCTGCGAAAGTCCTTCCCGGTACAGGGCGAACACCCGGTGCAGGCAGCGGTCTGGCACGGACATGTCCGTCCCCAGCTTCGTAATGCCGGGCTCCTTCCTGCGGCGCACGTCGATGAGCATGTTGACGGACTCAGGCACCGCATGGCGGAAATCCTTAAAACGGCGGATATCCGCTGCGTTCCAGCCGAACCAGGTCCGCGCCGGATCGCCATTGCAGGCTGCGAGGCAGGCAGAAGCCTTCTCCAGCTCCTCGAACGCCGCCTTCTTCGAATCTGCGTGGATCTCAACAAACAGAATGCTGTGCACGTCTTCCGGAACTTCGGCAAGGGAGAACAAAGAAGCATCCCAGGCCTTGCGCTCCCGCAGGACGCGCAGCGCGCCTTCGTCGAAGAACTCGATGGAAGCCAGCCTGCTGCAGTTCTTCCGCAGCGCCTCCGTCAGATCCAGAGCATCCCGCTCCGCATTCAGCAGAAAACCGCACTCCCAGATCTGCGGCGGGAGCGGCTCCAGCCGCAACAGCACCTCCGTAACGATCCCCAGCGTGCCGTCGCTGCCCACGAATAGGTCCACCGCATCCATGCCGTCTTCGACATAGTACCCGGATGCGTTCTTGACGGCGGGAATCCGGTAGGAAGGCAGATCCACCTCGACCGTCGAACCATCCTCGCAGCGGAGGGAAAGGAAACGCCCGGAGGCTTTCTGCTCACCCCTGCGCAGAGAAACCGTGCGGCCGTCCGCCAGGATCACCCGCAGCCCTTCGACATAACGCCGCGTCGGTCCGTAAAAATACGTGCGGGCGCCGGAGGCGTTGCAGGCGGTCATGCCGCCGATGCTGGCCGTCGTCTCCGTCGGGTCCGGCGGGAAGAACAGCGGGCCATATTCGCTGCGCAGGCCTTCCACGTATTTGCGGAGGTTTACCAGCAGCACGCCGGGCTGCACCCGCAGCAGCACAGTCTCCCCTTCCCGCTCCGGGCCCAGGATCTTATCCATGCGGGAAAGGTTGAGCACGAGGCCGCCCCGGGGCACTGCGCCTGCCGCAAGGCCCGTGCGGCCGCCCTGGGTCGTAACGGCGAGTCCATTCTCCCGGGCGAAAGCCAAAGCCTCGAAAACGTCCGCATCGCAAACAGGGAAGGCGATATAGTCCGCCTTCCCCACAGAGCGGGATTCGTCCCGCAGATACAGAGCATGTTCGTCCGAAACGCGTTCGATCTTCAAATCCTATTCTCTCCAGTGTTCCAATCCGTACTGCGCGAAGACGTCGGGAATGAGCCACTTATCGAAAGCCTTCTCCTCCGGCAGCAGGGACCAGCCGTCCTCCGTCTTTGCGATACGGGCGAGCTGCATGGACTTCTTGCCCTCCGGCGCTTCGCCGACGGCGTAGGACAGAAGCACGCTGCCGGTCTTCGCATCCTTCAGGGTGACCCGCAGATCGGCAGTCTGGCGCAGATCCTTCGCCAGCGCATCGGCGTTGTAGACGCCGGCCACCAGCGCTACGGACTCGTAGTCCGCCGCCAGTTTGTCCAGATCCAGGCAGTATTTCTCCACGCCCAGCGTGTGTTCGATATCGTCCTCCAGATAGAGCGCGCCCTCGGTGCGGAAGGTCTCGGTCTGGTTGTAGAACACGATGTCGTAGCGGCGCTCCAGCTTGCCGCCTTCTTTCAGCAGCAGCGGATACGCATCCACGTCCACATGTTCACCCTTGTCGGACCAGGTGGTCTCCACCAGGATCCTGGAAGACTCGACCTTGGCCGGTCCGGCGATGGAGGGATAGTCCGGCGCTGCCCCGGCAGGCTCCGCCACCGGCGGCTTCTCGAAGTACTTGCGGCACATGAACCACTCGTATTCGTTGGGGTCCGTTACGGGAGGATCGCCCTTTTCGGGGAACTTGACGTACTTCATGTCCGCCATGGGGCCTTCCGCCTTGCAGGAGACGTCCTCCCAGGGGCAGGTGACCACGAACACGTCCATCCAGCCGTAATGCGGCACGGAGAAGTGCGAGGGACCTCTGCCGTAGTGGCGCAGCATCGCCTGTACCGCTTCGCCGTGCTTGCTGCGGAATTCTTCCCGCTTTACCTGGGTCAGCCGGCCGCGGAGCATAACGCAGCGGTAGTCGTGGAACACGTCGCGGTAATAGAATTCCGGATCCGTGTTGTTGTAGAGATAGGCGGCGACGCAGGTGACGATGGGCTCCTTGCGCCACAGATCCACCTTTCTGCCCTCTCTGGCGGAGTGGATGTAGATCTTGACGCCCTCCTCATCGCAAACTGCGCCGTAACAGAGAGGCACGGAATACGGCAGGCCGTCCTCATCCGTCGCGGACACGACCACGAAGGGCGCCGTATCCAGGATGGCGGCGATGAGCTCTTTTTCCTTGACTTCGTGCTCGAACTTGCGCATTTTGACTTTTCTTAAGCCGAATTCACTCATGGGGTACTCCTTTACTTGCTATCGACCGATTCCTTGCAGAATCCCTTTAAGAACTGCGGTAACAGCTGGGCCGAATACTGGGCCAGCGAATAATTGCCGCCGGAGATGCACCAGTCGTACATCAGGCCCCGCTCAAAGACGGCGTAGGCCCGGGTGACGTCCAGCGTCGTAAATTCCTCCCGGAACAGCCCCTGCTGCTGACCCTCGATGACGATCTGCCGCAGCAGCTTGTAGTACATGCGGGTCGGATCCAGCAGGCTGCGTTCGCTGCCGGAGACCAGCTGAGAGGCGAACAGGCGGCTGAGGATGTCGATGGAGACCGTGTTTTCGATCATCAGGAACAGTTCCTGGTTGATGAACACCAGTTTTTCGATGACCCCTAAAGAGGGGTCCATCGTCTCCGTCAGCTCCTCGTACTTCTCGTCGAACAGATACGAAAGAGAGGCAGGCAGCGACTCCTTGCTCTCAAAGTAATGATAAAAGGAGCCCTTGGACGTGCCCGAGGCCTCTACGATGTCATCCACCGTCGTCTTGTCGTAGCCCTGCTCATAAAACAGCTTCCACGCGGCGGAAACGATCTTCCCTTTTGTATTATTCTGCGTTCTTTTCAAGGTTTATTTTTTCGTCCTTTTTTCAGTCTATAATTTAGTTTAACAATTAAATATTGAATTTTCAACCATTTTCAAAATTCAAGACCGCAGAATTCTAATTTTCAGTCTAAACTTTATTCCGTATTCCATTCTGGTTTTTGCCGTGCTACAATGCAGCATGTCCCTTCGACAAGCTCAGGGACCGCGGCGGACGCTGAGACGGACGCTGAGCCCGTCGAAGCGTCAATTCATTTTATAACAGTAAAGGAAGACCATCATGTTTAAACTCAACACCTACATCGAACCCGATTTCACCCAGAAGTTTCTCGCGGAGGCACCGGACTGCACGCTGGTAAGAGCGCCCCACGCAAAGGCCGCGCCGAAAGGCTTCCACGCTACCTCCATCTACCCGGAATACTTCAAGGTGAACGGCGAATGGCATCTGGCCAGGGACACCCGCATGGACGCCGTGGCGGTCTGGCGGGACGGGGAGATCCAGGTCGTTGAATTCCGCAATATCAAAGAGAACGATCTCGTGGTCACAGGGCGCAGCGAGGACGGCAGCGAAGGCATCTACGTGCACGCTGCATGCTTTACCAGCGACGAAGAAGAAAGCGCCGAAAACGTGTTTTCCTTCCGCCGCAGCCGCAACCGGGAGACCAGTTTTACCTACGATTACGAGCGCTTGGTGAATCTGCTGAAATACGAAAAAGAACACGGCGGCTACGTGGTCTGGGTGCTCGGCCCAGCCTGCAGCTTCGACGTAACGGCACGGGAGATCATGTCCAGGCTCATCGCCGAAGGCTACTGCCAGGCGCTGCTGGCCGGCAATGCGCTTGCCACCCACGACCTGGAGGGTGCCTATCTGGGCACAGCTCTGGGCTGCGACATCCGCAACCAGAAACTGCATCACATGGGCCACTACAACCATCTGGAGACCATCAATGCCATCAACACCTACGGTTCCATCCCCGCCTTCATCAAGGGCGAAGGCATCGACAACGGCATCATCTACAGCTGCGTCGCTAATAATGTGCCCTTCGTGCTGAACGGTTCCATCCGGGACGACGGTCCCCTGCCCGAGGTCTACGAGCACGCCTATGAGGGTCAGGACATGATCCGTTCCCACGTGCGCAAAGCCACGACCGTCATCGGCATGGCCACCATGCTCCACACCATCGCCACCGGCAACATGACGCCGACCTACCGCGTGCTGAAGGACGGCACGATCCGCCCGGTCTACTTCTACATGGTGGATTCCTCCGACTTCGTCGCCAGCAAGCTGGGCGACCGCGGCAGCCTTTCCGCCAGATCCATCGTCACGAACGTGCAGGACTTTATGAAGAACGTGGGGAGCGGGCTCGGCCTTTACGAATATCGCTGAACAGGTGCCAGAGAGGCAGTAAAAAGAGATAAAACGCAAGAAGAATGGACAGGTCCGGGGCTGCGATCGTGGAGAGCACGCTCGCCGCGCCGACGGACCAGGGCCAATATGCACAGGTAACGATAGCGGAGTCTTCCAGAGCAAGGGCGGCTTCGCTTTTTGTTTGGTAAAGATCGCCGCACAGTTCGTGGGTGAGCACGACGTTCAGCGTCTGGTTGCAGGAGACGACGGAGGTGACGAGGGCGGTCAGATAACTTGCCCCGAAGGGAACGGTCTTTCCCGACAAGCGGTGAACCAAAGATCGAAGGCCGTCCAGCAGGTGCGTCCCGTGGAAGATCCCCGAGAACGCGGATACGAACGTAAAGATGAGCGCGATGCGCCGCATGGACAGGATGCCGCCGCCGTTCAGGACTGTGGAAAGCGAAGGGTCGGCCGTCCGGTACCCGCGCCACAGCAGCGGAAGCAGTTCCTGCGGTTCCATATGCTGCAGCAGCATCGTCAGAACGGCCGCGATCAGCATGCTGCAGCCCATCGTCAGGCGCATGTTCTTCTTCAGCGCCGCCAGCGCCAGCAGGACTGCCGCAGGCAGGACGCACAGCGGGGACAGCACGAATTCCCGGGAGAACAGGCCCCGCAGATCCGGCACGCTGCCGCCGTGATGCGCGGACAGACCCAGCGCCAGATAGACCAGGCAGCTGGTGAAAAACGGAACGATGCAGCTCCTCGCCATATTGCGGATATTGTCGTAGATGTCCGTCTCCGTCAGACCGCTCACCAGCAGCGCGCTGGAGGACACCGACGACATGCGGTCGCCGAAATAGCAGCCGGAAAGCACCGCGCCGCCGGTCAGAACGGGGCTCACATCCATCGCGGAGGCCATAGCCATGCTGATGCCCCCCATCGTCGCGGCGGTCCCCATGGCCGTCCCGGTCAGGAAGGAGATAAGGCTGCACAGCACAAAGGCCATCATCAGAAAGATGGAAGGCCGGATCAGGCCCGTCGCCGCGGTCACGACGAAGGGAATGGTGCCCGACGCACGCCAGCTGGCCGTCAGCATGCCGATAAATACGAAATTCAGGAAGATCAAGCGGTTGCGCCAGATGCCGTCCCGGCACATGCGCAGCAGCTGCGTCCACGTGTGCCCTTCCCGCCTGCCGTACAGCAAAAACAGCACGAGCCCCACCGTGAGGGCATACGCAGTAGACCGTCCCATGATGACGCACAGCAGCAGCGCCGCGCTGAATCCTGCAAAACAAAGATATGCCATAAAAATACCCGGCAGGAAAAGCTCCTGCCGGGTCTATTCTACTCCTTACTTCAGCTTGTCGCAAAGCATCTTGCCCAGCTTCTTCGTTGCCTTCTCGATATTTTCGGGAGGAACGGCGCCGAAGCTGATGCGCATGCAGTTCGTAACAGGCTCGCCGTCGGTGAAGAACTTTTCGCCGGCTACGAATGCGACCTTAACGTCGGGTCTGGTGATGGCTTCTTCTCTCAGTTCGGTGGTGTTGAGTCCGCCGGGCAGCTGAGCCCAGGTGAACAGGCCGCCGTCGGGAACGGTCCACTTCGTGCCCTTGGGGAAGTATTCCTCGATGCACTCCATCATCTTCTGGCAGCGTTCTCTGTACAGGCTGCAGATCATCTCGTGATGTTCGGGATAGTATCCTCTCTTGAAGAACTCGGCGCACAGCACCTGCGGCAGCATGGAGGTGTGGGAGTTCATGGCGGTCTTTACATCCTGCAGCGGCTGCATCATCTCGGGCAGGCCTACGATGTAGCCCAGACGGCTGCCTGCGGAGAAGATCTTGGAGAAGGAGTTGCCCAGGATGACCTTGCCGGCCTTATCGAAGCTCTTGATGGGAGCCAGGTCGTGTCCGATAAAGCGGATGTCTCTGTAGGGGTCATCCTCGAAGACCAGCACATCGTACTGCTCGGCCAGTTCGGCGATCTTCTTTCTTCTCTCCAGGGTGAGCGTTCTGCCGGAGGGGTTCTGGAAGGTGGGGATGACGTAGATCATCTTCGGGTTGTATTTCTGGATCTTGGCTTCCAGATCGTCCATGCGCATGCCGTCTTCATCCATCTCGACGCCGATGCACTTCGCCTCGAACATCTCGAAGGTCTCCACAGCGTGGACGAAGGTCGGTCTCTCCACCAGCACCACATCGCCGGGGTTGATGTAGATCTCGCAGGTGAGGGAGATGGTCTCCAGGCCGCCGGTGGTGATCATGATGTGGTCTGCGTCGGTCTTGACGCCCTTGGGAGCCAGCAGCTGGTCGACAATGACTTCTCTTAAGTCCTTGACGCCGAGCAGGGGTCCGTACTGCAGGGCTTCCACGCCTCTGCCGTCCCGTCTCAGCACGTCGTTTGCGATCTCGCGGACTCTCTCTACGGGGAGCGCTTCCTTAGCGGGGGCGCCGATGCTCAGGGATATGAGCTCGGGATCTGCCAGGGAATTGAACAGGCCGCGTACGACTTCCGCGGAGCCTGCCATGGTGTGTATTCTCTTTGCGAATTTGTTGCTGCTATCCATACCGATTACCTCCTGTTGCTCGGGGTCCTGTCGCCGGGCACCCTTCCCTACATCCTCGCTGACGCTCGGCACAGGGCCCTTCCCTTGGCGCCACCCCTCGCATTCGCATTAAGGGCTATTATTTAAATAAATTTTACCACAAAAAGAATCCATCAATGATTGATGGATTCTATTACAGTTATAAATCTTTTGAATTAAGAACGATGGTAAAGGGACCGTCGTTGGTAAGGCTGACTTTCATGTCGGCGCCGAACTCCCCTCTTTCCACCCGGGGGCAGTAGGTCTTCGCCTGCTCGATGATGTATTCGTACATCTCGCTGGCCATATCCAGCGCACCAGCACCGATAAAGGAAGGCCTGTTGCCCTTCTTGCAGTCGGCATAGAGCGTAAACTGGGAAATGAGGAGCAGCGAGCCGTCCACGTCCGCCAGAGACAGATTCGTCTTGCCGTTTTCATCTTCGAAGATGCGCATGTTGCACATCTTGCGGACCATCTTGTCCGCGATCTCCTTCGTATCCGTATCCGCCACGCCGATGAGGGTCATAAAGCCCTTCCCGATCTTGCCGCGGCATTCGCCTTCGATATCGACGCGGGCCTCGCTCACCCGCTGAATGACAAATATCATCGTTCTCTCTGTTTTCTATTTGATCTCGTAGGGATTGGGTTTTCCGCTCAGCGCCAGGTAAGACGCCTCGATGGCGGTCTTCAGCTGTTCGTTGGCGGACAGGTAGGTGCAGAAGGCCATATGCTGCAGCAGGGTCACCTCGGGCAGTTCCTCCAGGGCCGCGATGTGTTCGGGCACCGGTTTCTGCCGCGCGTCGGTGTAGTAGTAGCCGGACTCATCCTCGATGACGTCCAGCACCGCGCCGCCCAGTTTCTTCGCCCGCAGGGCGTCGATGAGGGCCCAGGTGTCGATGAGGTCGCCCCGGGCGGTGTTGACGATGTAGGCGCCGGGCTTCATGAGAGCCAGCTTTTCCGCGTTGATCAGATGATGGTTCTCCGGGCTTGCGAAGGCGTGCAGCGTAACGATGTCGCAGCGCTGCAGCAGTTCCTCCATGGATACGTACTCGCAGAATTCCTTCAGACCGTCGTTTTCATAAATATCATAGCAAAGGATCTTGCATTCGAAGGGGCGCAGGCGCTTCGCCACGCACTGGCCGATCTTGCCGGTGCCGATGATGCCTACCGTGAGTTCGGACAGATCGTGACCCCTGCACTGGTTGATGCGGTAGTCGCGGGTGCGGTAGCCTTCCAGAATGGTATGCACTCTTCTGGCGCTCATCAGGATGCACATCACGGCGTAGCTGGCCACGCTCTGGGGCGGATAGACCGCGTGAGAAATGCCGATGCCGTACTTCTTCGCCGCATCCTTGTCGAAGTGGTCGAAGCCCACGGACTGGGTGACGACGTGCTTTACGCCGGCTTCCTTCAGGGTCCGGAATTCCTCTTCTCCCGTGGGATGGGGCACGGAGATGACCGCGTCGAACCCCTGCCCTTTGAGCGCCTTGTACGCCTCCAGGGAGGGCAGGTCTTCCGTCGCATCGTAGTCGAGCCCATATCCTTTAAACAGCTCGTCCAGGAATTTCTCCTGCGCTGCCTGCTTGCAGAAAAGTTTTACTTTCATACTGTCTCCTTTGCTTGTCTTGTATTGGGAACTTAAATATAAAACAATCTCGTGTAGACCATGCCCAGAGCTTCCCGGATAAAGTACCGTACTTTATAGGCAGCCAGGCTGGTGGGCGCCGGATAGGTGCCGAAGTCGTAGTCCAGCAGATGGCGCCCCAGATAGCGGGCGCGGCACAGGTGATATTCGCTGGAAACGATCACGATCCTTTGCGTCTGCCAGTCTTCCCCGCAGTCCTGCGCGATAAGATCGCAGGAAAAGCGGAGGTTTTCCCGGGTGTCGGAGGCATCCTCCTCCGCGATGACCCGTCCAGCGTCCACGCCCTTCTCGATCAGCCAGTTCCGCATGCACTGGCCCTCGCTCTCCGGTTCATCCGGGCCCTGCCCGCCGGTGACGACGGCCTTGGCGTCCGGATAGTTTTCCAGATAGGCTAGCGCTGCCCGCAGGCGGTCGTCCAGCGCGCGGGACGGTCCCCAGGGGTCGACCTTCGCGCCGAGAACGATAATATAGTCCGCGTCTTCGTAGTTCTGCCCCTTGCTGGCCCGGATCACCAGGCTTTCGGACACGCAGAACGTAATGGCGCCGATCGCGATAACAGCGAGGAGGATGCCCAGAACGATCTTCAAGGCCTTCCTCATCCTGCGGTCCTCGAATAGACCAGATTCATGCCGGTGGGTTCGTCGGAATGGTCTGCCTCGGTCCATTCGTACCAGGTGACGTACAGCATCTGATTCTCCGGATCAGGCCGCAGCTGCATCTGCCACAGACCGTCGTCGGATTCGTACACGACCACCCAGTCGTCCGCATCCGTACCGTCCGCTTTGGCATCAGAGACCATCCGCATCTCCGTAAACAGATAGGCGCCTCTGGGGTCATTTTCGTTGCTGTAACCTGCATAGAGCAGTCCGTTGCTGAGGATCTCCAGCTCGCTTGCGGACAGACCGGCTCCCATATAGGTGATGCCGTCGTCATTCCAGGCGTACTGGATGTACCAGGTGCCGTAGAGATCCAGGAAGCTGGGGAAGTACGGAACCTCCTCGTCCGCACGGTAGATGTGGGCGCCGCCTGCACCTGCCGCATAGAAACTGTAGTACGGATCTTCGATGAGGGAAGCGAAGACCTCCGCGTCTTCCCGGACGCCGAAGCCGTCCCAGCTGTAATGCAGCCCCACGTTCAGGGCTTCGTCCGTATAGTCGTCTTCCGGCGTCTCGAAGGTGTCCGGGGTCCACCAGGCGATGCTGCAGACGCTCTCATTATAGCCGGCAAAGCGCTCGGCGGGGGCGTTTACGTACCACTCCCCGTCCCGGTCCATGCCTTCATCCTCCGGACCGTAATACCAGATATGGTTCTCCTCCAGCCCGTCGGCGTTGGTATCCTGCGTCATGGCCATGCACCAGGCGAGGTCGCCGGCTTCCACCGTGCCCTCGGCGATCATCAGGCAATCCAGCACGTGATAGTTCTGGTAATCGGACTGCTGCACCGGACCCATGAAGATATCGTCCGTCGCGATGAGATAGCAGCCTTCCTGTCCGATATACATCGGGAACTCATCGTGATCCACCAGATCCGGGTGGGAATATTCGTCTCCGAAGGGGAACGCCAGCGCCTCCAGAGTCTTTCCGTCCAGGCTCATCTCGAAGAAAGCGTCTTCCGACCACCATTCGCCCGACTGCGCGCAGCGGATGAGCTCCAGCCGGCCGTTGTTGTTCAGGTCCGTGACCGCATAGAACGTAGCGTAGTTTTCCGCAGGTTCGAGCCACAGATCCTTATTGGCGACGATCACATCGATCTGGTCCTCTGCGGGCACGTCGCTGCGGACGACTTCCGGTTCCTGTTCCGTTTCCGGAGCAGTTTCGGAAGACGTGCAGGCGGCAAGCCCGAAGATCATCGCGGCTGCAAGGAAAATAGCAAACCATTTCTTCATGAGGCACCTCCCCGGTGTTATGCGACACCGTTCGTAAACGTTAACTTCATGATCTGCGGATCCGCGCCGGGATCCTCTTCGCTCCACCAGTACCAGGTGACGTACAGTCTGCCGTCGTCGGCGCCGATGGCGGCTTCGAAACGGTTGAGGCCGTCTTCGCTGTTGAACACGACCATCCAGCCCGCCGCATCCGCGGGCGCTTCCGTCACTTCCGGATCGGCCGCTTCCGCCGGTTCCTCCGCCGTCTGGCCCATGCCGTCCTCCGCCATGGAGATGGGCATGCCTTCGATGCTGATCTCACCCCGGGCGTCCGCCGGATCGTTCCAGTAGAAATCCGCCATGCCGTCCTGTCCAATGATCAGGTGGCAGTCCAGCCCGTTGAAATCCTCGGTCGTACGAGCTTCGAGCTCCGTGGCGGCCTCGACCAGCTGCCAGTAGTCCGCCAGGCTCTCCATGCCGTAGGTGATATCGGCCTTTTCGCCGTTTTCATAGAGTTCTTCGTAATAAGACGATGGCGCCACGAACAGGCCGTTAAACTCGTCCATGTCCTTGCGGAAGCCGAAGGCCTTCCAGGAATCCAGCAGCGCTGCGGGGATATCCACTTCGCTGTCTCTTTCCTCTGCACTGAAGCGCTGCCACTCCACATCCATCACGTAGCGGTCGTAGTCGTAGCCGAAGAAGTCGTCCACGGAAGAAGCGAACTGCTCGGAGGTGAGCTCCTCTTCCTGGTCACCGCCGGAGGCGTAGTAATAGGCGTGCATCTCCGGCTCACCGTCGCCGTTGGAATCCTCCGCCAGCACCATGCAGTAGGAGATGGAGTGGGCATCCACGACGCCGTCCTTCAGGACGATCAGGTCCTGGGTGTAGTAATTTTCCGCATAGCCGTTACGCATCTCGTCCATGACGATCACGAAGTTGCCGTATTCGCCCTTGTAGCAGCGCAGCGCGTTGTACCAGCCGATGTCCGGCTCACTGTGGGTCTCGCCGTAGGCGTATTCCAACGGCACGAGGCTGGCGTAGTCCTCGCTCACCTCGTAGAAGTGGGTGGTGGAGAACTGGCCGGAGCCTTCCGTTACGGTGGCGATGAGCTCCAGGCGGCCGTTTTCGTCCAGGTCGGTGACCGCGTACAGGTACTGGTCGGCCTCGCTTTCGTCGGTGACCAGCCACAATTCTCTATTTTCTGCGATGAGCTTTACCTGATCTTCGGCTTCTGCGCTGCGGGAGACTTCCTCCTCCGGCTCTTCCGCCGGCTGCGAGGACGAACAGGCCGCCATCGATATGCAGAGCGCCAGGCAAAGCAGAATGCTGAGATACTTTTTCATGCGTTCCTCCCCCTTTTGCTTTGGGACAATTCTTTCTCAGGATAAGTATACCATAAAAAAGAGACGGAGCACGAATGCTCCGCCTCAGGGAAATGAGAAAATTGCGCGGCCGTTATCCGAGCCATTTATAACTGGTTTTGCGGAAGAGTGGCTCCGCCGCGCACAGGATCGCCGGCAGGAACAGGATGCTCATGACTGCCGAAATGACGGACCCTCTGGCCAGCATGGTGCAGATGGAGCCGATCAGGTCGATGGACGACACGAAGGATACGCCCAGCGTGGCGCACAGCATGACGAGGGAACTGGTGATGATGGCCGGGTCAGACGCCCTGGCCGCAATGCGGATCGCCTCGAAGCGGTCTTTGCCCGCCCGCAGTTCGTCCTGAAAGCGGCTCGTCATCAGGATGGCATAGTCCACCGTAGCGCCCAGCTGCACGCAGCTGATAACCGTCGGCGTGATGAATGCCACTTCGCTTCCCGTAAAATAGGGAATTCCCAGGTTCACGTAAATAGCCAGCTCGATGACCGCCACCAGCACCAGAGGCACCGTAACGGACTTGAACACGATGGCGATGATCAGGAAGATGGCCGCCATGGAGATATAGTTCGTCGTACGGAAATCCACGGCCGTGGTCACGATCAGGTCGTCCGTCAGCACGGCTTCGCCCGTCAGCATGGCGTCCGGGTCGTAGTCCTTCAGGATGGTCCGCAGCTGCGCGACCTGCTGCGAAACCTCGTCGGATGCGGTGTCGTATTCCGAGTTGATCATCATCAGCTGGTGGCCGCCAGCCTTCACCATGCTGCGGAGTTCTTCGGGCACGAAGAATTCCGGGATGCCGCTGCCCAGCAGCTTGTGGTAGGAGATGAGGTCCGTGACCCCGTCCACCGCCTCGATCCTGCTTTCCATCTCGGACAGCTGCGCCGCAGTCAGGTCGTCGGAGACAACGGCGAAATGGCTCACGGACATGCCGAATTCATCCTTCAGCCTGTGGTTGGCCACGATGGAGGGCAGATCCTGGGGCAGGGATTCATCCAACTTGTAATAGACCGCTGCATTGTTCTTCGCGTAGACTGCCGGCACGAACAGGATGGCGGCGATCAGCACGAAGACCCATCTGCGGCGTATCGTGCGTTCGTTCAGGCCCGTCAGGTCCGGAATGAGGGGTTTGTGATGCCACTTTGCCACCCATTTATCCACCAGCAGCAGAAGCGAAGGCAGCACCAGGATGACGGTGGCTACGCCCAGCACGACGCCCTTAGCCATGACGAGGCCGATGTCTTTGCCCAGAGTAAAGCGCATGAAGCACAGGGCCAGGAAACCGGCGATGGTGGTCAGAGAGCTGCCTGTGAGGGAACGGAATGCGGTCTCCACGGCTGCGGCCATGGCATCCTTGTGGTCCTCGAACCGGAGCTTTTCCTGCTCGTAGGCGTGGTACAGGAACACGGAATAGTCCATGGTAACGCCCAGCTGCAGCACCGCAGCGATGGCCTTCGTAATGTAGGAGATCTGCCCCATCAGGAAGTTCGTGCCGAAGTTGTAGATGACGGCAAAGCCGATGTTGACGAGCAGCACGAAGGGCAGGATCCAGGATTCCATGGTGAGGGACATGGCGATGAGCGCCAGCAGCACAGCCAGGCCCACGAACAGGGGCATCTCCTGGTCCACCAGCTCCCGGGTATCTTCCACCACTACGGAGAAGCCTGCCAGAAAGCATTTTTCGTTGCAGAGCCTGCGGATCTGCTGAATGGCGTTCATGGTCGCATCCGACGCGCCGGGATGCTCGTACTGGATGATCATCATGGTGCCGTCCCCGGAGTAGAACATGTCCCGGTACTGCTGGGGGATGAAATCCGTGGGGATCTGCACGCCCACCACGTTGGAGAGCCATACGGCGTTGGACACCCCTGGCACCTTCTGGATCTCTTCCGTCAGCTCGTTGGTATACCCCGACGGCATGTTCTCCACGACCAGCATGGAAGTCGCCGCCATGTGGAACGGTTCTTCCAGCAGATCCATGCCGTGGGTGGAATCCAGATCCGCCGGCAGGTACGTCAGGATATCGTAGTTGACCGGCGTCGCGATATAGGCGATCACGGACGGCACCAGCAGTGCGATCGCGATGAGTACGACGAGGGCCGGCTTTCTCGTTAGGATATGCGCAAACCGTTCGATCATAGTTCAGCCGCCTCCTCCGCATCTCTGTGGAACAGGCCGGCGATATCGTCCTTAATGCCGGAGAACAGCTCCAGGATGCGGTCCCAGACGGAGTCATGACCGTTGTCGGTCTCCGCCGGTATACCGTCGGTCCCGTCCGTTTCCACGGCAGCATCGGCCGTCTTGATCTCCTGAGTGCGCAGCATCACCTGGATGGTCTGAGGCGCTTCGTTGCGGCTGTCCGTCAGGGACCGGGCCGGCGCGGAAGGATCCATCAGCAGCAGGTTGTTGAGCTTTCCGGTATAATCGTTCCAGACGTCCTCCACGATGTCCGACACGCCGTTCTTGGCAGCCCGCACGCCGCCCGTCGTATCCGTGGAATCCGCCAGTTTTCTCAGGGTCACGGCGAGGCCTTCCAGGGTCTTCTTCGTACCTTCGTCCAGCTTCGTGCCCGCATTCTTCATGGTATCCTCGAAGCTGCGCAGCAGTCCTGTGGTATCCTCCGCCGTCTTGTTCAGATCCGCCAGCAGCGTCTGGGCATCCGTCAGATCCGCCTTCAGATCCGGAGCCGCATCCTCTGCGGTCTTGCCCAGAGCCTCGAGGCTCGTCAGCAGTTCGCCCGTCTTGGTCAGCAGGTTCTCCGTGCGGGTCATGACGGTGTCGAAGTCGTCCAGCGCATCCTTGGTCCGCTTGGACAGGTTGGTGTTATTGCTTCCGATCAGGTCCGCCGCAGATCTCGTTCCCTTGCTGAGGGAATCGCAAAGCGACGCCAGGTTCGCCATCAGACCGTTCTGCATCGCATCCATCAGGGCGAAGCTCTTCTGTACGGAAGCGCGGTAGGAGGACTGGCCCGACAGGGTCTGGTCCTGTGCCATCAGCAGCGCGGTCATAAAGTCTTCCTCCGTCATCAGGCCGTCCTTGCCGGTGGCCGTCTGGGCGTACAGCGTCTGCAGGAAGCTCTGCTTCTGCAGCGCAGCCGCGATGGCAGCAAACGTCGGATCGCTTGCCGCATTCGCCTGGATATAGGCGATGGCGGACGCTTCGTCCGGGATGGCCCCCTGTGACCCCATAATGACCGCGGTCACCGCCTGGGTGAGCTGCTCTTTCTGCTGCTGCAGCGCAGCGGCGCTCTCCGCCGGGGTGATGCCGGAAGCCATAGCGTTCGCGGCTACCATAAACATGTCCGCGTTGTTGATGGGCGCGATGGCAGAGGTCTTGTCGTACAGATCCAGCACGGCCTGGGCCTTCTTGCTCTGGGCGTCCAGATCCTGGGACGGAATGCCCTGCACCGTAATGTCCTTGCCGCCGATCTGCAGATCCAGCAGCGCCAGGGTCTCCGTAAAGTCGCCCAGGGAATCCCGCAGGGCAGCTGCGTCGGTGCTGAGCGCCCGCAGAGCGGACTTCAGATCCGAACCCGTGCCTCTGGAGTAGCTCTGCAGCAGGCTGAGGTCCTTGTCCAGATCCGTCAGAGCCTTGGACAGACGCGTAAGGCTTTCGGACACGGTCCCCAGCGACCCGTCGAGGGCCGTCAGGTCCGCCGCCACGTCGTCTACGGTCTTCTGCAGATCCGCCGTGTTCTGCGCTGCAGTATCCAGATCGGTGCGCAGCGTATCCACGTCGTTCAGCGCCGTATCCGCCTGCTCGTAAAGGCCCTCCTTGTCTTCGGACAGGATCGCCCGGCCTTCGTTGAGCTCGTCCAGACCGTCCGCGGTCTCCCGCAGGCTGGCGGACATGCCGGAGAAGGAGTTGAGCAGCGTGTCGATGCTGCTGTCCAGTTTATGATAGTTGTCCTCCAGCTGGTCTTTCTTATCGGACAGATCCGAGATCTGGTCCAGCGCACCGAGATTGGCCGGCACCATCAGCATCGTAAGACCGTTGAACGCAAAATCCTCCGCGCCGACCTCGATCACGAAATGTTCTTCCTCGCCGGGAAGTCCGAGGAACAGGACCGCCCGCAGGTTGCCGATCAGCTGCACCTGGGCGCCGGGCGCCTTCAGGGACAGGATGTTGTCCTGGTTGAACAGGCCCATCACCTCCAGGGTGTAGTTGTTTCTCGCATATTCGGATGCCGTCTCCCGGGGAATGGCGTCCACGTCGATCTCGATCATGCCGGTCTTGCCCGCCAGATCTTCCGCCTTCGTGGGCACGCCGTTCAGTTTATAACTGACAGTGATGGTCCAGGGCAGTTCCTCGAAAGGCTTGTCCGTCTTCCCTTCAAAATAGAAGTGGCTGGGCGCATCTTCTCCGAAACGGAACACATGGGCACCGCCCTCTTCGGAAGGCGCCGTTCCGTCCGTCAGGTTGTTGATGGCTTCGTATTCACCGTAATCCGTAACGGTGTCGACGCCATTTAAGATGTAACTTTTGACCATGCTGGCATCCTTCAGGTTGCCGTAATAGTCCAGATTCGCGTAATACGCCTCGTCGTAGGTGGCGTACACGCCGTTTCCGATCTCTCCTTCCGCGAAGACCGGGGCGACGCTCGTCAGGGTCAGCGCAGCGGAAAGACACACTGCCAAAAATTTTCTCATATTCCCTCCATCTGTGAATTTAATTCACATTTGTTTTTTTATAGACACTTGTTGCTTTTCCGAACGATGTCAATTATAATGATCATCTGTTGATTAGTCAATCGAAATCCACTATTATTAAGGAGAGGAATTCGATATTCCTCACATCCTACGAAATTTGTAGAAAAAAGAGGGGAGAAAAAAATACCCATGCATAAAAATACGGACGACAGAAGGGCGAAACGGTCGAGAAGACTGCTGAAAGAAGGCCTGTTGACCCTGATGCAGGAGAAAAAATTCAAGGATATCTCCGCGAGGGACATCACGGAAAGCGCCGATCTCAACCGCGGCACGTTCTACCTGCACTACCCCGACACCCAGGCGCTCCTGGACAGCATCGAGGACGACATCATGGCGGAAGCCCAGCAGCTGGTGGATCTCCACTTAAAAGACCTGGGCGATGGAAACTCCCTGGAGCCCGTGCTGCTGCCGATCCTGGATTACATCGAAGAGAAGCACAAGACGATCCAGCTGCTGCTGCGCAACAGCAACGCCAGCAGTTTTCTGGACAAACTGCACGACCTTATCTATAAAAACAGCCTTGGATACGCCAAAGCGCGCTTCGGCATCCGGGACGAAGCGAAGTTAAATTACTTCCTCAGCTATGCCAGTTTCGGCATCATGGGGATGGTCATGGAATGGGCGGGTCAGGGAATGACCCTTCCCAAGGAAAAACTGATCGCCTACGCGGACGATCTGGTGGACCGCTCCGCACAGGCCATTTTCTGAGGTGATGGCTTTGGAAAAACATAAGATCATCGAACTGAAGGGCATCTGCAAATCCTACGGCAGCGAAAAAGTCTTAAACGACATCTCGCTGGACATCTACGACAACGAATTCGTAACGATGCTCGGTCCTTCCGGCTATGGCAAGACCACAACGCTGCGCATTATCGCGGGGTTCGAACACCCCGACAAAGGCAGCGTGTATTTCGACGGGAAAGACATCACGGCGCTTCCGCCCTACCAGCGGCACGTCAACACGGTCTTCCAGAAGTACGCGCTGTTTCCGCATTTAAATGTCTACGAGAACATTGCCTTTGGCCTGCGGGTGGCCAAACGCCCGGAGGAAGAGATCCGGGAACAGGTGAAGGAGATGCTCCGCCTGGTCAACCTGAGCGGCTTCGAAAAGCGCCACGTTACGACGCTGTCCGGCGGTCAGCAGCAGGTACTGGGAATAAGTGATATAATATAAAAATTAAGACCGTCAACCATTTCTATGTAAACATAAAAAGGAGCAGACACATGATCGAATTCACCCATCAGATCCCCACTAAGATCATCTTCGGACCGGACAAGCTGGGCCAGCTGGGCACCGAGCTCGCAGCCTTCGGCAAGAAAGTCCTGGTCGTTTACGGCGGCGGTTCCATCAAGCGGAACGGCATCTTCGACAAGGCAGTCGAGTCCATGCAGGAAGCGGGCCTCACCTGGTTCGAGCAGGGCGGCGTAGAGCCCAACCCCAAGGTGACCAGCGTCCAGGCCGGCGCTGACCTCTGCAAGAAGGAAGGCATCGACGTTATCCTCGCCATCGGCGGCGGTTCCGTCATCGACTGCGCCAAGGGCATCGCGGCGGCAGCCTTCTACGACGGCGACGCCTGGGATCTGCCCACCCATAAGGCGCCCATCGGTAGGTGCCTGCCCATCGTTTCGATCCTGACCCTCGCAGCCACCGGCTCCGAGATGGATCCTGTCGGGGTCATCTCCAACAAGGACACCGAGCAGAAGCTGGTCATCAGCAACCCGGCCCTGCGCCCGGCAGTCTCCTTCCTCGACCCGACCCTCACCTACTCCGTGAGCGCGTTCCAGACCGCTTCCGGCTCCGCGGACATCATGTCCCACATCATGGAGGACTACTTCGTGGATGGCGACGGCAGCATGTACATGCTGGACCGCATCAAGGAAGGCATGATGAAGACTGTCATCCACTATGCGCCCATCGCCATCGCAGATCCCACGAACTACGAAGCCCGCGCCAACCTGATGTGGACCAGTTCCTGGGCGATCAACGGGTTCACCGGTGCCCTGTGCAACTGCGAGTGGACCAACCACATGATCGAGCACGAGCTGTCCGCCATCTACGACATCACCCACGGTCTGGGCCTGGCCATCGTTACCCCGCGCTGGATGCGTTACGTGCTGGACGACACCACGGCACCCAAGATGAAGGAATTCGCCGTGAACGTCTTCGGCGTCGACGCTTCCCTGCCCGACAAGGAAGCCGCCCTGAAGGGCATCGAATGCCTGGAGGACTTCTTCTTTAACAAACTGGGACTGAAATCCACCCTCACCGAGATCGGCATCGGCGAGGAGAACCTGGAAGTGATGGCCAAGAAGGCCTGCAACGGCAAGGAGACCCTCAACGGCTGGAGAGTGCTGACCCCGGCACAGATCGTCGAGATCCTGAAGGCCTGCCTGTAGGGCTGCCTGACCATACGAATTACGGCAATCCAAAAGCCCGGAGCATTTCGCCCCGGGCCTTTTTGTGTCTGCTTGTATTTTTCTATTCGGTCTTGTCCTCGAGCTTATCCAGCATGCCGGAAAACGCCTGCAGCAGCGCGAAACTCAGGAACAGGCCGCCCAGGATGTCCGTCAGCCAGTGTACGCCGCTGAAGAGGCGCCCCAGCACGGAGACGGCCATCAGGACGAGGCAGATGTTCTGCAGCAGGTTGGTGAGCCGCTTTTCCTGCAGATAATCCTTTGCGACCATGGCGACGCTGCCGAAGATGACCACCGCCAGCACCGTATGGGACGACGGGAACGACGCCTCCGGCACCGTTTCGCCCTCCATCAGGATGGGCCGGCAGTTGATGACGACCTTTTCGAACAGCACGTACAGGATGCCGATGACCACATACAGACCGCCCAACGCCAGGATCTTTTTATCCACCTTAGCAAGGCTCTTGCGCTGAAACAGCTGCACGCCGCCCATGACGGCGAACACGCAGCCGCACAGGATGGCCCAGAATCCCAGCAGGTTCGTCGCCTGGTACAGGAACATGTGCGTGCCGATGAGGTTATGGAATCCGGCGTTCAGGTGCGACAGGCCGATCTCGGTGTTCGCCGGCCCCACCGCTGCCACGTCCACCTTCTTCACCAATACGATGGTGAGGATGAACAGGGCCAGGCTGACGGCTGCTTTTAGAAATTTCTTGTTCATATCTCTTCTTCCCCTTCCTTTTCCGGTCCATTATACCCCAGTTTCCGGGCATAGGCGAGGGTTTGTTTCAGGGCGGACTCCTTTTCGATGCCGGCGAGGCGCAGTTTGTGGGCGTAGGCCAGGATCTCCGAAAAGTCTTTTCCGGGTTTGAGCCCCGCATCGATCAGATCCTGGCCGGCCACACAGGGCTTCGCCATGATCTCCCGGTAGATCTGCAGCCGCTCCGTGAGGAAGGCGGTGTCGCCATGGAATTCGTCCTTACCGGCGAAGTCCGGCCGGTCGGCCTCCGCGAACCAGATGAGGTCCAGGGGACTCTCCGCAACGTCGAACAGATGGTTCGTGGATTTGATCGAGGGCCGGGCGTAAGCTGCCACGTTGGGTTTCATGTGCAGAGGCACCATGTTCCGCACGTAGGCGCGCACCGTCTTCTCGCTGCAGATCCGCTGCAGCAGGCGCTCAACGATGGGCAGGCCTTCCGTTTCGTGGCCGTAGGAATGGATGCGGCCGTCTTTGGGCGAGACCGCAGAGGTCGTCGTCTTGCCCAGGTCGTGGCACAGGCACAGCAGCAGGAAGGCGTAGGGCTGCTCCGCCTTGTCCCTTCTGGCCGCTCCCCGGTCCAGCACCTCCATGGTGTGCACCCAGACATCGCCCTCCGGATGGTAGATGGGGTCCTGCTCCAGCCCGATGAGGGGCTTGAGCTCCGCAAACCAGGGCTCCAGCTGCTCCATCTCCCGCAGCACTTCGAAGAAAACGGAAGGCTTGCTGCTCTGCAGCAGCGCCTTCTTGAGTTCCCCTTCCACCCTCTCCATGGAGAGCGCGGAGAGATCGATATGCCGGCAGAGTTTGACGGTTTCGGGGGCAACCTCAAATTCGAACCGCGCCGCAAACTGAGCTGCCCGCAGCACCCGCAGGGGATCTTCGGGAAAGCTGGCGTCGTCCACGTGGCGCAGGATGCCGGCTTTGAGGTCGGCAAGGCCGTTCCAGGGGTCCAGCAGTTTGCCGGTCAATACGTCCTCCATCATGGCGTTGACGGTAAAATCCCGGCGGCGGGAGGCTTCTTTGGGGCCGATGTGCGGGTCAACGCTTACGGCAAAGTCCCGGTGACCCCGCCCAACCGCATGCTCCCTGCGGGGCATGGCGATGTCCAGGGTTAGATGGCGCAGCGAATAGACCCCGAAGGATTCGCCGAACACGGCGGGCTCGCCCACCTGCTGCAGCAGTTCCCAGAGGGTCTGGGGCTCCAGTCCGTGGACCTCGATGTCCACGTCCTTGGACTCTTTGTTCATGTATTTGTCGCGCACGCAGCCGCCTACGTAATAGGCCCGGCCGCCGCGCTCCGCCGCCAGCTGCGCGATGCGCCGGGAGGCTGCTAACGTTGCCTTTTGGTCCATGGGTCTATTATAGCCGAAAAGCAGCCGGGAAGGCTGCTTTTCGAGTTTTTCAGACGATTCAGTCTGGAATTTTATATAGTTTGCTTATTCTTCTCTGCGTCTCTTGTAGGTCAGCAGCACGATGCCCAGCAGGGACAGGATACTGACGATGCCCCAGACCGCAGTGTGGCGCTCGTCGCCGGTGAACGGAGTGAGCGGAGTCGCCTCTTCAGCGATCTCTTCTTCCTCTTCAGCGCCTGCGAGAGGCACATCGCCATCGTCGATGTTGGTGTCTTCCTCTTCGACCGTTCCCGGAGCCAGCGGCGTGTCGCCGTCGTCAATTTCAGTCGGCTCTTCGGTTACGGGGTCTTCGGGAGTAATCGGAGTCTCATTTGCAGAAGGTCTGTTGGTCGAAGGTGTGGTGTTGGGTCTTTCGGTTTCACCGACAGGCGGGTTATTCTGCTGGACATCTCTGTAAACGGCTGTGTATACGATATCGCCAACGCCGTCTTCGCCACCGGTCTTTTCCCAATGATCGAAGACTTTGCCGTCCTTATCGGGACCATCGCCGTACTGATCGCCGGCAGGCTGTGTTTCACCGGCCATGTAGGAATCTGCGGGATAACCCTTATCGTTCTTGTCGTTATTGTCTTCGGGATAGCTGTCGCCAAACGGAGTCTTTCCGTCTTCGTCGACCCAAATAACGGTATATGGTTTCGCCTTCCACCAAGCATAGAGGTGTACTTCGGCATGGAGCTCTTCCTTATCTTTCGGATAGATCTTATCAACAGCATCGCCTGCAGGATCATCCGTTTTTTCATCGGCGGAGTCGTTGGGTGTTGTGCTTTCGCCAACCTCATCCTTTATTTTATCAGCTTCGATCTTTCCGAGGAATTCAACGGACTCGGCCTTATTCGCCTGCTCAGCTTCAGCAGGGACAGTTCCCTTAGCAGCCTTGAAGATCATCCTGACATCCTGTGCCTTGGATTCTTCCTTAAGGTATTCCTTCTCCGCCTGAGCTTCCTCAAGATGCTCGGGTTCCATCGGTCTCTGTTCTCCGGGGTTGAACGGATTAGCTGGATCCGGGTCTTTGGGGTTACGTGGATCAGAGATCGTCATCGTCCAATAATCGAATTCGTAACCAGGAATACCATCCAGTTTCGTATCAGGATAACTTAAGACCTCAAACAATCCCTCGCCATCCTTGTATTGAGCAACGGAATAATCTACCCTATAAGTCTGGTCTTTGATCTTGTTGTCGAGTGCAAAGTCGGATTTGGGGTCTACTCTGTGGTAGATCACCTTGAAACAAGGCTCCCAAATAGCAAATAGATGCACTTCAAGATGAATATCTTGCTCCGAACCTGCTTGGACTTGCGGTAACTTAGTAGCGGTTTCAGCGTCAAAGTCAGGCTTTGTGCCAGGACGAGTTTCTTGCTCAGTCGAGTTGGACTGTTCCTTTTCAGTCGTAACTACGGAGTCTTTCTTTTCCGCAGCAATTGCTTCTTTCTTTGCTACCTTTACTTCCTTCTTCGCTTCTTGCAAGACTTCTGCAGATGCCTGGGCTTCTGCTTCGACATCCTTATTCTGCTCGCTGTTCTCTTCCTGATTGATATCGCCTGCTTCTTTGGGATCGATAACCTCCATCTCCCAGCAGACAAATTTGTATCCTAAAGGTTCCTCATAAGAAGTGTCTTTGAACGCATCCGTAAAGGTCTTTACTGTAAACGTATTTTCGGCGAATTCGTGATTTTCGAAAATTTCAAAGTGATCATTCTGCAACCCAGTACTACCGGGATAGTTGGTGTGGTAATACACGACTGCACTCTGTTTCCACTGCGCATAGAAAACCTTATCATATTTGGATTCCTTTACGACCATTCCACTCTGACCACCAGTAGCTGTTTCATTGCCAGCATTGTTCTGTTCATGGTTCGGAGTGTATGCTGCAGAATCTACAGTCACAGCAGTGTTATCATCTATAACCGTCTCATCAGTTGTTGGATCGGCATCAATCGGACCCAAATCGGTAAATTTATAGTCAATGACAGGCTGTTCTCCCGGTTTTTCACTCCAACCGATGAAGGTCCAGCCAGCAGGTTCTATAAATCGATCTTCGCCGTAAATCTTCTCGTATTCCTCGCTGACCTTTTCAAAGCTTTTAATCTCATATTCATATGCACGGCTGGGGTCTGTGATTTCGATTTTATCTACCCATTCGGCATCATCCTTCACATTCGCCCCGGAGGGATAATTTGTATCGTACAGAACATGGTAAGAAGGAATTTCCTTCCAACGTGCATCCAGAAGGGCAACAACGTGATCACCAAATTCCACATCAGGATCGTCAGGCCATACAATTACTTTTGCCGTAAGCTCGTTAGATGCATCGGTGTTAGATGCCTCGGAGCTCGCAGCTGCCCGCACCCTCTTGACATCCTGGTAGTTATATTCTTGCTGAGCTTGTTGTTCGCCGAGGTCAACCGTTGCCGACTGTTCCAAATCTTCATTGAAAATCTTATTGAATTCCTCTTCTGTGTCGAGAAATCTTAACCACCAGCCATCGAATTCATAACCCTTCGGCTGTTCAAATCCCTCAAACTCATACGCACCGGCAATTACAAAGGACTCTTTACCACGGAATCTTTCATCTTCGTGGGTAACATTTGTTAAACCACAATCCTCCGGATATTCCGTGCGGTAAAAGACAGCCTTCTCCTTTGCCCATACAGGAACAAAGTAGATCTCAGCCTTAAGATCCCAGGTCGTTCCGGGCAGGATAACAGCATCTTTTGTTTCAGTATTAATTTTCTGATCAGTAATGATCTTCTCCGATGTTTCTGCGCTCTTGGATTCAGCAGCTTTGGAATCGGCGAAACGTTTAGCAGCCGGGCTTAGTGCAGGCTTCTTCATAACGTTTTCATCCCAGCCACCACCTGAAACAGATCCTTCGGAAGGTTGCGATGCTTCAGCGGGATTCTTTTCGGTTACTTTCCACCCAATGAACTTATAGCCATCAGGAGCTTTAAACCCAGTTTCCTCAAATGTAGCAACCTTAAACGTTCCGGCCTCGAAAGCCTCCACATTTTCGGTTTCGGAATATTTTACCGTATACGGTTTCCCGACGACGTCTCCGTTCGGATAAAGCAGATAATAACTCACAAGGTTGAACTGCTTCGCTTCGAGGTGGAGTTCCAAATCGCTGGTAATCGGAGTCGTGAAATCGAAAGGAACTTTAGCACCGGATTCGTCCAGAGAATACCAGTTATACTCAACGCCAACGCGAGCCTTGAGTTCCGGCTGTTTAACGGTCTTTTCATGATCGACGGTATTTACCTGTATAACTTTATCATCTTCGCCGATAAAGGTTACATCCCAGGTCTTGATCCATTTGGGGACAAATACTGTGTCCTTTGTAATCGTGCGATTACCGAAGTAATACGGATAAACATCCTCTGTTATAGCCCAATCTTCTTCATAATTAAAGTCAGGCTTAATCTCTAACAGATCATCTAATAAAAACCAATTCTCGGCATATCTAAACCCTTTATAGCCAAAGGCTTTCAGAGTATTGTATGTATTGCTCGGGGGTTGCGTTTGGCTATCTTTGCTTCCGCTCTTGGTTTGAGTTTCAAAAATAACATCATCTTTCCCAAGTCCGGTTTTAAAGCTGACAGTTACCCACGTTTCTCCTTCCTCTTTCCAAACAGCGTTGAATCGATATGAGGTGTTGGGCATAAAATTGGTGGACGAAAAGTCAACCCTACTACCGTTCATATTCCAGCCGACAAACTGATCTTCCTGGTAAGGTGGATTGGGAAAATCTTTATAGGAAGGTGGAATAATCTGTTCGTTTGTGGGCCTACCAAGAATGACTTCATTTCCTTCGGCATTTTTGTAGCCCAGATAAAAATCACTATAATAACCAGAAACTTTTACCATAGAAGCAGCTTTAACTGCAACGTCAACAATAGAAGAATCATTCTCTTCTGCTTTAGGCATAGTCGTTACTGCTTCCGAATCAATGGCATTGAGTTCTGCTTCCGCAGGGGCAGGAATAACTTCTTCCTGCATTTCTGCAGCCGCCTCAATCTCATCATCCTGCTTGAGTTCTGCTTCCTGCTCCTCTTCCGTCATCGCAGGCTCTTCGGATTCCGTCTCTTCCGGGAGCGCCTCAATTTCGGGCTCCTGCGAGGTTTCAGCCTCTTCTTCTGCAAGATCAGTGGTGATCTCAGGGGCCTTATCGACCTCCTCCACTTCAGGCTCTGTTACCAGAGTTACTTCCTCTGGCACCGGCTCAGTGATGGGGTCACCTTCCTGCGCAAAGATGCTCGCGGGGAACATCGTGAGGCACAGGGAGAGGGCCAGCATCAATGCCAGTACTGTTCTCATCTTTCTCATAAATACAGCCTCGTCTTTCTACGTTTGCCGCATATAAAAAACGGCAAACCATCGTTGTCGTGCGTGAAAAAATAGTCGTCTGGATCGGTTGGGGCACAATTAAAAAATAGGGTATTGGGATCCGGCTCCATAGCGGAACCTCTTTGTAGTTAGACGCGTGCGGCCGGGAAAAGTTCCAAAGCCATGATATTCCATAGCCGCACAGCATTAAAATTTTACAGAACTGACCGAAATAATTCAAGGCAAAAATGGTGTTTCTGCACGAAATGCCGAAAGAATTCACGAAATACTTTTTTGTTGTTTTTGGACACAAAAAACCCGTTGAAAATTTGTCTGTCAATAAAGGGTCAGCCGTTTTATCGCTTCTTGCATCGTCCCATGTATTGTGGTACAATATGTACCACAAGGAGTATGGTTATGCCTAAGATCATTCCATTGAGAGAACTGAAAAATCCATCGGCGGTTTCTACGATGTGTCACGAATCGACGAGTCCCGTTTTTGTAACAAAAAACGGAGTAAGCGATCTTGTCATCCTCACTTCAGACGCTTATGACCGTCTCGTGGAGAATGCTGCGCCACCCAGAGAAACCCGTTACGAATTGCGCAACGAGTCTGCGTTATATGCTGCTGAACCGGTCACATTAACGCAGTATATGGCACAAAGGGATGCCAAACCGCTTTATACGATCGCAGAATTGAAAAATACGCTTTCGCCGATCTTTAAAAAGCACAAGGTGCGGAAGGCAACGCTGTTTGGATCTTACGTAAAGGGGACTGCAACAACGCGAAGCGACGTAGATCTGGTCGTGGATTCGGGATTAAAGGGGTTAGCCTTTTACGGCTTGTTAAACGATGTAACCGAGGCTCTTCGCTTTCCTGTAGATCTGATCGAGCAACGGGAGATTCAGCAGGGGTCCGAAATGGCGGCAGAGATCGAAGATACGGGGGTAACGATCTATGGATAGCAAGGACAGGAAGGTTCTGAATAAGATCTTGGAACATGCGCAGAGCATACTCGAAGAAACTAAAAATATCGCAGATGCACAGGAATTTCATGAGAATAACGACCAGACGAAAGCCGCATTATTTGATCTGCTCCAAATCGGAGAATTGGCGAAAGATGGTCTTAGTCAGGACGTTGTTACAAAGATGACCGCTATACCTTGGCATCAAATCTATGCTTTGAGAAACAGGATCGTTCATGGATATGCTTCCGTAGATCATCAGGTCATTTGGGAAACGATACAATTCGACATACCACAGCTGATCGATGCTATCAGATCGACGCTGGACTCCGAAATATAAAATAATAAAAGCAGAAGCACAACAAACCAATGCTTCTGCTTTTTAAATGCAGCAGTCTATTTTCTCCGCTCCACCGCACAGCACACACCGAACACCACCATATCCGCCGCAACGATGGTCGCACCGACGGGGGTGCCCGCCGCGATGGAGATCAGCATGCCGCAGGCCGCGCACACCACGGACAGCACAGCGGAGCAGATGGTCACCTTCAGAAAGCTGTTGTAGATGCGCATGGCCGAAAGCGCCGGGAAGATCACCAGGGCCGAGATCAGCAGCGATCCCACCAGGTTCATGGCCAGCACGATGATCACCGCGATCACCACGGCGATCAGCAGGTTATAGGCGCCGGCGTTGACCCCCGCAGCCCGCGAAAAGGTCTCGTCGAAGGTCACCGCGAAGATCTTGTTGTAGAAGAAGATGAACAGCGCCACCACAGCCAGGGACAGCACCGTGCAGAGCGCCACGTCGCTGCGCCCCAGCGTCAGGATGGACGTGGAGCCGAACAGCGTGCTGCACACGTCGCCGGACAGATTGGACGAGGTGCTGAACAGGTTCAGCAGCAGATAGCCGACCGCCAGCGAAGCCACGGCGATCATGGCGATGGCGGCGTCACCCTTGATCTTCGCCCGCTCGCCGCCCTTCAGCAGCAGCACCGCGCACAGCACGGTTACGGGCAGCACGATGATCATCCGGTTCGACACGTTGAGGACGCTGGCGATGGCGATAGCGCCGAACGCCACATGGGACAGGCCGTCGCCGATAAAAGAGAAGCGCTTTAAGACCAGCGTGACCCCCAGCAGCGACGAGCACAGCGCGATGAGCACGCCCACGATAAAGGCGTAGCGCACGAAGGGGAACGAGAGATACCAGAGAAAATTACTCATGGTGGGGCCTCCCTTCCCGCGCGGCGAACAGCCGCCCGATCTCGCTGCCCAGGTACTGGTCCTTCGTGCCGAAGAACAGCGGCTCGCCCACGTGCAGGATGTGGGTGGCATAGCGCAGCGCCGCTTCGATGTCGTGGGAGATCATCAGGATGGTCACCCCTTCTTTGTTGAGGCTGCGGATAAGCCCGTACATGTCGGTGGTCACCACCGGGTCCAGGCCCGTGACCGGCTCATCCAAAAGCAGCACCTTTTCGGCTGCGCACAGGGCCCGCGCCAGCAGCACGCGCTGCTGCTGACCCCCGGAAAGATCGCGGTAGCAGCGATCCGCAAAATCCGCGATCTCCATGCGCTCCATGTTCTTGACGGCAAGAGCCTTGTCTTCCTTGCTGTAGAAGGGCCGGAGGCCATTGCGCGCCTGGCAGCCGGACAGCACGATCTCCCGTACGGATGCGGGGAAATCCCGCTGCACCTGGGTCTGCTGGGGCAGGTAGCCGATCTCGCCGGCGGCAAAGCCGGGGCCGCGGACGATCTCGCCGTCCCGGGGCGGGATGAGCCCGAGAAGGGTGCGCACCAGCGTGGTCTTGCCGGAGCCGTTTTCGCCCACGATGCAGAGATAATCCCCCTCGTTGATGGAAAAGTTGAGCCCGGACAGGACCTCCTGATCCTCGTAGCCGATAGTCAAATTGTTTACGGTAAGTATCGCCAAAATATGCTCCTAACGCAGGGCATCCTGCAGTGCTTCTAAGTTGTTTTCCATGGCGGACAGATAGGTCTTGCCCGCTGCGATATCCGCAGCCGTAACGGACTGCAGGGAATCGAACGTTACGACGGTCTGGTCCTTGGCCGTGCTGGCCTGGCAGATCGTGTTCGCCAGCGCTCCGTCGGAATCCTCCAGGATGCAGACGGCAGGCAGCTGCAGTTCGTCCATCTTGCCGGCTAGGAAAATGACCGTCTCGAAACTCGCCGCCGTCTCCGAGGAGCAGCCTGCGAAAGCCGCGTAATAATCCAGGCCGTAGTCGTCCACGAGATAGCGGAACGGAAAGCGGTCGCCAAACAGCAGGGTCTTTTGGGGCGCTGCTTCTACAGCTGTCGCAAAGCGGGAGTCCAGTTCCTGCAGTTTTACCCCGTAGGAGGCCGCATTTTGAGCAAATCCGGCGGTTTTGTCCGGCATCAGGGCAGAGATCGCCTCCGTCATCTTTTCGACGCAGATTTCGGCGTTTTTCAGAGAAAGCCAGACATGCTCGTCGTACTCGGGGTCTTCTTCGTGCTCCGGATCAGCCTCGTGCTCCGCGCCGTGCCCGTGCGCCTCTTCCTGCATGCCTTCCTTGTGTTCTTCTTCCTTCAGCCGCTCTTCCAGGATCTCCATCAGGCTGAAGGCTGCGCGGGTATCCTTATGGTCGATCGCCAGGGCGTCTTCCACCCACTCGTCGGATTCCCCGCCCACATAGAAAAACAGGTCGCAGGAAGCGATGGCTGCGATGTCCGCAACCGAGGGCTGATAACTGTGCAGATCCACGCCGGAGCCGCCCAGCAGCACCAGCTGGCATTCTTCTGCTGCGTCGCCCAGGATCTGCTTCGCCCAGTCGCAGATGGGATAGGCCGTGCAGACGATCTTTGGACCGTGGTCGGCCTGGTCCGGGTCATACGAAGAGGCATCCTTGGCCGAGCAGGCACCAAGGCCGAAGAGCATGACGGCTGCCAGCAGGAGCGCGCCTAATCTCTTCATGGCCTACCTCCCAGCCGCGCAGTCCTCGCACAGGCCGTAGAAGACCGTACGGAGCGGGTCCAGCGTAAAATGGTGCTCTTCCTTTAAATGGCTGCGGATCTGCACCAGCTCTTCGCAGTGCAGGTGGATGAGCTTGCCGCACTTCTCGCATTTGCAGTGGAAGCACTCCTCCCCGCAGGTCGTCTGCCGGTCCACGTATTCGAAGCAGGCCGGACTGTTGGCATCGATGATGTATTTGTTGACGAGCCCCTCCTCCACCATGCGCTCCAGCTGCCGGTAGACCGTGGCCACGCCGATGGGTGTGCCGCAGGCCTGGAAGTAATCGCACACATCTTTCGCCGTAAAGTGTTCCCCCGGCACTGTCTGCATGTATTCCAGCAGCCTGCTGCGCTGTCTCGTGTTGTATTGATTGCGGACGTTCATGGTTCCTCCTGTTGCATGTTCGCGCCTTCCGCGAAATTGAAAACCTTTCTCATTTTAAGGGTGACCTCCGGATCTGTCAAGGAATTTGAGAATCATTTTCAAAATAAAACGGGCCGGCAAAGAGTTCGCCGCGCTCCAGGCATCAGTGATCTATGCCAAATTTGCTGCGAAACAAAAACTGGCTTAGAAATCCTATGACAAATCGATCCATATAAAAAGAATGACTTAGAAACCAGCCATTTTCTAAGTCATTCATTCCATATAAGGGGATTTGTCTTAGGATTTCTAGGACACAAATCGAAAAACTGCAAATTTGGCGTAATGGCCTGCGCCGCATGCCAAGCAACGCAGGTCCGCGCCCCTACTCCGCCTTGGGCAGCTTCCAGCGGAATTTGGCCGCCAGGATGCGCAGCAGCACGACCAACGCTGTACAGCTCAGCAGAGATGCTGCCTGGCTCATGAGGCCCCAGGTGAGGACGCAGTAGACCGCGCCCAGAATGGAGGCGCTGGCGTAGAAATGCTTCACGAAGATGTAGGGCTGCTCGCCAGCCATCACATCGCGCATCACACCGCCGCCCACGCCCGTCAGCACGCCGACGAAACCGGCCAGAAAGCCGTTGCACCAGGGAATGGCGCTGTAGGCAGCCTGGATGCCGATCGCCGTAAAGATGCCCAGTCCCAGCGCATCCGTCACCAGCAGGATCTGTTCGTAAAACTCGGCTTTGCGGCGGTAATCCGCCCGCACGGCGGGCAGGAAGGCGATGAGCCCCACAGCGATCGCCGTCACCGTAAACGCCGGGTCGCGGAACGCGGCCGGCGGGGCGACGTTGATGATGAGGTCGCGCAAAATGCCGCCGCCCACGGCAGTGGTCATGGCCAGGACGGCGACACCGAGAATATCCATTTTCTTTTTAATGCCGACAGAGGCACCCGAGATCGCAAACGCGATGGTGCCGATGAGTTCCAACGTATAGATCAAAGAATTCCAACCTTTCTGAGTTTCGTATTATTTTGCCGGGCCCTCGTAGGACAGGCACAGCATGGTGAGATCGTCGAACTGCTCCTCATCTTTCACGAAGCGGTTGACCGCATCTCTCATGTGCTCCACGACTTCCTTCGGCGTACTGTCCGGACCCTCGTTCAGCGTTTCCACGATCCGGGCCATACCGAACATGCTGCGCTCCGCCGCCATGGCTTCCGGCAGGCCGTCCGTGTAGACGAACAGGCGGGAACCGGGCTCCAGCTGCAGCTCGTAGTCGTCGTAGGTCATATCGTCGAAGCCGCCGACCACGAAGCCGTGGACGTCCTTCAACAGTTCAAACGGTCCGTTACCGTGCTTTACCACCGGGTATTCGTGGCCCGCGTTTACAGCGGTCAGCCGGCCCGTGGAGATCTCCAGGATGCCCATCCAGACGCTGACGAACATCTCCTCCGGATTGTTCGAGCAGATCTGTTCGTTCACCTGCCGCAGCACTTCGGCGGGGCTTACGCCGGCCTTCGTCTCGGTCTTCAGAAGCACCATGGTGATCATCATGAACAGCGATGCCGGAATGCCCTTGCCGGAAACGTCCGCGATCATCAGCGCCAGATGATCGTCGTCGATCATGAAGAAGTTATAGAAATCGCCGCCGACCTCCTTTGCCGGGGTCATCGTGGCGTAAACGTCGAATTCGCTGCGGTCCGGGAACGGCGGGAACACCCCCGGCAGAGACCGGGACTGGATGCGGGAGGCCACCGCCAGCTCCGCGCCGACGCGTTCCCGCTCCGCCGTGATGGACTCGATCTGATGCAGATGCTCGTCGATCTCCTCCGTCATGACGATGATGTCGTTCTTCAGCTGGCCGATCTCGTTGGTACTGCGGACCTGCGCCAGATCCTGCCGCACGACTTCGCTGTCCTTGCTCTGTTCGTATTTGCGGATGCTCTGCTGGATCATCTGCACCGGTTTGAGCACCGTCAGCAGGATGAGCACCAGGCAGATCGCCGAAAGGAAGAGCTGGTAAGCCACCGCTAGGGCTGTGCTCCGGTCAGTCTGCGATTCGATGCTTGCCCGGATATCCGACAGGTTGTAGGTCATGCCGATGAGGACAGCGTGGCCGTCGACCGTATCCAGCAGTTCATAGTAGTCCACGTAATCGCCGGCATCCGCCAGATATCTGGAGTTCTGCCTGGCGTCGCGCATGGCCTTCTGCTGGCTCTCCGCCACCGTAACGGTGACCCCGATCGGATAAACTTCCTCGTAGTTCGTGCCACGGATCGAACCGGGGTCCGCCGCGCTGAATAGGAAGAACTGTTCGCTGTAGGGGTCATCCGAGACAACGCAGAACAGATAATCCACGCCGTGGGCCTGTTTGATCTCGTTGACCCGGGTGATGAGCCAGGAGTAGATGATCTCCGCGTAAAGTTTCTGATCCTTTTCCGGCAGGGCCTCCAGATCCGCCTCTTCCGCATACTGCAGGCGGAATCCGGGGTGGCGCAGCAGCAGCTGCATGCACTTTCCGGCGGTCTGGGTCGCCTTGGTAAAGCGCACGTCGTATTCGATGTCCAGGGAATCGCTGTTTTCGTACCAATAGCGAATGAGCCACGGATAGGCAGGATATTCCTTCACCGCCATGGTCACTTCGTCGCCGATCTCGTCCGCCAGCGATGCCGTCCGCTGTTTGATGCTCTCATCTGCGGCATCATACTGGGAAAAATACGTAAAAAAGCCCGTCACAAGGACGCCCAACACGAAGAGGAGGGCGACTTGCTGCAGGATGCTGAATTTTACCTTTCCGATCCGTTCGGAATACTTGCTCTTGTCCTGTTCCATCGTTGTCTATTTTCTCCGGCGGAGCAGCCGCTCCGTATCGATCCCTTCCTCCTCCAGCGCCCTGTTGAACGCACCGCCGGCGAACAGGATCATCATGATCACCCGCACCCACAGCAGGAGCAGGAACAGAGATGCCAGCGAGCCATACAGGCTGGATGCGCGGTAGAACCGGGGGATGACGAAGGAGAAGATCTTCGTAAACAGGAACCAGGCCGCGCCCGTAAAGACCGCCCCCGGCACACGGCTCTTCAGCGTGTGCCGCGTGATCGGCAGATAGGCGTAGAGCATCAGGACCGCCAAAAGGCCCACGCCGGCCACGATCAGGTTGCTCACGTGGAAGACCGAGGCGAGGGTCTCTTCCAGTTCCGCCAGGCCTTCGATGCCGATCCGTTCCAGGATGCTGTTGACCACGTTCAGCACGGAGCTGCCCAGCATGTTGAACACCAGCAGCGCCGGGATGAGCACGACCACCATCAGCGTAAAAACGAGGCGTTTGAGGATATTGTGGACGCCCTTTTCCTTCTCCGCGTCGTCGAACTGGTTAAGCCCGACCCGGATCGCGTTTACGCCGCCGGAGGCCGACCACAGGGTGGTGAGCGCGGCAGCGGAGGCCAGCAATCTGCCGGACTGGTTTCGCAGATTCGACATCATGGATTCCAGCAGTTCCCGGACCTGGCCCAGATCCGGCAGCAGCTGAAACAGCACGTCGGACACGTCCGCAGGAGAGTACCAGGGGACCAGGTTGATGATCGCGATGATGAGCATGATAAACGGAAACGCCGCCGTAATGATGAACAGCGTCGCATTTCCGGAATACACGAACATGTTGTTGTCGAGAAAGAGCCGCACCGTCCGCAGGACCAGCGCTTTGCCCTTTTCCTTTGTCAGTCTTTCCATATGTATGATTATAGCAAAAAGCCGAAAAAAGAAAAACTCCGAAGAGAACTTCGGAGTTTTTGGAGCTGATATCCAGATTTGAACTGGAGACCTCATCCTTACCAAGGATGCGCTCTACCGACTGAGCTATATCAGCAGACTTGCGACTTGATTATTATAAAGCGTGCTTCGGCAGGTTGTCAAGGAAAATCCGCATTAATCGAAAAAGTCTTTCAGTTTTCTGCGGATGCGCTGAATGGTGTTGTCCACGGACTTGGGAGAACGACCCAGCTGCGCCGCGATCTCCCGGTAGTTATGACCGTCCGCCAGCATGCGGGCCACCTGCTTTTCCATGGGAGAGAGCAGTTTGCCGTCGTCCGAAAGAATGAGCTGCATCGTATCGCTGTAGATCGCCAGCTCGTCCGGGTTGGAGCTTACATCCGCCGGGATGTCCCAGGCGGCGGACAGATCGCCGGAGCTGTTGAGCGGCGTGTGCTTCTTTGCCGTAGCCGCCTCGATCGCGTTCAGGATCTGGTTGTGCACGCAGATGTTCATGTAGGTCTTAAACGACGCGCCGCCTGCCGGATCGTAAGTCTGGATGGCCTTAAACAGGCCGATCATGCCTTCCTGGATGATATCGTCCTGGTCCCCGCCCAGCATGTAGAACTTGCGGGCTTTGCTGCGCACCGCATCCTTGTAGCGGGCAAGCAAAGCATCGGTCGCGTCGGCGTTGCCTTCCGCGGCCAGGATCGCCAGATCTTTATCGGTCCGTGTCTCAAAGTTGCTCACGATCTGCTCCTCCTGCATGCTATTGGCGCGCGTACCGCCGGATGCGGTACGTCAGTCCGTTTTCCGTTACGGGATCACCCTCCGAAGCGATGCGCCAGGACGCATCTTCCCGGAAATCCGGGAACCAGGCGTCGGCTTCCGCCTCCGCGTCTACCTCCGTCAGCACCAGTTCGCTGCAGTAAGGCAGCAGCTGCCGGTAGATCTGCTCGCCGCCGCACACAGCGATGGTGCGGGGGTCACCGGAAATGGGACCGTCCTGGGGCAGATCGAGAAAATCCAGCAGCGACGGCACGTCGGGGAAGACGCCGTACAGCCACTTTTTGCCCTTCTTTTCCCGGATCCACAGGCCGCTCTCCAGCGATTTGCTCAGAACGAGCGTGTGACGCCCGGGCAGCGGCTTTCCGCCGGGCATGGATTCCAGGGTCTTGCGGCCCATGATGACGATGCCCCCGATCGTCTCCGCCTTAAAATGCGCCAGATCCGAAGGGATGCGGAACAACAGCTCTCCGTTTTTGCCGATCGCCAAATTGCGATCCACCGCAGCGATAGCCTTCATCGCCCTACTCCTTTGCCGCCAGCGTTCTCTGCCGGTCCACTTCGTACAGCAGGATGGCGGCCGCGTTGGAGGCGTTCAGGGAGTTCACCCGTCCCTTCATGGGGATGGACACGATGTAATCCGCCTTGCTGCGGACGATCTGGGACACGCCCTGGCCTTCGCCGCCGATGACCAGCGCCAGCGGTCCGGTGAGCTTCGCATCGGAATAGTTCTCGCCGTCCATGTCCACCGCTGCGATCCAGACGCCGCGCTCCTTCAGCTTATCGATGCACTGGCCCAGGTTCGTCACCTTGACGACAGGCACGTATTCTATGGCGCCGGCACTGGCCTTCGCCACAGTCTCGGTAAGGCCGACGGCTCTTCTCGCCGGGATGACCACGCCATGGGCCCCCGCGCCGTCGCAGCTGCGCAGCACCGCGCCCAGGTTGTGGGGGTCCTCCAGGCCGTCCAGCAGCACGAGCAGGGGGTCTTCCCCCTTCGCTTCCGCCGCCGCGAAGATGTCGTCCAGATCCGCGTATTCCTTGGCGGCAGCATAGGCTGCAACGCCCTGATGGGGCCGGCCGGGGCACATCTTGTCCAGCACGATCTTATCCACGTACTGGATCTGCAGGCCCGCTTCTCTGGCCATGGAAGCGATCTTCTTTGCGGAGCCTTCCGCGTCTTTCTGCATCAGGATCTTGTCGATGCTGCGGCCGGACTTGATGGCTTCCGTCACCGGATTGCGCCCGATGATGAGGTTCGGATTCAGCTCGAAATCCGCAGCCGGCTTTGCGGAACGCATGCCGTGCGCCCGGGAGGTCCTGCCTGCCGGCTTGGGGCTGCTGTCCTTCTGCAGTCTGCCGTCGCGGCCGATGGAGTGGTTGCTCCGCTTGTTCTTTCCGTCTTTATTCACTTTTTCCCACAGTCTGGGATTGTCTCTTTTGCTCATGGTTCTTTCCTATACCGCCACGGGGATCTTCTTTACCTGGGGGCCTGCCTGGTAGTCTTCGAATTCAAAATCGTCCAGCGTAAAGTCGTAGAAGTTCTTTACGTCGGGATTCATCTTAAACTTCGGCGCCGGATACTGGGGACGCTCGATCAGCTCGCGCACGATGGGCTCGTGTCTGTCGTAGATGTGCGCGTCGGAGATCATGTGCACCAGCACGCCGGGCTTTAAGCCGCTCACCTGGGCAAACATGTGCACCAGCACCGCATACTGCGCCACGTTCCAGTTGTTGGCGACCAGCACGTCCTGGGATCTCTGATTGAGGATTGCATTTAAACGATCGCCCGTCACGTTAAAGGTCATGGAGTAGGCGCAGGGCTCCAGGCCCATCTCCGACAGATCCGCGAAGTTGTAGATGTTGGTCATGATGCGGCGGCTGTAGGGAGAGTTCTTCAGCTGCCACAGCACGTTGTCCACCTGGTCCATCTCGCCCTGGGCGAACTTGTATTTGACGCCCAGCTGATAGCCGTAAGCTTTGCCTATGGTGCCGTCGCCGCCGGACCAGGCGTCCCAGATGTGGCTGTGCAGATCCGCCACCCGGTTGGACTTTTTCTGCCAGATCCAGAGGATCTCGTCGATGGCGTTCTTCATGGGCGTAGGCCGCAGGGTGAGCGCGGGAAATTCCTCCTGCAGATCGTAGCGGCTGCAGACGCCGAAGATCTTGCGGGTGTGAGCCGGAGCACCGTCGTCCGCCCACTTCGCCCGGACGACCTGCCCTTCCGTGGAATAGCCGTGATCCAGGATCTCTTTGCACATATTCACGAAGATACCGTCTGCTTTACTCATGGGAACCTCCTTTGGGAACCGCATAGCGGCGGTACATAGCCGCCAGGAATATCGAAATGGCGATGCAGATGAGCGCGTTCATGCGCCAGCTGCCCTCGTAGCTGATGACGTTCAGCAGCGCGCCGTACAGCACCGGGCTGAAAGTCTTGCCCGCCGCCGTCGCCGTCTCCAGCGTGGACTGGAAGCGCGCCACATGGGTGGCCGGGGAGTTCGCCGCGATAAAGGCGGCAGACCCCGTGTTGATCATGATCTCACCCACCGTCCAGATGACGGTGGAAGCGAAGAACAGCCACACGCTCTTCACGAAGCCGTACATGCCGAAGCCCACCGCGTAGAACAGGAGCGCCGCCGCCATGTTGAGGAACTGGTGCCTGCGCTTCGTCACCGTAACGATGAGGGGCGTCAGCAGGATGACCACGATACCGTTGACCGTCCAGATAAGTCCGGAATAACGGCTGCCGTCCGCGACGCCGAACAGGTCGGACATCTGCAGCGACAGGTTGAAGTTGAGCATCTGGTAGCACATGCTGATGACCAGCATGCTGCACACGAAAATGAACAGCGGCTTTCTGGCGTAGAGCAGCTTGATCGTGCTGCCCGACCGTCTTCCTCCCTCGAAGGACGGCGCCAGGGCGTTTCTGGCCGGGTCATAATGATCCTCCGCGAACAGCGCCACGACGAGGACGGACAGAAAGCTGATGACCCCGTCCAGCACGAACATGCCCACCAGGTGCTTGTGGAACAGGAAACCGCCGATGGCGGGCCCTGCGGCAAATCCCACGTTCTGCACCAGATACATCAGGGAGAAGCTCTCGGTGCTCTTTTCCGGCTTGCACACGTCCGCCACCATGGCGGAGAGCACCGGAAACAGCCCGTAACCCGCGCCGAAGCCGATCACGACGGGGGCGATGACGCCGCGGCTGCGGCATACGGCCGCCGCCCAGAACTGGGTGAGCCCGACGATCACCAGGATGAAGCAGGAGACTTTCTTGCGGCTCATGCGGTCCGCGGCCCAGCCGCCGGCCATGGTGCCGAAGATGCCGGCTCCGTAACTGACGGAGATCCAGATGCCGGACTCGAAGGAATCCATGCCCAGCACGTCTTTGTACAGCAGCGGGGTCATGAAGGAGGTCAGGAAACTGATCGCCCCCAGCACCCGCGCCAGGCACAGGATATATACTTGTCTGCCTAATCCGGCAAAGTTATCTAGGTAATGCAATTAAACGGATTCTCCCCTTGCCTTCTTTGCCATCTCGCCCTTGAAGATAAACCAGCAGTACGCCGCGATAACGATGCAGCAGACCGCGTTGATAGTCCAGGTCTGCCTGTAATTGAGATACGTCAGCAGCTCGCCGAAAAGGAATGGGCCGAGGCCTCTGCCGATGGAGCGGGCCATGTCGTACTGGGACTGGAACCGCGCCACGTGGCTGGCCGGACTGTGCTCCGCGATAAAGACGCCGGCGCCAGTGGAGATGAGGATCTCGCCGATGGACCAGACGACCACCGCCAGGAAGTACAGGGGCAGCGCCTTGATGTAGCCGTACGCGCCGAAACCGACAGCGTAGAGCAGGCATCCGAGCGCCATGCAGTTGAACTGGTGATGCGTCTTCGTGTACCGCATGATGACCGGCGTTCCGAAGACCACCATCAGGGCGTTGACCGTCCAGATCCGGCCGCTGTAGCTGCCGCCGGCGGCCAGGCCGAAGGCATCCTTGAACTGCAGCGGGAGGATAAAGCCGATGCCGCAGTACAGCATCGTGGCGATGGCCAGGGTGACGATGAAGATCAGCAGGATCTTCGTCTTCAGCAGCATCTTGAACGTGCTCTCGTGCAGAGTGCTCTCCGGTTCCGATGCGGTGTAATGGTCCGCCTTTTTGCGCATGCGCAGCGCTGCCCGCTCTTCCTTCGTCGGTACCTGATATACTTCTATGGTGCAGATATACAGGATGAGCGCCGCAAACAGGAACATGCCGGCCTGGATGCGGTACACCCAGGGCAGGTGATCCGCCAGCAGCGCGCCGCCCAGCGCAGGACCGACGGCAAAGCCGAGGTTATGGCTCAGATACAGCAGCGAAAAGCATTCCGCGCTCTTGGGCCCTTTGGCGCTGTCCGCTACCATGGCGGACACGATGGGGTAGCATCCGCTTCCGAAGAAAAAGGCGCAGATGGAGATGGGAACGATCCAGATCGTGGTGCAGTAGAAACTGCCCAGCACGTAAAAGCAGCAGGTGACCACTGTAAACCACAGGTAGATCTTCTTGCGTCCGTAAAAGTCCGCCATCTTGCCGCCCACGATGGCGCCGACCACGTTGGCTGTGGCATACAGCATCGCGACGATGCCGGCCTGCTTCGTGGTGAGCCCCACCATGCCGGTGAGGATGAGGGACGAAAATGTGAATACGAGGCTGCCCATCCCGGAGATCCAGCGGACGAGGCACAGGATGTACACCTGCCGCGGAAGCCCGAGAAACTGGCTGAAGTAGGTCATAAAGGGATACCGGGTCTTTCTGAGTCTATTGTTAAGGTATGGTCTCTAAAGAGTTATTTTATCATACGATATATGCCTTGGAACGAAAGAAGTTTGAAAATTACTCTAGAGGCGCGGATGGAAACTTCTAAATTTTCTGTCACATTTACAGACATTCGATCAACGCCTCTTGTTCCAATTTCACATTATGTTCCAACATATATTGAATCGTATTCGAGTAATCCGGTATTGAAATCAGCTTTTCTAAGCGGATACGGTCATTCTGCGTTAATGGAATCGTATATTTTTCATGAGTTCGCAGTTCTTCAACACCCATTCGATAAGGGGAAAAGGGTATTCCGGTTTTCGTTTTCAAATGTTCTAAAATATAAAAACCGCCCGCATCTATGTCACCAAAATGCAGATATTTTTTCTCCGGGAACAATTCGTATATCTTCTGCAAAAAGGTTCTTCGAACCGTATTATGATAACCGCCTAAATAGAGAATCAATGTATCCTGCTTGCTACAGTTATAAAAGCTTGTCAGGTTTTCAACAGTCATGATACATGAAGTTGGAATGGTTTCAAAAATAATATTCTCTATATCAGCAGATGTCAGGGTCAAACCTTCCTGAAAATCTTCAATTTGGATGATCGATGACCCTACCATGAGCCTGCCATGACCTTTGATCATCAAATGTCCCGGGTTCTTCAGAACATGAAACTGGGCAAGCACATCCTCCGTTGTTTCTTCGTCTTCTGCGGAAAAGAATTGTCTCAATATATGGACGATTTTCGTACGGATCCGTTCAAAAGCTTTCGAATTTCCTAAAACTCTCACGGAAAAAACGCGTTCCGAGATATCTGAAGACAGATTAATTATCGCGCAGAGCGTTTTTAATAGATCTTCCTGAAGGTGTGGATCGTCAAAAGTCAAAGCAGAGACCCCGCGGAATGATGTGAGGCGATGTTCTACTTCCTGTAAATAAAGATCGATCCCTTGACCCTCATAACGCTGCAGAAGATCATAGAGGTTTTTATTATGTACACTGCGGATAGGCCGATGAAGAAAACGGGCGGCTGTTTCTGCCTGATCCGTTATTAATTCTACTGTATTCAGCAACCCATCATCCCATGTCAGCCGAACCCAACCCCGAGCTTCATACTGCTTTAAATCGTCATCCAGAATCCGAGATTCCTGATAATGATCCATCCGAAAATAATCCGGAAAGTCTCGATCGGCATAAAGCAAAATCCGTAGATTACGGGAGCTTCCTTCCTTCGAGAGTTTGGATCTCTCAAACTTTTCTATTAATTTCTCCAGAATATCTTCAGCTTTCAATTTCATGTATAATCGCCTTGTTTGTAATGCAATTCTGTGTTTTCACGAGAAGCAATGTAGTATCGCTGTAAGGCATAATATTACGTACCCTACCTTCAGGTACGGCAATCATCAGCTGAATATTTAGTGATCGATAGAACTTCATCAGCGCCTCAATGCGGTTTTCGTCCATATTGTTGAACGCCTCATCAAAAAGTACTAAGCAGCCGGTGCTTGCAACCCTCCTATTTTGCGCAAGTTGGTCAAATGATGCCGCAATAATCACATAGAACGGAGTCTGAGTTTCTCCGCCGCTCTTTTCCCGGTTCACTTTGGAGAACATCGTGACTTGTCCATTCGCGTGCGTGATTTTTATGTCATAGTGCATATATTTGCGGTAGTCTGTAAAATCCTGCAGAAGCCGTTCATTGCGTTCACCATTATCCGTTGCAACGAGCTTTGTGAACAGTTCTTCCATCAACTTCCGATTATGTTCTGAAAGTTCTTCCATGAAGATCGTGTTCCGCTGAAAATCTTCGCCGGAACAAAGAATTCTATAATACAAGCTGAATGCTGGATCGTTGCTTGGTCCGACAACAAAGGCATAGTGATCTCCTTGAAAATCTTTATCTTCCAGCGATCGATTCAACTGCTTCAGGCTTTTCTTTGCCTGGTTGATTCGATCTCGAAGCGTGGAAATGAAATCCTCCTGGAAAGATTTCTCACATTTAATCCGAGCCTCTATCGACTGATTCCGCACTTTTTCGATTTCTACTGTTCGAAGCTTAAGGTAGTGTTGGCGATATTGTCCTAATGCTTCCAAGGATTCTTCAAATCCGAACGATGTCCGAAGATTAAAATCGTGCATTTCATCCTTCAACACTCGAATCACATTAGAGAGATCATCTTCAATCTGCTTCTTTCGAAGATTATTTTGATGAGCCATACGGTTAAAGTCATAACGGGCATTTTTTTGGAGTGATTCGTAAGTGCGATCTACTTCGGCCTGATAATCCAAGAGTTCATCTTTTGCGGCGGCTTCTGCGGTTTCGATTACCTGAAGCGAATTAAGGATTTCTTCCTCCTCCCGCTGCATGTTCATCAGTTCGCTTTTCAGCATGGAGGATTTTGATTGAATATTTGCAATCTCTGTCGTATAAGTGCTGCGGGACACTTCCAATTCTTCCTTCTGGCGGGTAAGAGTGAGCCAATTTGGATCATTTTGAAGTTCTTCGAGCTGCCGGGACACGGCATCCAGTTCATCCCTTACCGTTATGTACTGCTGTTGATTCTGCGCAAAAGAATCGACATAGGACAAGTCCATGACATCCAGTATGCCTTTTTGATCCTCCGCATCCTTTTTTCTACGGTTCACAAGCTGTAATGCTGTTTTCTTCTGCGACAATTCCTCTCTCGCTGTTACCAACTGCATCTCTACTGCTTTCAGTCCTAAGAATGGTTTCCTGTAAACAGACGGATGAATAGCTCGGACGGTAAAGTTGCGATAGACCATGCATGATGGAGTGATTGCTTGAATGTGTGTATTCAACAGTTCGACGTCTTCTTCACAAACGACTCTTCCCAGTAGCAAATTCGCGTATCTGCGTGCATAAATATTATCAACAGAGACCTTTTCGGCCAATGTACCCTTTGGAATCTCGCTGTATGCTTCCAGTTTTCCGGCATCCACGATACCGACGCCATAAATCCCCAGCGATCCTTTGAATTGTTCATAAATGCGGGAAGCCGCCCGAAAAAAAGCAGGCTCTACAAATAAATCAAAACGCTGTGTATTCAGGTACCCTTCTAATGCATCTCTCCATTGCTCATCTGCGACTTCCAGATACTCGCAGAAAGGTTTTACATGAATTTCCCTGCCAGCCACTTTGCAAAGCTGTTCCGTCAGGATTTCTATTAGTGACTGTACATTTTTCTCATATGGGTGTTTTCTCTGTTCCAGCACCTTTACACGCTCTACGATCTCTGAAACATCCTTCTGTGCTTTCGCCAATTCGATATTAATTTCAGTCCTACGGCTGACATTTTCTTCTTTCAAGCGAGAAATGCGATCCCGCATGCTTTGCAGAAAAGAGATGATGGCAGGATCTGTAATATCATCTGCTTCCGGACGGGCAACTCCTTCCATGACCCGCATCCGTTCCAAATTAATAAGATCCTGCTTATAGCTCTTCTGAAAATTCGCTAGCCATCTTTGACTTTCCGCAAAGGAGCGCATCATAAAGCGCTTTCTTTCTTCTAAAGCCGGAATCCGCCCGCCTGGATCCATTGTAGAGATCTGACTGTTGATCCCTGCGATCTGCCGGTCTATATCCTCCTGTAAACCCCTCAGTGATGCCTCTTTCTCCTCACACACCCTCAGACTGTGCTGATGTGAAGCTGACTCCCTGTGGAGCTCTTCTAATCTCGTTTTATTTTGGTTAACAAATATGCGGCCGTTGATGTAGGAGGAAATCTTTAAACCAAGTTCCAGTTCTTCTATTTTACGGCCAGAGGCATCAATCGACTCCAGCATTGCGAGCCGTTCCTGTTGTTCTTGCAACGTCTGCTCGAAATTGCGATATAATCGTACATTTTCCCGTAAAGAGTCAATATTGACCTTTTCTTCCGGCAGCAGAAAGCGAAACATGAAATCATTCAGATCACCAATCGGCTTAAATGCCAATGCACGGGGGATAAGATCTGAATATTTTGAATGCAGGCCGAATGTAGTACTGACAAGCCTCCTCGCATCTCCTTTGTTCTGGGCAAAGTAATATTTCAGATCAGAACGCCGCAACGAAGACTCAAAAGCCCTCTTATTGCAAACTTCGTTTCCTTTCGGAATATAGAACCTTTTTTGTATCTTTGTTTTGTAAATCACATAAAAATGTTCACTGCACCGGCCGCCTTCCGGCAGATCAATAACGGCACCCAATACGAAAGGACGTTTTTCTTCTTCGTCATAAAATTCTAAGGCAATATGTGTTACTACATCACCCGTGCGCAGACATTCCTGCGATTCCATGCCAAGCTTGCCGCGCACATATCCTTCCAGCCGACGTGCGCCGTCCTCATTTGCAGCCAGATTAAATTTTGTCCTACCGCCAGTCAGAACATATTGCACAGCATCCAGAAGAGTAGATTTCCCTGCACCATTGTGTCCTGTAATCAGAATGTTTCTGTTCACCTCGATTTCACTGCAGGTAAACATGTGCCAGTTAATCAGCAGGATCTTCGTCAATAATTTCATTGGCGTCCTCCCTTCCATAACTACGGATCAGCTTATCGATCTCCGAGATTTCCTCATAAGGGACCGCATACAATAAACTGGGGTACAAGATAAGCATCGATTCATCTCGTTCCAATTCTCCGATGTTTTCGATCAGATTAAACCGCTTCAGAATGCGCAATATGTTTCGGAAATCCGTTTTGTTCATACGTTTTGTAAACCATCCGATCTCCTCTATCTCGAAATGAAGTTCCTCTACGGATATCACGATATTCTCATGCAGAGAGATCTCTTTCGCCTTTTGTGCGTAAAGTTTACGCAGCAACAGCAATAAGACACTCTCGTTTAATTTCAAATTCAGATGGTTGTAATGTTCAAGGCTTTTCAATTGCACAACTTTCTCTGTAGGATGTACGATTACTTCATAGTCTGTTATAGCAAAATAATCCCTGTACAAACTAGTCATCCGTTCGATGGAGTAATAATCTTCCCGATCATTATCCTTTTGCCCACACAAAAAACTGGAAGACAAAAGTTTGTTTGCAATTCTGGAGAATTCAGTTCTCTCCGTTTCCGTTAAACGTGCGTAATTTTTTGCGAACTGTTGTGCACTTCTAGACTTATCCATTATTTCTTCTCCTGAAACGGAACTGTCTAAACCGGTATCCATTCGCATGGATCTCCTGGTCTTCATTGATCACGCAAAGCGGACTGTTTTCGTCGCTGGCATAAAGGTATCCCAGTACCATAAAAGTAAACTCATCAAAGCTGGAAACAGCCAAGTCAGATGCCAGAATCTCATCATTATCTTTGAGTTGATCCAAGAAAAAGCCTTCGACATTCTTCCTGGAAAATCTGCGTTCCTGTTCCAACAACTTCTGAAAACTGCGAAGAGCCTCTTCATCTATAGTCGGCTCATCAGCAAAACTTTGCTTCACGCGCAGTCTCTTTTTCTTTGGGGTATATAAGGAATCGTCATCCAAATATATGACACGATACAAAGAAAACAAATCCGATGGTTCAATACGTCCCGCAAGTAACGCTTTTAGCACCCGGTTGATTTTCCCTTCCAAATCATCATGAGCTTCCAGTAAAAATGTGATCCTGGCCAACGCAGAATGGATGTATCTGTTATTTTTATGATCGATCTCATCCATCAGCCCATCAATGGATTCAAAGCAAATTTCAATATAATCCATCTGTTCCTGGATTCGATTGAAAGCCTCTTCGTAAGTTTCTCCTTTGCGTTCTGCACGCTGGCGGGTAATCGAATCCATCAATACAGTATCCGTCCCGATCTCAATCATTCGATCCAGCACATATGCCCGGTATTTCTCAGGGTTATCTTTTGTCGTAAGATTGTAATATGATCGATCTACAACCTTTACTTGATACTCTTCCAGAAGCATCGACATCAGCGCTCGCAAATCATCCTTATTTTCTTCGTCTACCAGGCGTTGAATATACTTTTTGATATTCGTATTTAGAGATGCTAATTGCCGGAAAAGGTCCTCTGTATTCGAATATGCACGCTCTAATGCTATGTCGCCATGAAGAGAATCGACTGACTTGAGCAATTGGTAGATTGTATAGATAAAACCACTGTATTCTTCCGTTTCTCGGGAACTGATCTTGCGGACAGCTTGCAGAAAATCCACAGCATAATCCTGAAAATGCAGAAAGCGTTGATAATTTTCACCGACTTCTTCCAAAAGCCAACCACAAGACTTTAATCGGCGCAACACAAATTGAGCGGTTCCACGAGAACCATCCAGAACCTCTTCTCCGGCATCTACGGAAAAGTCCGCTGACAAAACAACCTCTTCTACCAGATCACAGGCCTCTTCGAAAGTAAGTGTATACGATGTACCAAACTTTGTCGCGGTATAGAGTTTGCTCAACGCCTGTTGCATCAATTCCCGGTTGACTCCGTAGAATACATGATAGAAATTCCCTGGGAAGGCTGCAAACAGATTGGGATCTTGATCTTTAGACATTCTGGTTTGCCCTCCGTATCTGCCTTAAGATCTCAACGCCTCTTTGGGTTAGGTCATTCGATCCAATTCCTTTGGCCTCCTTGATCCGCGCAATAGCCATCGCAGGGTCAAGCGTATGATATGGCAGATATAATTGATTTAATTCATCCGGTTTTACGACTTTATAGACCTGCCGGCTGGATATCTGTTCGGTATAACACCAGAATCGATAAAGATAGCCAATCCAATACATATTATCCGCATTATAATGGCTCTGTCCGTAGGCACTCGGACCATATTGCAGTTCGATTTCCTGGATCGCCTGTATACTGTCTGTACTTTCAAACAATATGCCGGATTGATCCATCCGTCTTGCGAATTCAGACAGCATAAAACGGCGGATAAAGATCCGGGAACTGCACGAAGTAAGATGAAGCGATTTTTCAAAAATATCTGCCTGAAAACTGCAGGATTTTAGCCCATAAGAATCGATTTGTCTCATTGCAGAATCTCCTCAATATATTTGCCTTGATTTCGGTACTGCTTCCTGGCGACTTTCACCTTATCCCGGTTGACAGCATAATTATCTTGTTTCAGCTGCATATACCGATGCTTTTCCGTATCGGAAAGAAAGCAATGTTCGAGAAGCTGCACCTGGCGCATCGCCTCTTGCGTACGAAATACATACTGCGTTCCCAAATTGGTTGCAGAAAGACAATGCTGACATTGCACGTCAGTCAGTTCTCCATCGATAAACTGGTCGATGATCTCGAACATACGGTTATCTGCAATCGGAGCTATAACATAATCGGAATTTTCTACTCTTTCTGCCAGTTTACGGACAATTTTAGAATCATTATATGATTCCAACAGATTCCGATAATACGCAACTGTCAGCATCCAATCCTGATCCACATGAAATTCACATCTTTGAAGTCCTTCAGGATTGAATTTAACCATATAAAGCGAAGCATTCGGATAAGCTGCAACGAATGTGATCGCTTGTTCCATGGTATCTCCGCAATAAAAACCAGGGCCGAAGTCGTTTTGATTTTTTGCATGTTTTAGATCCGGCATGCCTTCGATTCCTGTTTTTGAACCGTGGAATAGAAGCAATCCATTGGAAGCAGAGGTTTCTTCGGTATAAAGCTGTTCCTTGATCCTATTTAATTGAACACCCTTCGAATAGGTAAACTCGTAGAAAGCTTTTACATTCCTGTCATCCGGCTCATGGCTTTCGCTTAACCAATTATTCAAGGTTGATCTTGAGATTTTCAATTCCCTCGCAAAATCAGAGTGTGAAAGCCCCAGCAGCTCTATTACAACTTTTATGTCCTGTGCAAATTGATAATTCATAAAGGTATCCTTTTTGCAAACTTATTTGTACAAAATTATACAAACAAGATTCGTACTTGTCAACAAACTTGTTTGTATAAAATTGCACAAACAAGTTTCAACGAACAAAATAACCGGTGAATCTTCCACCGGTTATGATTATGCCTTTTCAATAGTCTCCGCCGCCCGCTCCATCAGCTCCGCCAGCCGTTCGCTTTGGCCGGACAGATACAGGTAGCCGAGCAGGGCTTCGAAGGCGGTAGCCATCTTGTAGGTGAGCGGGTCTGCGTTCTTCGGCTTGGAAGTGATCTTATGGTTGCGGGCGCGATGCACCACGACCTGTTCGTCTTCCGTCAAATCGTCCAGCATCTCCCGCAGCGAAAGCTCCTGCGCCGCCGCCTTCACGTAGCGCACGGCTGCCCGGTGCATCTTATCCGCCCCGGTCTTGCCGCTCCGCAGGATGCGCTCCCGGATAAACCGCTCATAAACAGCATCGCCCATAAAGGCCAGGGCGATGCTGTTGTAGTTTTTATAGTCGACTTCTCTCATTTACTGTCCGTCGGCATCGTTCATGATGGCGCGCAGCTTGCCGCCCTGCACCTTTGCAGGTTCCTTGGCGGGCTCTGCCTTGGGCGCCGTGCGGATGATCTGCACGCCCTGGGGCGTATCCTTCAGCGTAATGCCCATGGCAGCCAGCTGGTCGCGGATGGCGTCTGCCGTCGCCCAGTCCTTGTTCTTTCTGGCTTCGGCGCGTTTGTCGATCAGTTCCTGCAGTTCGGTATCCACCGCATCCTCGTCGTCCTTTCTCAGGATGCCGAGCACGCCGGTGAGCTCATCCAGCATCTGCCACATCTTTTCGGCAAATTCCTTGCTGCAGGTCTCCCGCAGGTTCGTGTTGATATCGCGGATGAGTTCGAAGATCGCACCGATGGCGCCTGCAGTGTTCAGGTCGTCGTCCATGCACTCGATAAACTTGTTCTTATGCTTCTGCAGATCCGCCAGTTTGTTGGCCTCTTCCGGGGTCATCGCACCGGTGCCGGAAGCGATGGCGCTCTTCAGGTCGCGTCTGCAGTTGCGCATGCGCTCCAGCGCCGTCTTCGCCTCTTCCATCAGGGTGTCGGAGAAGTTGATCGGCCCTCTGTACTGGGCGGACAGCAGGAAGTAGCGCAGCACTTCGCCGTCGTATTCCTTTAAGATGTCGCGCACGGTAAAGAAGTTGTTGAGCGATTTGCTCATCTTCTCGTCGTTGACGGTGATAAAGCCGTTGTGCATCCAGTAGTTGGAGAACTTCTTGCCGGACAGGCCTTCGGACTGTGCGATCTCGTTCTCGTGGTGCGGGAACTGCAGGTCTTCGCCGCCGCAGTGCAGGTCGATGGTCTCGCCGAGATACTTCTTGCTCATGGCGGAGCACTCGATGTGCCAGCCGGGACGGCCCTTGCCCCAGGGAGAATCCCAGGCGATCTCGTCGGGCGTCTTCTGCGCTTTCCACAGCGCGAAGTCCAGCGGATCCTGCTTCTTTTCGCCTTCGGGGATGCGGGCGCCGACTTCCAGATTCTCGATGAAGTTGCCGGACAGCAGGCCGTAGCGCGGGAACTTGCGGGTGCTGTAATAGACGTCACCGTCCACCTCGTAGGCCAGGCCCTTGTCGATGAGGCCTTGCACGAAGGCGATGATCTCCGGCATGGTCTCGCTCACTCTGGGGTGAACATCCGCCGGGGTGATGTTGAGAGCCTTTACATCCTTAAAATACTCGTCGATATACTTGTTCGCCACGTCCATGGCGCCGATATGCTCTTCTCTCGCGCGGTTGATGATTTTATCGTCCACGTCCGTAAAGTTCTGCACGTACTTCACCTTCTGGCCTCTGTACTGCAGATACTTTCTCATGGTATCGAACACGACGAACGGACGGGCGTTGCCGATGTGGATAAAGTTATATACGGTAGGACCGCAGACGTACATCTTGAGTTCCGACGGATCCATCGGAACGAGTTCTTCTTTTCTGCGGCTCATGGTGTTGTAGATCTTCATGCTATTCCTCCTCGATGGTGACCCGCTTCATTCTCTGGTCTTCGAGAGGCTTGTCCCGGAAATCGCGGCGGGCAGACACGATCTTGCGGGCAACGTCGAGCCCCTCGATCAGACAGCCGAACGCTGCATACTGCCCGTCCAGATGGGGTGCGTCGTCCACCATGATAAAGAACTGGGAACCGCCGGAGTTGGGGTCCATCGCGCGCGCCATGGAGAGCACGCCTGCGGTGTGTTTCAGGTTATTGGGCACGCCGTTGGCGGCAAATTCGCCCTTGATGTTCCAGCCGGGGCCGCCCATGCCGGTGCCGGTGGGGTCGCCGCCCTGGATCATAAAGCCGGGGATGACCCGGTGAAAGATGACCCCGTCATAGAAGCCGTCTTTTACCAGCTTTTCGAAATTCGCCACGGTGATGGGTGCGGTCTCGGGATAGAGTTCCGCTCTCATTACGCCGCCGTCTTCCATTTCGATTCTAACGATCTTTGCCATGCTATTTACCGTACCTTTCTGCATTTACGAGTTCAACGGCCTTCGCCAGCGCTTCGTCCGCGCTCAGTTCCAGCACATCCCCGCCTCTGCGGAGCTTGTATTCTACGATGCCGTCGGCAGCCTTCTTGCCTACGACGATGCGGATGGGAATGCCGATGAGGTCCGCATCCTTGAATTTGACGCCGGGACGCTCGTCTCTGTCGTCGAGGATGACTTCCACGCCGGCCTTCTGCAGCTTCGCATAGAGATCCTCCGCCAGAGCCTTCTGCGTCTCGTCCTTAATGCCCACCAGGTCGATGATGACGTGGTAGGGAGCGACGCTCATGGGCCAGATGATGCCGTGTTCGTCGTGGTGCTGTTCCACGATGGCCTGCATGGTGCGGCTTACGCCGATGCCGTAGCATCCCATCTGGACCAGCTGGTCCTGCTGGTTCTCGTCTTTATAGGTGAGCCCCAGAGCCTTGGAATATTTGTCGAAGAGCTTAAAGACCTGACCCACTTCGATGGAGCGGGCGGAGCGGACAGGCTGGCCGCAGACCGGGCAGGGATCGCCTTCCTGCAGCAGCTTGATGTCCTTTACGATGTCGGCCTTGTAGTCTCTTCCGTAGTTGACGTTGATGTAGTGATGATCTTCTTCACAGGCGCCTGCGCACATGTTCTTGGCGTTCACCAGCTCGCTGTCGACGACGATGGTGCAGTCGTGCAGGCCGATGGGGCCGGTAAAGCCGCCCACGCAGCCGGTCGCTGCAGCCATAGCCGCTTCGTCCGCCATGGTGAGGGCGAATTCCGGGATATCCAGGGCGTTGACCAGCTTGATCTCGTTCACCTGCCGGTCGCCGCGGATGAAGGCTGCCACGTAGCGGATGGGATCGTCGTTGGTCACCTGGACCTGGTACAGCAGCGCCTTGATGCTCTTGTCCTGGGGCAGACCCAGGAAATTGCAGACGTCTTCGATGGTCTTCGTGCCCGGGGTCAGCTTCTTTTCCAGGGGCTTTTCGTCTTCCTGCGGCATCACCGCGTCGCGGAAGTCGGCCTTCTCGTCGGTGGCCGCCATGTCGCAGTGGTCGCAGTACAGGATGGTCTCCTCGCCCACTTCGCACAGCGCGCAGAACTCGTGGGAGCCGGTGCCGCCGATGGCGCCGGTGTCCGCCTCGACCGGTCTGTAGTTGAGTCCGCAGCGGTCGAACACGTTGCAGTAGGCGTCATAGTTCAGCTGATAGGACTTGTCCAGACCTTCCGTATCCCGGTCGAAGCTGTAGTTGTCTTTCATGACGAACTCGCGGCTGCGGATAAGGCCGAAGCGGGGACGGGCTTCGTCCCGATACTTGTTCTGGATCTGGTACAGCTGTACCGGAAGCTGCCGGTAGGACGTGATGTTCTGACGGGCGATGTCCGTAAAGACCTCTTCATGGGTGGGTCCGAGACAGAAATCTCTGCCGTCCCGGTTCTTGATGCGCCACAGCTCGGGGCCGTAAGCGGTCCAGCGGCCGGATTCTTCCCAGAGTTCCGCCGGTTCCAGGATGCTGGGCTTGATCTCCTGAGCGCCGATGTTGTCCATCTCTTCCCGCACGATGTTTTCGATCTTGCGGAGCGTCCGGGTACCCAGGGGCAGATATGCGTAAACTCCCGCCACCTGCTTGCGGATGAATCCGGCGCGCAGCAGCAGGATATGGCTTGCGATCTCAGCTTCTGCGGGCACTTCCCGCAGGGTGTACAGATACATGTTCGATGCTCTCATAAAGTGTATGTTCCTTTCTATTTGACAGTCGCGGATGCCAGGCACGCCATGGCGCTTCCGTCTCCGGTAAAGCCCAGACCTTCTTCGGTCGTAGCTTTGATGGACACAGCAGAAGCGGGGACGCCCAAAGCCTTCGCGGTGTTTTCGATCATCGTCTGCGCATAAGGCGCGATCTTCGGTCTCTGCGCGATGAGCGTGGCATCCACGTTCCCGATGGAGAAACCGTTCTGTTTCAGGATCTCCGCGGTCCTACGCAGGATCTCGGAGCCGGACATGCCCTCGTAAGCGGGGTCGTTGTCCGGAAAATGCCGGCCGATGTCGCCCAGCGCGGCGGCGCCCAGCAGGGCGTCGGCGATAGCGTGGGACACCACGTCGGCGTCGCTGTGACCCAGCAGCCCCTTTTCGTAAGGGATCTCGCAGCAGCCCAGCATGAGTTTTCTTCCGGGGACGAGCCGGTGTACGTCGTAGCCGTTTCCGATGCGGATGTTCACGGGCAGATCCTCCGGTGTCGTTATCTTATAGTTTGCATAGGAGCCTTCCGTGATGCGGACCGGCCCTCCTTTGCCGTAATGTTCGAAGACGCCGGCCTCGTCCGTGCCGGAAAAACCGGTCGCTTCCGCGTAGTCGAACGCCTCCTGCAATAGCCTGCGGTCGAACCCCTGGGGCGTCTGCACTTCGAAAAGCGCGTTCCGGTCCAGCGTTCCGTCCTCCGTGCGTATGGTGCTCTTTGGATGCACGCAGGGAACGGCGGCAGCGCAGATTTCCAGGGATTCCAACACCCGCCGGATGACCCCTTCCTCCACGAAGGGCCGGGCGGCATCGTGCACCAGCACGGTGTCCACCTCCTCCGGCAGGCTCTTCAGCGCCTTGGATACGCTCTCCTGGCGGGTGGCGCCGCCTGCTGTGAGGGTCACCTGCGGCAGACCGTAGCGATCCAGCAGCTCTCTGCAGTAGGCCATATCCTCCGCCGGCACGGCGGCGGTGACCCAGCCGAACGCCTCCATAGCACAAAAAGCCCTGGCGGCTTTCACCAAGACCGGAGCATCCCCCAAAAGGCGGTATTGCTTTGGAACGCCGCCGCCCATTCGGCTTCCCGAACCGGCGGCGGCTAAAATAACAGCGATCTTTTCTGTCATGGGTGCTGTCTACATAATGGGTGCGGGTTTGACGAAGATCATGCGGCCGGCAGAAGTCTGCAGCACGCTGGTCACGGCCACGTTGATGGTCTGGCCGATAAACTTCTTGCCGTCCTCGACCACGATCATGGTGCCGTCGTCCAGGTACCCCACGCCCTGGTTGTTTTCCTTGCCCTCCTTGACGAGGAAGACCTGCATCTCCTCGCCGGGCAGCACCACCGGCTTTAAGGTATTGGCCAGCTCGTTGATGTTGAGCACGCCGATCCCGGTAATGGTGGCAACTTTGTTTAAGTTGAAGTCGTTCGTAACGACCATGCCCTTCATGATCTGGGCGAGTTTTAAAAGCTTTACGTCTACTTCGGGAATCTCTTCCAGAGCTTTCTCCGAAGTGGTATCGTAGATCTCGATGCCGTAGTCGCTTTGGATACGGTTGAGGATATCCAGCCCTCTGCGTCCGCGGTTGCGCTTGAGGGAATCCGAAGAATCCGCGATGTGACGCAGTTCCACGAGCACGAAGTCGGGAATGATGATATTGCCTTCGATAAAGCCTGTCTTAAGAATGTCTGCAATACGCCCGTCTATGATGACGCTGGTATCCAGTATCTTTGGCGAAGCTCCGGCGTTTTTTGCCTTGCTTTTCGCCGTCGGTTCTTTGCTGGTGATGGAGGAGAACAGCGGTTTTCCGATGTCGGAATTCAGCCGGCGCCCAACGGTGACCCCGATGGTGCCGAAAAACAGATAAAGTGCCAGGGATATGACGACGTTCAGATTCATCGCCTTGAGGATCTGGACCTCATTAATAATCTGCGAGATCAGAAACGCGATGACGAAACCAACGACCAATCCGATGGAACTTGCCGCGATCTCCGTGGCCGGGACCTTCTTCAGTCTCGAATCCACGTTCTCCATTATTTTTTCCCCGCGCTTACGGAAAAACCCGAATAAAAAATCAAAGATAAATGCAAAAAAAACGGTACCGGTGCAGATCCAGAGGACCTTCTGTCCCGGGGTCATCCCCCAGGCTTCTCCGAGGATCTCGGGTCTGGCACTGAGTGTGGTGATTCCGTAACCGACAAGCGCTCCGCTCAGACAAACGATGATGCGGAACACTCTGTTTAGCATTGTGTCTCCTTTCTGTTTCGTTAAGTTTTTTCTCTATGTCAAACGACGCAGCCTCGTCTTGCGGGGAAGCTAGACGGCGCTGTCGATCATGTCCAAGGCGTCTTTTTCCGCCACGCCCCGCACCAGCACGATCTCGCTGGCCAGGATCTGGCGGGCGTTTGCAAGCAGTTTCTTTTCTCCGGTAGAGAGGCGTTTCGCCCGTTCCACGCGCATCAGGTTGCGGATGACCTCTGCCACTTTCGCGGGGTCTCCGCTGCGGAGCTTGTCCATGTTCTCCCGGTATCTGCGGTTCCAGTTCTCGTCCATCGGCGTGGATTCGGCGGAGAGCACGTCAAGAACGCCGCAGACTTCCTCTTCCGACACGATGGGTCTGAGGCCTGCCACGTCCGATCCTTTGACCGGGACCATCACCTGCAGATTGCCATAGGGAATGCGCAAGATATAATAGGCCCTGGTCTCGCCCAGGACCTCTTTTTCCTCGATATTCTGAATGGTGCCGGCCCCGTGCATCGGGTAAACGACCTTATCTCCTATGGAAAACATGACAATCCTCCAAACATATTATATCTGCCGAAGATTGTTTAGTCAATCACAGGAAGCTCAAACCAGAAGGTACTTCCTTCGCCCAGAGTACTTTCCACCCCGTAGACCGCATCGTGCCGCTCCAAGATCTCCTTCGTGATGGACAGGCCGAGGCCGGTGCCGCCCTTGGAACGGTGACCCCGGGAGCTGGCCCGCTCATACCGGTTCCAGATATTCTCGATGTCCTCCGGCGCGATGCCGATGCCCTTGTCGCGGACCTCGCAGCGCAGTTTTTTCTTATCCAGAGAAAACGCCACGGTAACGTCCTTGCGGTCGCCGCTGTAGCGCACCGCGTTGGAGATGAGGTTGGAGAGCACCTGCTGCATGCGGTGTTCGTCCGCGTTCACCAGCACGGGCTCGTCCAGCGTTTCCAGGGAGATCGTAAAGCCCTCCTGCTCCTCCAGCACCCGGTAGGTGGCCAGGATGCCTTCGGCGCACTTCTGCAGGTCCATAGGCTCCTTCTTTACGGTTTCCACGCCGGCCTGCAGGCGCGACAGCGTAAGGATGTCGTTTACCAGGTAGCTCAGCCGGTCGGATTCCTCGATGATGACCCCCAGATGTTCGTTGCGCTTCTCCGGGTTTTCGCCCGAGATGTCGCGGATCATCTCCGCGTAAGATTTGACCATGGTGATGGGCGTGCGCAGATCGTGGGACACGTTGGCCATCAGGTCGCGCTGCAGCTGATCCGTCTTGGACAGCGCCTCCGCCGTCGTGTTGAGCGTGCCGGCCAGATCGTTGATCTCCCGGTAGCTGCTGCCTTCGAATTCCACGTCGTAGTGCCCTTCCGCCAGCTCGGACGCCTGCTTCGTGATCCCGGTAATGGGCCGGGCGATGCGGCTGGAGATGTAGAACGCCAGGATGCCTGCCACCACCAGGGAGATGGCGGTGACCGTCAGCAGCTGCTTGGCCAGAATGCCGACGGCGGGGCCCATCGGCGTAAGGGGCGCGAAGGCATAGAACCGCACGTTGGGACGGTATTGGCTGTCCACTTTGGCAGCATATACCTGGGTCACGATCTCCCCGGTCTGATTGGAGATCTTAAAGGTCACCGGCTCGCCGTTGTTGGCGATGAGCCGTTCCCGGGCCAGATCCACGCCGCTGCGGCCATAGTAGTAGCGGCCCGCGGAGCCCTGGTCCGTGGAGGAGATGTTGAAACTTTCGTCCTCCGCCTCGATGAAGAAGTACATGTCGTTGGCGTTGGAGATGGTGCCGATCTCCTGCAGGTAGCTTTCCAGGTCCAGCGTCTCGCTGGCGGAATACTGGAAGCTGAGGGAGCTGACGGCGGTCTGCACCTTCTTCTCCATCTCGCTCTCGTAATACTGTTCCAGGAACACGGTCTGGAAGAACCAGAGCATGCCCATCAGAGCCAGCGCAAACATGATAAAATACGCAGTGAGCCGGAAGCGCACACTGCGTGTTTTATACTGTTTCGGGCTTTTCTTCTTTTCAGTCTTCAAACTTGTATCCAATGCCTCTCACCGTGGTGATCTTATCCCGGTAATCGCCCAGGCGGCCCCGCAGGTTCTTGATGTGGGTGTCGATGGTGCGGTCATCGCCGAAGAAATCGTAGCCCCAGATGTCCTGCAGCAGCTTGTCCCGGGACAGGGCGATGTTCTTGTTTTCCATGAGGTAGACCAGCAGCTCGTACTCCTTGAGTGTAACGTCGATGCGCTTGCCGTCGATGGTAACGGTGCGGCTGTTCTTGTTGACCACGAGACCGCCGGAAGCCAGTTCCGCGGAAGGCGTCTGATTCTCCGACGCGTTGCGGCGCGCCAGCACGGCAGCCACCCGGGCCATGAGCTCCTTGGGGCTGAAGGGCTTTACCACATAGTCATCGATGCCCAGCTCGAAGCCGAACAGCTTGTCGTATTCCTCACCGCGGGCGGAGAGCATGATGATGGGAATATCCTTATCCTTGCGGATCTCCTTGCAGGCGGAATAACCGTCCAGCTTGGGCATCATAATGTCCATGATCACCAGGTCGTAGTGGTCGTTTAAGCACATGTTGACGGCCTGCATGCCGTCCTCCGCCTCTCCGGTCTCGTAATGATTAAATTCCGCGTATTCCCGGATGACTTCCCGGATCTTCGCTTCGTCGTCTACGATGAGGATCTTAGCCATTGTTCTTTCCTTTCTGCGAAGCCTCCATGGCTTCTTTTACGGTCGTGACCCCGACCAGCTCCAGCTCGCGGGGAACATCCTTTACCCGTCCCAGATTGCGTCTGGGGAGGATGATGCGGTCGAACCCCATGCGGGAGGCTTCCTTGCACAGTTTTTCCGCGTGCATCACGGGGCGCAGATCGCCCGTCAGGCCGATCTCCCCGATGATGAGGGTGGTATGGGGGATGGAGATGCCCTTTTCCGCCGACCAGACCGCCAGCGCCACCGCCAGATCCGTGGAGGTGCCTTCGGGCTTTAAACCGCCCACGACGTTTACGTAGACGTCCCGGGACAGCAGGCTGATGCCGGCTTTGCGTTCCAGCACGGCGATGATCATGTTAAGACGGTTCGCCTCCACGCCGATGCCCGTACGGCGGGCAAATCCGATGCCGGAGGGCCCGGTGAGCGCTTGGATCTCCAGCAGCAGCGGCCGAGTGCCTTCGTAGACTGCCGTCGCCACCGCGCCTTCCGCCGAATCCTCGAAGCCTTCCAGAAAGCTGCCGGACAGGTTGTCCACTTCCACAAGGCCTTCTTCTCTCATCTCGAAGGCGCCGATCTCGGACGTGGTGCCGAAACGGTTCTTGAGCGAGCGAAGGATGCGCAGATCCTGATTGCGTTCTCCCGTAAACTGCAGCACCGTATCCACCATGTGCTCCACGATCTTCGGTCCTGCGAGCTCGCCGCTCTTCGTCACGTGGGCCACGACAAACACGGGAATACCCTGGCCCTTGGCAACGTTCATCAGCAGATTGCCGCAGGCCCGCACCTGGGACACGCTGCCCGGGGCGGATTCCAGATCGCTGCAGTACATGGTCTGGATGGAGTCGATGATGAGGAAAGCCGGATGCAGCTGATTGACCGCCTCCAGCACGTTTTCCATGTTGGTCTCCGCCAGCAGATAGAGGTTCGACAGATCGCCTTGGCAGACCCGGTCGGCCCGCATCTTGATCTGCTCCTCGGACTCTTCGCCGGAGACGTAGAGCACCGTGCCCTCCTTCTGTGCGATCGAAGAAGCCGCTTGGATGATGATCGTGGATTTGCCAATGCCCGGTTCACCCGTGATGAGGGCGATGCTGCCCTGCACGAGACCGCCGCCCAGCACCCGGTTGAGCTCCGCGATGCCGGTATCGATGCGGCTGGCCTGGGAACTATGCACCTCGCCGATGCGGACCGGTTTAGGCGCCTTCCCTTCCAGCACGCCGGAGGCGGTACGCCGCCGGACGTCGGATGCCGGTGCGGGGGTCACCTTCTCTTCGACGAACGAATTCCAGGCGCCGCAGATGCACTGACCCATCCATTTCGGGCTCTCGTACCCGCACTCCTGGCATACAAAAACTGTCTGCGCCTTCTTTGCCATGAACTAGATCTCCGTATTGTTGATGTTCTGCAGGTTGTCGCCGAATTCGTCCGGTGCGCAGACACGGCCCGCCAGGATCCAGCGGTCGTGCTCGGTGTCGTGGATGAGCGGCTTGATGAGCCGGAACCCTTCGATGGCGCCGGTGGTCTTTACGTGGGTACGGGGACCGGTGCAGAACCGTTTTTCTCCGCCGATGGACACATGGTTCTCGTCCACATAATCGATGGGCATATCCTTCGCGATGTCTTCGAGGACCGCCCGTTCCATAATATCCAGATTGACGTTGGGTTTATCGCCGGGGAAGATCAGAAGGAAGCCCTTCTTGATGTCGCCGTGGATAGCCCGTGCCATATCTTCGTCGCTCAGATAGCGCTCCGTAAGGTCTTCCGCCGTATGAGCCATCTGACGGTATTTGATGGATTCGTAGACGATCTGATGGATCTCGTCGGGGGTGGGACCGAAGATGGTTGGGCGGGTCACGATGATCTCCTCGCCCACGCCGATCAGCAGATCGGCCTTCTCGTGCATATAGGGATAGAGCAGCTCGTAGTGCTCTACGACGACGCGGCGGTTTCTGCGCTTCGCTTCCATCACGGCGTCCGCCAGCACGCCGGGCTGGGTAAAGCCCATCTCGAACCGCACGTCTACGTGGTAGGTGTGGGGCGTGTAGAAGATGTTCTCTTCGTCGATGTTCAGCAGGGGCAGCGGCCGCACGTTGACCCCGGCATCGTCGTTCGTGAGCTCCAGACCCGGGAACATGCCCTTGATGAGCATGGATTTGCCGGCGCCGGATTCGCCCAGGATGCCGATGATGTGGTCGAACGGAGACAGATGCTGCTGGGCGATCTGCGCGCCTAGCTCGAACATGCGCACCGAACCGCGCGGTGCGAAATATACGCTATATAGATGGCTGTTGGTGGAATCGTAGAATGCCATGGGTTCCTCCTTTTGTCCTGATTGTCCTTTCCTTGTTCCTTCAGGCAAATATTTACTAAATTTTGCCAACTTTAAGTATACACGAAAAAATCCCGTTTGCATAGACTGCAAGCGGGATTTGTGGAAACAATTTTGCTGTTAAACGCATCTGCACAAATCAAGTCAAGCAGAGCAAGGGGGCATGCTACTTTTGTACCAGGTGGCAGCTGGCAAGATGGCCCGGCTCGACTTCGATCATATCCTGTTTGTCGTAGCAGACATCCGTCGCAAACTGGCACCTGGTCCGGAACCGGCAGCCGGAAGGAGGATCCACAGGGCTCGGGATCTCACCCTCTAACAGGATGCGCTCGGAATTACCATGCCGCCCAACCTTCGGCACAGCAGAGAGCAGCGCTTTCGTATATGGATGTACGGGATTGCCGTATATTTGATCAACAGAACCGATCTCAACAAGTTGACCGAGATACATGATCGCGACTCTGTCGCAAATATGCTCCACTACGCTCAAGTCGTGTGAAATGAACAGATAGGTCAATCCGAGCTGATCCTGCAGTTCTTCCAAAAGATTCAGAACTTGTGCTCTTACGGAAACGTCCAATGCAGAGACAGGTTCATCGCAAATCAGCAGTTTCGGATTTGTCGCAATTGCTCTTGCGATAACAATTCTCTGCCGCTGACCGCCGGAGAATTCATGCGGATAACGATCCACATACGACCGATCCAGGCCGACCATATCCAAAAGTTCATAAATGCGGTTTAAGCATTCCGCTTTGTTCTTTGCCTGACCGCTGATAATCATCGGCTCCGCAATGATTTCGCCAACTTTCATGCGGGGATGCAGTGAACTGTACGGATCCTGGAAAACGATCTGCATCTCATGCCGCAGACTGCGCAGTTCCCCGCCGCGCAATTTCAGCAGATCGATTCCATCGTAAAGGATAGAGCCATCCGTCGGTTCGATGAGCCGAAGGAGCGTTCTTGCCAAAGTGGATTTTCCGCATCCGGATTCACCCACGATTCCAAGCGTTTCGCCCCGATAAAGCGTAAGGGTAATATCGTCTACGGCCTGCACATATCGTTTTTTCTCAAAGAACCAGCCCTTCACGGGAAACCACGTTTTTACGTGATTGGCTTGTAACAGAATATCTTCACTCATTTTTCTGCACCTCGCCTGTATACCGAAAGCATCTTACCTTATGTCCTTCCTGCAGCGTGGTCAGAGGCGGCTTCTCTGCATGGCACTGTTCCGTTGCATATTCACACCGCGGGGCAAAGACACAGCCTTTGGGAAAATGACCGGCTTGGGGGACCATACCGGGGATCACGTAAAGCTTTTCCGACCTGGAACCGGGATGAGGAAGAGCATTTAACAGACCCATCGTATACGGATGTTTCGGATCTTCAAACAATGTTTCCGTTGAAGCCTCTTCCATGATCTCACCGCAATAGAGCACGACAGCACGTTCGCACATTTCTGAAACAACGCCGAGGTCATGTGTAATAAATGCAATCGCAGTACCCGTCTCATCACGGAGTTTGCGCATAAGATCCAAAACCTGCGCCTGAATCGTCACATCCAGGGCTGTTGTCGGCTCATCGGCGATCAAAAGCTGCGGTTTGCAGGCCAGCGCCATGGCGATCATGACTCTTTGCCGCATGCCGCCGGACATTTGGTACGGATAATCGTTGATCCGTTTCTCGGGAAGCGCGACATTTACCATGCGGAGCGCATTGACTGCCGCCTCCGTCGCCTGCTCTTTATTCATCCCCTGATGCAGACGGAAGACTTCCCGCAATTGGTAGCCGACCGTGAACACCGGGTTTAAGGAGGTCATCGGATCCTGGAAGATCATAGAGATCTCGTTTCCACGGATCTCTCTCATACGCTTAACGGATGCCTTCAGAATATCTTCTCCGCGGAACAGGATCTGTCCTTCGATCCTCGCCGGCGGCGATTTCAAAAGGCGCATGATGGATAACGCCGTCATGCTTTTCCCGCAGCCGGACTCTCCGACGATGCCAAGCGTCTCACCGGATTTGATAGAGAAACTGATCCCGTTCAGGATCTGGATCGTTTCATAGTCATTGTCAAAGAATACTTTCAGATCCTGAATATCAATGACAGTATCGTTCTTGGAGTTAGGAGTCATAGATCCTCCTTATTTGAGCTTGGGGTCTAAGATATCGCGGATCCCGTCCCCCATGATCGAAAAGGCCAGTACAGTGATAATAATGGCGATTCCTGCATAGGCGCACTGATGAGGCTGAACCATGATCATAGATCGTCCCTCATTGATGACCCCGCCCCAGTTCGGGATACGCGGGTCAAGCCCTACGCCGAGGAAGCTCAGGGATGCCTGCGTTAAAATCGTGAACCCCAGACCGCTGGTAAACCGGATGATCAACGGAGAAAGGCACAGAGGCAGCACGTATTTGATCATGATCCGAAGGTTCGATGCGCCGGAAGATCTCGCACATTCAATATGCTCCTTCTCTTTGATCGACAACACCTGCGAGCGGACAAGACGCGCAATACCGGGGAGGTTCACCACAGTCAGACAAATAATCAGCTTGTCTATGCCCTGTCCCATAACCGTTACCAAAACAATGGCAAGGAGGATCGTGGGAAGCGCATTGATACCCTCAAGCAGCCGCATGATGATCCGATCTGCCCATTTGTAATAACCGACCAACAAGCCTAACACGGTACCTATGATAATCGCCAGAACATTCACCGTTATGCTGATCAGCAGCGAAGACCTTGAGCCGTACACGATCCGTGAGAAAATATCCCGGCCGTAAATATCCGTGCCCATGATATGTTCTTTATCCGGCATCTGATTCATATTGTACATATCCGTTTTCCCCGGGTCATGTGTTGCGATGAACGGTGCAAAGATCGCAACGAGGAATATACCCAAAAGGACGATTCCGGAAATGATGATTCTCAAATAGCGTTTCAAAAAGGCAGAACGCTTCATTTTTTTCTTTTCCATGGCGTTCACCTCTAATCCAGTTCGATCCGCGGATCGAGAAGCTTATAGATAATATCCAACAGGATGTTGGTGAAAATAAAGATAATTGCGATAAACAGAATGATCGCCTGCTCCTGGGGATAATCCCTTCGCATCAGCGAATCATATGCTAATTTTCCCATGCCCGGGATATTGAAAACCGATTCAATGACGGTTGCGCCGCCGAGCATGCCGGCGATGGAAAAGCCGATCGTTGTTACGACCGGGGCGAGAGAATTCTTCAGAGCATGCACATAATGCACTTTTCCTTCCGTCAAGCCCTTAGCCCTGGCGGTGCGGATATAGTCGTTATTCAGAACGTCCAGCATCGTGGAGCGCATATATCTGGCGAAGCTGCTGATATAGGACAGCGCCAAAGAAAACGCAGGCATGGTGAGAGAATAGAGCGCTCCCTTCAAGCCGCCTTGCGCAATAAACGTATAGCCCTGCACCGGGAACAGACCATGCTGTACGCCGAGATAGAACACCATCATCAGCCCCAGCCAGAAAGCAGGGATCGATAAGCCGAATACCGCGCCGGTCGTCAGGATATAATCCAACGCCGAATTGCGTTTGATCGCAGCGATGATTCCTATCGGGATACCGATCACGATCGATATCAGAGACGCATATACCGTCAGTAAGATAGTCGGCTCCATACGATCACGGATATTGTCAAAGACCGGTTTGTTATTATACAGCGCCGTACCCCATTCACCTTTTAAACTGTCCGTAAGATAATGAATGTACTGCAAATGAAGGGGTTCATTTAACCCCATCCGTTCCCGAAGCATTTCGACATCTTCCGGTCTTGCTTCATCTCCCAGTATCTGACGAACCGGGTCGCCGGGGATAATCCTCATCATGAAAAAGACCAACGTGAGGACGATAAAGAGAACTGGTATTGCAGAAAGCAGTCTTTTTACGGTAAATCTAAGCATTGATGTGCTCCTTTATCGGTTTCTGCAATTTGCGGCAACACGCAAAAGCATGTTGCCGCAAGAACAAAGAATTATAAACTGTACGCTATTTTACGAAATAGCTGTTCCAATAATACGTTGTCGTACCTTCAGAATTGAGTTCGAGATTGCCTGCGGTGAACTTGTTCGTAATAGCCGTGCAGAATCCGATCCAGGGGACCTCATCAGCAAGCAGTTCGCAGAATTCCTTATAAGCTTCGATACTCTCGGGGGAGCCGGTCTTAGAAGCATACATCCGGTCGAGAAGCTCTGTCTTCTTGTCGTTAGTCCACCAGCCGCCGAACGTTCCGGTTACCATGGAAACGCACTCAAGCGGATTGGCAAGAGCTTTCTGGTTCTCCCAGGAACCGATATCAAAGCCGGATGCAGGATCCGCTCTCAGGCCGCTGTGAGAACCGCTGTCAACCGTCCAGAGTCTGACGTTAATGCCGATCTCTTCGAGCTGCGGGATGATCGCCATAGCCTGTCTGTAGAAAGCCGTGTCTGCAGAAGCGAGCAGAACAACCTCTTCTCCGTCATATCCGGACTCGGCCAGATACTTCCTGGCAAGTTCTTTATCTGCGATATTCCACTCAGTGGTCTCGATGATATCGTTGTAGTAATCGACTGCTTCCTTAGCGATGGGGCTGCTGTCAAGATAGAACCGCGTCTCATCGCCGTTGAAAATGCTGAGCGCGACAGCCTTCATATCGAGGGCGGCTCTGACAGCCTTGCGGAAGTTGACGTTCTGAACGATGGAATCCTTATTGTCTTCGGAGAGGTTGAAGAAAATAGCGTGGGTCCACTGATTGTACAGAGGCACCCGCTTGATACCAAGTTGCTCTGCATAGGGCTGCATCGCGGGCAGAACATCGCCAACATGATAATCGCCTGCAATGATGCCGGCCGTCTCAGACGCCTGATCCGTGTTCATCGCATACTTAATGGAATCCAGATAAGCGTGGCGCGGAGAAGCTGCACCGGGGCCGCCGGGCTCTACGATATCGTAGTTTTCATTCCGTACCATCTTGATCTCCACATCGGGATTATAGGTTTCCAGAACATAGGCGCCGCTGCCGATTACATCGTTAGTGTCCGTGATCTGCTCGGTTCCGTACTTTTCGCAGATCTCTTTCGGCATGATATAGGCAGGACCTCTCACATCGCCCAACTGAGTCAGGAATAACGGGCTGAACGTGTTAAAGGTGATGGTCGCGGTGTCTCCGTCGATCGTCATGTCTTCGACATAATTCATGACGCTTTCGCCGAAGGCGCCGCCGATCGCTGCCAGTCTTTCATAAGATGCCACGACGTCTTCGATCGTGATCTTCTCTCCGTTGGAGAAGCGACGGTCTTTAACCGTCAGTTTTAAGGTAAGACCGTCATCGGAGTAGTCATAGTCACATACGAGCGGATAGATCTTTCCGTCGGAACCAACGATGATCGCAGGTTCATAAATCGCTCTCATCCACTGATAATTTGCAGTAAGTTTTCCTGAATAATGAGCATCCAGGGTGTTAGAAACATAGCCGTTGCAAACGACCAGATCTCCTCCGTACATATCCCCGGTCGCTTCCGGTGTCTCGGTTCCCGTCTGCGCAGGTTCTGTTGTTTCTGTCGAAGTGTTGCTGGAGCAAGCTGCCAAGAGCATGCTCAGAACTAACAACGTAGCCAGCAGGAACGTAAACTTGCGATTTCGATACATAGCTTTCCTCCTTTTCGTTAATGATGACTATTTTAGAACTGCGATCAGTTCTACCTCACATAAAGATTTTCTGGGAAGTTCTTTAACAGCGAAACAGGATCGGGCAGGCTTTCCGGTAAAATATTCCGCGTAGATCTGGTTGAATGCCGAAAAATGTGCCATATCTGTGAGAAAGCAAGTCGTTTTGATCACATCCTCAAACCCCAACCCCTGATTTTTTAAAATGAGTTTGAGGTTCTCCATGACCTGTCTGGTCTGTGATTCAATCGAATCGCCCTCCAAAGTCCCGGTTTTAGGATTGACAGGCGTTTGTCCGGATAAGAAAAGAAAGCCGTTTGCTTTCATTCCTTGTGAATACGGACCGATCCCTGGGGGAAATCCGGGGGTGGAGATTACTTCAATCATAATAACTACCTCCTCTGCATAACACTCAGTGATTGCGGGTCTTACAAGTTGGTAAGAAACAAATGTCTTTCTAAGAAGATAGTATTACTTGCAAACTTTTAAGTCAACAAAATTTTGAATAACTAAAAAAATACTTGAACACGGTGCGCATCATCCCGGCAGCCGCTTTGAAACACGGATCAGTCGTTGATGTGCGTAAATTCCTCTTTGATCTCTGCGAGGAATTCCGGTTCCGTCATCAGGTCGATGCCGGTGGCGGTGAACGCCTTGATGTACAGCAGCGCTGTCTCCATGGCTTCATCCGAACCGGCCGCCTCTTCCATATAGGGTGTGTGGATGCCCATCAGGTCGCCCTCCGGGCTGTCTGCGATCTTGCACAGCAGCTGAATGCTGGGTACCCGGTAGGATACGTTGCCCAGGTCCGATGCGCCGGGATGGTTTTTGCCATTGAACCAGTAGCAGGGGATCCCCTGTTCTTCCACATAGCTCGTGGCACGTCTGGAGAGGGTCTGGTTGGAGAACGTGTCCATATAGGCGCCGGTCCCGACCACAAATTCCAATCTGCATCCGGTCGCCATAGCCTGGCCCTTGCAGATATTTTCGATCTTTTCCACCAGCTCTTCGACGTACTTCTTGCGATTCGCTCTTACGAAGATCTCGCCGCCGGTGTGCTCGTGGATGATGCCGGGGGTCTTGCCGCCGTCCCGAATGTGGTAGGAGATCCGGGCGTCGTCCTTCGTCTGCTGGCGAAGAAAACCGAGAGCCACATGCGTGAGTTCGATGGCATCTAATGCATTTATACCTTCATGGGGTGCAGCACCTGCGTGGGCGCTTTTTCCATAATAATCAACATGAAGTGAATATAAGGCGCAGGAGTTCCAGGAATCCGTGGCGGTACAGGAGGGATGGGCCATCATGACCACATCCATGTCGTCGAATTTGCCGTCTCTGGCATAATGGACCTTACGTCCTCCCCATTCCTCACCCGGGGTCCCGTAAACATAGATCTCTCCGCCGTATTTGTCGGCAAATTCTTCCATGGCGAGACCAGAGCCGACGCCGATCATGCAGATGATGTTGTGACCGCAGGCATGGCCGGGACCGCCGTCCTTACCCATGCCGGGCAAAGCGTCATATTCGGAGCACATAGCGATCTTGGGGCCGGGCTTGCCGCTGCGGTAGACAGCACGATATCCTGTAACCACATTATCAAACTCTTCCTCGACCTCCCAGCCGTGCTTTTTGAACAGCTCCACCTGTTTGGCATATGCACCGAACTCCTCCATGGAAAGCTCAGGATTGTCGTGAACCCAGTGGGCCAGTTCCTTGAGTTCCGGGGCCAGTTTTGCCACAATAGCATCAATTTGCTTTTTATCTTTCATAAAATAGCCTTTTTCTATTTACGATTCACTGGATTGGTTTAATTTATCGATGCCTTCCAATTCATTTAAATAGTTATAAATCGTAAATTTCGAAACGTTATAATACTGCGCGATTACATCTACTGCACGCTGAATCTTAAATGCACCGCGGTCGCGAAGAATCCGAACACCCTCCAGTTTATCTTTTTTATCCATCTGAACGACTGGAACTCCGACACTCGCAATAGAGTCATTGATCATGCGGATCAAGAGATCATCGATTCCGTCGCCTACTGTAAGATCTGCCTGATAAAGATTCTGTTTCTCGGAAGTATTTAAGAATTCATCCAAAGCACTTTTAGCAGTCTGAATCTCTGTGATATCGTAGTTGACACAGATCGAGCCTACCACCTTATTATCGGAATTGCGCATGTAGATCGTACTGGATTTTAACAACTTCCCATCTTTGGTCTGCGTAAGATAGTTGAAAATACCCTTTTTGCTGTCATCGTCGATCTCTGTTCCCTGCATGATACGAAGACCGATCCCAGTGACGTGATCACCGATTTTTCGGTTTGTAACCTGGCCATTCGTGATTCCCACAATCGTATGAATGTCGCTGCTTTCATAATCGTGAATCACAAATTCACATTTTGAGCCAAAATGTTCCGCCAGACCCTCAATCAACTCGTTTAATACCGGAAGAATTTCTTTAATATTTTCCATTTTGTCAACATCCTGTTCTGCGCGTTGCAATAGCCAATTCTTTAAAACCATTATACATGAATTCAACTTTTAAAATATAGTTTTAATTATTAAAAAATTTGTTTAAAACATTGCCGCTAGACTGGCTAAAACAATTTTAGCCATTATTGTATATTCACAGCCTTGCGCATTTCCATAATTTATGATATATAATAATTGTCTATCATATGTTACCATAGGCAAAAAAAGAGATCACCGCTGGTGGGTAGGCGGTGTCACCTCTAGAAAACTAGGTAGTAGACAGCCGCTTCACCAGCGGCTGCCTCTATTTTTTGCGCTTGACCAGCGCAAGGATAACTAAGATAAGCGTCAGCAGTACAATCGTGTACTGGAACAAACCATCGTAAGTTACCATAGAAGCCACCCCCCTTTCCTGCGCGCATTTCTGCGCGATTCCGGGAGGCAACACCGCCCCAGCGGGATCTCGTAATAAATTTTATTTATTTTTCCTTATTTTGTCAATCTCATTTTAACTATTTGCACAGCACAAATTCATTTCACGTAAAAAACGGACCTTGAAAAACCAAGGTCCGCTTCGATATATACTTTGGAATGCTTATTCCTGCGTCTTCAGATAGTCCGCTCTGCCCCATTCATAGAGGTTGCGGCCTTCCGCGTCGATGATGACGGTCACGGGCAGATCCTCCACCTCCAGGCGGCGGATCGCTTCGGACTGCAGATCTTCGTAGGCGACGACCTCAGCCTTCTTGATGCACTTGGAGAGCAGCGCGCCGGCACCGCCGATGGCACCGAAATACACGCAGCCGCACTTCTTCATGGCGTCGATGACGGCGGGGCCTCTCTTGCCCTTGCCGATCATGCCGGTGAGGCCCTGCTCGATGAGCGCCGGGCTGTAGGCATCCATGCGGTACGCCGTGGTCGGACCCGCAGAGCCGATGGCCATGCCGGGTTTCGCCGGGGACGGACCCACGAAGTAGATGATCTGATTCTTTACGTCGATGGGCAGGGGTTTGCCCTCTTCCAGCAGCTGGCACAGACGCTTATGGGCGGCGTCACGGCCGGTGTAGATGACGCCGGAGATGAGCACGGAATCGCCGCTCTTGAGAGTTCTGGCCACTTCCGGAGTAAGCGGAGTCGTAATTCTGATGGGTTCCATTTACAGCACCTCCGTCTTGTGTCTCGCGACGTGGCAGTTGATGTTGACCGCCACAGGCAGGCCCGCGATATGGGTGGGCATGGTCTCGATGTGGACCGCCAGCGCGGTGGTCTTGCCGCCGAAGCCCTGGGGACCGATGCCGAGGGCATTGATCTTCTCCAGCAGTTCCTTTTCCATATCTGCATAATACGGAACCGGATTGTGCTCGCCGGTGTGGCGCAGCAGCGCCTTCTTGGCGATCAGGGCAGCCTTGTCGAAGGTACCGCCGATGCCGACGCCCACGATGATGGGCGGGCAGGGATTGGGACCGGCCTCTTCCACGGCCTTCAGCACGAAATTCTTTACGCCCTCCGCGCCTTCGGAGACCTTGAGCATCTTGATCTGGCTCATGTTCTCGGAACCGAAGCCCTTGGGCGCTACGGTGATCTTAATCTGATCGCCGGGCACCAGGTCGTAGTAGATCATGCCCGGGGTGTTGTCCAGGGTGTTCTTGCGGGCGCCCAGGGGCTCTTCCACGCAGGATTTGCGCAGGAAGCCGTCGGTATAGCCGCGGCGCACGCCTTCGTTGACGGCGTCTTCGATGGAGCCGTTCACGTGCACGTCCTGGCCGATCTCCAGGAAGACGCAGGCGAGGCCCGTGTCCTGGCAGATCGCCATCTCCGTCTCGTCTGCGATGTTATAGTTTTCGATGATGCGGTCCAGGATGTTCTGCGCGATGGGCCAGGGTTCGCAGGCCCGGCAGCCTTCGATGCACTCCCGCACATCGGGTGCCAGATGCCGGTTGGCATCCACGCACAGTCTTGCGACCACATCCGTGATCTGTTTGGAATCGATTTCTCGCATAATGGTATCCTCTATTATGTCCCTTCGACGGGCTCAGGGACCGTATCGGGCGCTGAGCCTGTCGAAGCGCAACCTTTTACCTCACGTTATAGATCTTATCCAGCAGCGTGCCGTCGCGGTAGATGATGTCCGCTACGACTTTGTCGCCCTTGACCAGGGGCTTGGGCTGTCCGCACAGCTTCTCCGCCGCTTCCTTCAGTTCGAAGATGTCCACGACATGAATGCCGCCGTCCTTCAGCTTTGCCGCCAGTTCCGGTCTTGCCGGGTTCACGGCGACGCCCTTCTGGGTGACCAGCACATCGATGGTGCTGCCCGGGGTGGACTTGCAGAATACATGGTCCGTTACGATGGGAAGTCTGGCTCTGGACAGCGGTGCGATGATCATCGCCAGCTTTGCGCCTGCTGCGGTATCGGAATGACCCCCGGAGCCGCCCATGATCTTGCCGCTGGAGTTGGTATGTACGTTTACGTTAAAGTCGGTATCGATCTCCGTTGCGCCCAGCAGGACGACGTCCAGGGAATCCACAGCCGCGGATTTCGCGTCGGGGCTGGCATAGCGCATCGCGGAAACTTCCGTGTGCTTCGGGTTGGTGCGGATGGATTCCACGGCCTTCAGGTCGAAGCACTGCACGTCGATGAGGCTCTCGAAGCAGCCCTCATTCAGCATGTCCACCATGTAGCCGGTGATGCCGCCGCAGCCAAAGCTGCCCTTGATGCCTTCCTTCAGCATGATCTCCTTCAGGAACTGGGCCGCTGCCAGCGTAGCGCCGCCGGCGCCGGTCTGGAAGGAGAAGCCGTCCTTTAAGAGGCCGCTGGCCTGGATGACCTTCGCAGCGGTCTGAGCCATCACGAGCCCTACCGGGTCACGGGTGATCTTCGTCGTGCCGGACACGATGCCCGCCGGGTTGCCGATGGCGTCCACGGAAACGACGTAGTCCGCATAGGTCTCGTCGATGGACGGATACGGCAGCGGATAAGGCACCAGATTGTCGGTGATGACCACGACCTTCTTGGCGCACATGGCGTCCGCGTAAGCGTAGCCCATGGAACCGCAGGCGGATTTGCCGATCTTACCCGTCATGTTGCCCATGGTGTCGGCCGTCGGAGCTGCGATAAAGGCCACGTCGATGGGAGTGACCCCTTTGATGATATCCGCGGGTCTGCCGCCGTGGGTGCGGAACTGCACCGGCTTTTCCAGGATGCCTTCGGAGATCTGGGCGCCGATGCCGCCGCTCATGTAGTCGGTGATGAGTTCGGTGACCACGCCGTTCTTGATGTGGTCAACAAGGGGCAGATGGCAGTCGAACAGAGAGCTGGCATTGACGGAGATGTCCTTGTATCCCATGCCGGCGATCTCGTCCATGACCATGTTGAGCACATAGTCGCCGTTTCTCAGATGGTGGTGGAAGGAGATGCGGCTGCCGTCCTTGACGCCTGCCAGCTGAATGGCTTCCTTTAAGGTCTTTACGACTTTATCCATTTAGCATTCCTCCCTTCCTAATCCCAGCGCAACGGCCATGTCGATGGTCTGCTGGGCTCTCGCCACGATGGGTGCGTCGATCATCTTGCCGTGCAGGGAGACAGCGCCCTTGCCCTGCTCCTTGCCGATGCGGATCGCTTCCATGACTTCGTAGGCGTAATCGATGTCTTTTTGCGTCGGGCTGAACACCTCGTTGATGACGCCGACGTGTCTGGGGGAGATGCTGGCCTTGCCGGTGAACCCGAGACCCTTGGCGAACTCCGCGTCGATGCGGATGCCTTCGTCGTCGTTCACGTCGGTGAACGGGGTGTCGTAGACGTCCACGTTCGCCGCTCTCGCTGCCATTACCATGCGGCCTCTGGCGTACAGGATCTCCTTGCCTTCCTTCGTGCGCTTGCAGTGCAGGTCGGCGGACAGGTCTTCCGCGCCGAGGAAGATGGCTGCGACTCTCTTGCTGGCGGAAGCGATGGCGAATGCGTTCTCCACGCCCAGCGCCGTCTCGATGAGGGGCAGCAGCTTAACGGTATTTCTTTCGAATCCCAGCTTATCCTCCAGTTCGGACATGTAAGCGTCGAATTCCAGCACGTCCGCTGCGCAGGAGGTCTTCGGGGTCATGATGAGCTCCGGCTTTAAGGGGACCATCTCGTCCAGGTCCTTCTTCCAATACGGCATATCCAGGGAGTTGATGCGGATGATCTTCTCCACGCCGGGGAACTGCAGATACTTGATGGCGTTGCGGACCAGCACTCTGGCCGCGTCCTTCTGGTCGGGCGCGACAGCGTCTTCCAGGTCCAGGATGATGGCGTCTGCGCCGAGGCAGTCGCCGCTTAAGATCATGTTCGGGGCATTGCCCGGCAGGAACAGCATGGATCTACGCATGGGCTGCCTCCTCTCTCGCTCTGCCGATGAGGGTCTCCAGTCTCGCCCGGAGCGTGCATTCCAGAGCGCCTCTGTCGACGATGCTCAGCTTAACGTTCTCTACGCCTTCCTCTTTCAGCATCTCTGCCGCCAGCGCGCGGATGGAATCGCCGAACTGGTGCTCCACCACGGACTGCAGCTCGATCTGCGTACCCGCCTCGATGGGTTCCAGTTCCATGTAGGCGTCGCTGGATTCCATGGTGCCGCAGGAAGCCTTTTTCAGTGTATTCATAACGGATTTCCTTTCGTTTGGAAAAAGCCCGAAGGCGTTGCTTCGGGCTTATGGGATGACCCTATAGGGTCACATTGCACAGCTTACTTGCAGCCGCAGGCCTTCTTGGCAGCTCTCAGCGCCAGGATTCTCTGCATTTCGTTGTAAACGATCATGTAGCCTTCGTCTACGCCCATGCCCGGCTTGGCCAGGATCTGCGCAGGCTGGGTGGCCATGGCGCACTGGGTGCAGACCTGAGCGCTGCGGTCGGTCTCGTTGCAGGTACCGCCCTGGTAAGCGCCCATGCCGTGTTCCTTGCAGTACAGAACAGCTTCGATGGTGTTGTTGACGCCGCCGAGGTCCGGAGTCTTGATCTGGACCATGTGACCGGCGTGGTTATCGGTGAAGTACTTGACGTCTTCGAGGGTGTTGCACCATTCGTCGGCAACCAGTTCAACGTCGATGCCTCTGCGGTCGATCTCTTCGGTGAGGCCCTTCAGAGCCAGCATCTGAGTCTCTCTGTCGGTATCGCAGTCCATGGGTCCTTCGATGCGGAGGTGGAAGGGCTTAGCGGTCTCAGCCAGCTTTTCGAGGTAGTCGGCCATGGCCTTGAAGTTGGTGTTGCCGAAAGCAGCGCCGATGGTGCCGTATACGTCGATGTGGAAGATGGGCTTGTAGTTCTCGTCCGCTCTGTTGTTGAGGATTCTGTCTCTCAGCCATGCGACGTACTTTTCGAGCAGTTCGCCGTGGGGACCCAGCTTGGTCTCGACGTTGTTGATCAGAGCGTGGGGCAGAACCTGCGCCTGCTTGATGATCATCTTGTCGGAGTTGTCGTAGCGGTCATCGCCGGACTGGGTGAAGATGTCGATGGGCTTGTCGGAAACTTCGCAGCCGTATTCTTCGGCGACGACTTCGCACATCATCTTGTGCTGAGCCTTGGCAACAGCGTCCAGAATGGCCTGGGAAACGCCGTAGCGGATAGCGGTGTGCAGTCTCTTGCCTTCGACCTGGATAGCTTCCATCTCAGCGGCCAGCTGACGGAAGTTGTCCGCTTCTCTGCCTACGAGCATGGGCTTGATGTACTTGTCGATGACGGGGATGAAGTCCTTCGCCAGGAACAGAGGATCTCTGCCGCCTGCGCCGGAGTACTGAACAGCCGCGCAGTCGCCGAATGCGACCTGGCCGTCTTCCAGAATGATCTGCACGGAGATGGATTCGCCGGGCATTCTGACGGAGGTGAAGCCTTCCGTTACGGGAGTTCCTTGATAGAACACGCCGTCGTGGGCAGCGCCCTTCTTGATGGCGCGCTGATCGTCGAAGTAGAAGCCGGTACGGCCCTTGGAACAAACTACGTCTAAGATTTTCATGGTTTTGTTTCTCCTTTATAAAACTACTTTCTGGGGCGGCCTACGAGTCTGCCCTTGGAAATTGCATAAACGTCGTCGATGACCATCTGGAAGGAAGCGTCGCGCTTTTCGAACTTCGCTCTTTCCTCGATCTTGGCTCTGTGGAAGTCCTTGATGTCCTGGGGGAACGGCAGGTTGCCCGGCTCCAGGATACGGATGGCGCCCTGGTTGTCTCTGGCGGGAAGCATCTTGCCCGCGTTGACGCGGCAGGGAGCGAAGGGAACGTCCAGTGCACCGGCTTCAACCGCTCTGCAGACGCCGACTGCCAGGTCGCCGTCGCCCAGTTCGAAGCACTTGTCTACGATGCAGCGGGTCTCGCGCTTGATGATCTCTTTTTCATCCGCCAGATGCGTGTCGCTGAAGCTCTGGTCTGCCAGCATGGAGATGGCCTGCTTGGTGCAGCGGAGTCCTGCCGCATTGGCTTCCTTGGTGGGGATACCGGCCGCTTCGTGCGGGGTCTTGACGATGACCTTGGTAGCGCGGGAGAGAGCCGCCGCTACGCTGCCCCAGGAGATAACGCCGAAGGCCTTTGCCTCGTCCTGGGGGAAGCCGCCCATCCACTGGTGGAAAACGGTGGTGACGATCACGTCTTTGTATCCGTACTTTTCGAGATATTCGTTGGTGAGCTCTTCCAGGGAGCGGATGGCTGCGATGTCCTGCAGCAGGTTGCCGCCCTGGCCGTAGCCGACGGTGACGTTCTTAACGCCCTGTTCCGCAGCCAGCAGCGCTTCGATGACGGCTACCGCGTGGGAGATGCAGGGGGGAACGAGGGTGCCGGTGAGGGGGCCGTAAGGCTCTCTGTTGATGGAGACGCCCGCTTCTTCGTAGATGCCGGTGAGGCGGTCTACATATTGCCAGTCGCGGATGGTGCGTTCCATGGGCACGTTTTTGGTGTAGGGCAGGTTATAAGAGATACCGCCGCCTTCGTAGGAGGTGAAGCCGCCGGCGAAGGTGATCTCTGCCAGGAGTCTGGCGTCGGGGGTGCCGTGGCGGACCTGCACCGGGGTCTTCAGGGATTCGATGACCCGTCTGCAGCCTGCTACACCGTGGTTGACTGCCGGGAAGCCGTTGAGCATGGAACGGCCTTCCTGCTGAGAAACGCGGATACCGTTCTCGCAGTCTTCATAGCGGTTCTGTCTGGTATAGCTGTCGATGGTGGTGGGAAGCAGGTCTGCTTCGCCTGCATCCTGCAGGTGCTGCAGCAGCTCGATGTGCTCGTTGATGAGCGCAACGCCCGCTCTGGGCTGGGTGAGGGTGCGGCCTTCGTTCTTGGCCTTGATCAGCTTAGCGCCGAACCGTCTGTCCTCGGGGATAGACTTCTGATATTCGACGGCTTCCTGGAAATCCACGTCCTTGCCGGTGGGCCACTGGGTGAGGACTTCCGCTCTGATGCGGTAAAATTCGTCGTCTGAGATCTTCTTATTCTTGATATCCATCCTTTTTAAGCTCCTTTTTCATGATCCTGAGGGCTGTTCCCGGGTAATAACCGCTCAGCAGTCCCATGGCAGCCAGGATATAGCTCCTGTCCACCCAGATATCTGCCTGTTTCGGTTTTAATGAGAAGGGATCCTGGGGATCCCAGAAAGCGGCGGAAGCGATCTTCCCGGTCCGCTTGGTGTGGATGAGTGATCCTCCCGTAACGATGATCTGACGGATCTCTCTGAGGTCTTTGCCGGTCTGCATGTAGGCGATGCCGTTCATGGTGTAGAACTCTTCCAGCCTGCCTGCATGTCTGGTGACGGCCGTCTTGATGGCGCCGCTCGCCAGGGCGAAATCCAGGGCTTCGCTCTCCGCGTCTGTCGGAACTACTTCCGTGTTCTGTCCGAGATAGTCGATCATCTCGCGGCAGCGTTCTTCCGGAAGTCCGGACAGCTGAGAGATGTAGCCTGTCCCCACCGCTTCTTCGATGCCGTGGATGCTGTAGCGCATACCGATGTCGCCTTCCACGGTCCGCTTGATGTAGGGCTCAGGCAGTCCCTTGAAGATCGTATCCATGCCGGCTCTGGGCATACCGTCACACACGGAGTAGATGTCCGTCGTGGCGCCGCCTACGTCCACCGCCAGCAGATCGCCGATGCCGGTCTCCTTGGAACCGTCCGGGTTTTCGCACCCTTCCGCCAGCAGCTGCATGGCCTGCATCATGGCCGACGGGGTGGGCATCGCGATGTTGTCGATGAGGGACTGGGCTTTCGTGTAGCCCTTGGCCTCTACGATGCGCTTGAGGAAGATCTCGCGGATCTTGTCCTGTGCCGGCTTGATGTTGAGGGTGCCGAACTTGGGCATCACGTTTTCCACGATGTGGACTTCCCTGCCCTCCAGTTTTCTGGCGCAGGTGCGGGCAACGCTGCGGTTGCCGGCGATGACGATTGGAAAGTCCGTCTTGCAGGTAGCCAGCATATCCGCGTTGTGCAGGATGCATTCCTTGTTGCCGCCGTCGGTGCCGCCCGTGAGCAGGAAGATGTCGGGGTGTTCCGCGTCGATATCCTCGATATCGTCCTCCGTGAGTTCAAAGGAGTACACGCCCCGGATCTTGGCGCCGGCGCCTAAGGATGCCTGCTTGGCTGCCTCTGCCGTGAGTTCGGGCACCAGACCGCTGGTGATCATCCGGAGTCCGCCGGCTGCAGAAGAGCAGGCATAGCGGGCCTCGAAGTTCAGCGGGCCGGTCTTTTCCTCCAGTTTGGCTACGGCATCGGCCAAACCTTCGCCGATATCCGTCTGGATCGTGGTCCAGGACTGGGAGGTGCCCAGCAGTTCTTCAGTTTCCAGATCTACGGCGGTCACCTTCGTATAGGTGCTGCCGAAGTCGATCAAAAGTACGGGTCTCATAGTCTAGTTCAGATGAAAGTCTTCTTTCAGGCAGTCGATGGTGGTCTGGGGATCCGTTCCGGGCGGGAAGGCTCTGTCGAAGCCCATGTCCTTGAATCTCTTTTCCACTTCCGAAAATTCGTGCTTGCCGATGACGATGTTGCCGCCGACGTAGAGCAGAATGCCCTTCAGGCCGGCTTCGTCGCACTTTTCTCTCAGGCCGCGGCAGTCCAGTTCGCCCTGGCCGTAGAGAGAGGAGACCATGATCGCGTCCGCTCCGGTCTCGATGGCGGCTGAAATGAATTCTTCCTGGCTTACCATAACGCCCAGGTTGACCACGTCAAAGCCTGCATCCAGAAAAGCGCGGTTCAGGATCGATACGCCGACTGCGTGAACGTCTGCGCCGATAACGCCGAGTACCAGTGTTTTCTTTTCCATTGTTCTTTCCACCTCTGATGTTCCTTCGTTGGTTATGCGAAAACGAAATTGTTCTATGCCAAGATTTTAAATTGTTATATAATAAGTTGCAACGGGGGATGACCCGAAAAGAGACGAAAAAATCCTGTTTTTTATGTAGATTTCAAGGAGAGACCGGAATTTGGAGGGGTCACCGCCGGAATTGGCGCCATTGTACCTGATACAATTTCGCGGTGAGGAAAGAGGATGCGGAGATGGATGCAAAAATTGACATCAAGGTAGACGAAAACCTGGACGTTCCCCTCTACCGGCAGGTGGCGGGAGCCATTACGGGAGAGATCAAAAAAGGGCATCTGGAATATGGGATGCAGCTGCCCACGGTGCGCCAGCTGGCGGCGCAGCTCAACATCGCACGCGGCACAATCAAAAGGGCGTACGACGATCTGGAAAGTTCGGGGGTCATCAGCAAGACCCGGGGCAAAGGCACCTTCGTATCCTGGCAGGAGGAGACCATCCAAAGCCGCAAAGACAAAGCCATGGAAGCCATCGACCACATGCTGGACCTGATGGAAGGCATGCGGTTCTCTCCCACGGAGATCAACATCTTTCTGGACCTGAAGATGCGCGAGCGCATGCAGCGCGAAACGCTGGTCTCCATCGCGGCGGTGGAATGCTGCCGGGAGACCCAGGCCATGATGGTGCGGTCGCTGTACGAACTGTCCGGCGCCGAGGTCTTCCGCAAGGACCTATACGAGACCATGTCGAATCCCGAGGGGGTGGCGGGATCGGTGGATCTGGCGGTCACCACGATGACCCATTACGAGCAGCTCGCGCCCCTTTTAGGGGAAGACCGGGTGTTCGGCGTCTGCAGCGAACTGACCCCGGAGAGCATCGCCGCCCTCTCCCGGCTGGGGAAAGGCCGTCTTGGGATCTTTGCCGGAAGCGAACGCTTCGCGGTGCTGGCAAAGACTGCGGCGGCCCGCCATGCAAGCCAGGCTGTCTTCGTGTTCCGCAAGATCACCGGCGACGAGACGGACATGAAGACATTCCTCCGCAACCTGGATTTCGTCTGTGTGCCCTCGGGCATCGCCCGGATCTGCACCAAAGAAGAGGAAGAACTGCTCCATGCCTTTGCAAAAGAACACCCGGTCGTGGAGATCACGTACCGGGTGGACAACGGGTCTTTATTGTATCTGGCGCAGCGGGTAAAAGAACTGCAGTTAAACAAGCGGAGATGATGGGCTAACGGGGACGGTTCCCGTTACACTATTTCAGCACAGGAATGCCGTGGTGCTCGCGGCATTCTTTTTTTACGCGCTCCATATATTCGCGCAATTGCGGGCGGAAGGCCGGAGCCGCGCAGGTCTCGGTGATCAGTTCGGCCCGCTCGTAGGGCGTCCTGCCCCGCAGGTCCGCGGCGCCGTATTCGGTAATGAGAACGTCCGTGTCGTGTTCCGTGTGGTCCACGTGGGAGACCCAGGGCACGATGCAGGACAGTTCGCCGTTTTTGGCGGTGGATGGGGTCACAAAGACCGTAAGCCCCGCATTGCGGGCGTAGTCCCCGGAACCGCCGATGCCGTTCATCAGGCGGCTGCCGCCGATATGGGTGGAGTTGACGTTGCCGGACAGATCCGCCTCGATCGCCGTGTTGATGGCGATGACCCCCAGACGGGCGATGACCTCGCCGGAGTTACTGATCTCCTGGGGCCGCAGCACGATCTTCTTTCTATATGCTTCGAAGTTATCGTAGAATTTCCGCTGGTATTCCGGCGTAAAGGACAGCGCAGAGCCGGAGGCAAAGGCCACCGTGCCGCTGTCGATCATGTCCAGAACGGCGGACTGCAGCACTTCCGAATACAGGGAGAGCCCCTGCATGCCGGAGTGTGCCAGCTCCGACAGAATCGCGTTTCCCGTGCCGCCCACGCCGGACTGCAGCGGGGGCAGGGGGTCTGCCAGCCGGCCGGTTGCCTGCTCGCTCTTCAGGAAGGCTACCAGATTGCGCGCGATGCAGCTCGTCACCTCGTCCGGCGCCGTGCCGGGGCCGCCGGCGTCGAGGGTCTCCGACAGGACGATGGCCGAGATCTTCTCCGGACCGCAAGGAATGGAAGGCTGTCCGATCCGGTCCGACACGTGGCAGATGGGAACAGGCTTCGTGTGCGGCGGCATCTGGGGTGTATAGATGTCGTGCAGGCCGGTCAGGTCGGGAACAGCGGTATTCAGTTCCACGATCACCTGCCGCGCGCACTGCACCAGGGTGTCGGCGCTGCCCACGCACATGGTGGGTACGATGGAGCCGTCCTCCAAAATAGCCGACGCCTCGACGATCGCCGTATCCACGGGGCCGAACACACCGGTCCGCACCAGCCGGGGCAGCTGCCCCAGGTGGATGTCGGCATAGGCGATCTTGCCTTCGTTGATGGCCGCCCGCAGAGATTTGTTGCTCTGGTAGGGATAGCGCCTTGCGACGGCGCCGCTGCGCGCCAGTGCGCCGTCCAGCTCGTCGCCCACCGAGGCGCCGGAGACAAGTGTGAGCCGCAGATCCTCCCCGCTTTCCGCCCGTTTGGCCAGCGCGCCCGGCACCAGCTTCGGGTAGCCGGCGGACGTAAAGCCGCTTACGCCCACGACTGTTCCGGGGGTCACCAGAGCAGCCGCTTCGGCCGCGGTGCAGATCTTGCACTTCAGTTGTTCGTTCTTTATCCTATTCATCTTAAAACTTTACAAAACCGGTAAAAGCGAAGGGTTTCGCTGCGGGCAGTTCGCTCTCCGCCCGCAGCAGCGAATTGACGATGTGCACCGCGTGGCCGAATTTGGGTGGTCCAAGTTTTACAGCCGCTGCGCCGCCGGCGGTGCCCATGTCCGCTACCGGGTCATCGGAGACGCCGCCCGCCCGGATGGACGGGATCGAGAACATGCCGTGCGCCACCGCATAGGCCTGCGCTGCCATGGCTTCGGTCACCGTGCCCACCTGGTTCGGCTTAAACACGAACGCCCCGCAGGCGCCCATGTCCAGCGCCTTTTTAATGTACTCGATGTTGGTGACCGTCAGATCGTCGCCGCACAACGTAGTACGGGGCAGGGCTTTCGCCATCTTGACCCACCCATCCCAGTCGTTCTCGTCCACCGGATCTTCCAGATACAGAATGTTGTACTGCTCGGTTGCGGGCTTCAGGATGCCGATGAGTTCGTCCAGATCCACCTCCCGCCCGCAGTAGCGATACGTGCCCCGCGCTGCATCATAGATCTCGCTGAAGGCGCAGTCCAGGTGGTAGGCGATCTTCTCCTCGCAGCCGCAGCGCACCGCCGTCTCTTTCAGAATAGCGAGGCAGTCCATGAAGTCCGTGGACGGCGCCATATATTCGCTCATCGCGCCGATCTCGGGCCGCCGGCCGTTCTGGAATTCCCGGATCACCTCCGGCAGCTTCGCATAGGTGCGGCACAGGATATCCGTCGCCTCTGAAATGCTCGCCGCCTTGTAGGGCACGATCGTCACTTCCTGCACCGGCATGGTGTCTTCCTCATAGCTGCCGCCCGCGAACATGTCGGAAGTCGGCAGCGGAATGGTGCGGATCTCGCCGGGGTTCAAGTAGCGGTACTGGGGCACGTGCAGGATCTGGCAGCCCGCCCGCATCGCAGCCAGCGAGATGCTGTTCGTCACGTTGCCGCCCAGATGCGACTTGTTCGGCGTGCCGTCCAGTTCGATGAGGGCCTCGTCCAGCCCCTTCTGGTCCAGCACGTCCAGCCCGCGGATCTTCGGCAGGACGACCTGTTCGGCCATCTCCACCGCCTTATACACCCCGTTGCCGTTGTACCAGGACGGGTCGCCGTCCCGCAGCACCAGCGCTTCGTGTTCGCCTGCCGAGATGCCGGAGGGCGATGCCGCTCTTCCGACCACCCCGTCCTCCGTAATAAGATCGACTTCCAGCAGCGGCTTGCCCTTGCAGTCGATCAGGGCCCGGGCCTTCAGATCTTTGACCTTCGTACTCATCTATTCCTTCGCTCCTACGTACAGAACATTAAAATCGCACAGATTGGTGCCGGTGTTGCCGGTGGTCACCGTATCGCCTATTGCCGATAGGGCCTCATAACAGGCGTGACCCGCCAGCGCCCTCCGCAGGTCGATGCCCTGCGCGCGGGCACTGGCCAAACTCGTGCCGTCCGTGATCCCGCCGGCAACGGGAGTCGTACCGTCCGTACCCTCGCTGTCGATGGAAAGCAGACAGACGTCTTCCAGCCCCTCCGCTGCCAGCGCAAACGCTGCGCACATCTCCTGCCCCGGTCCGCCGTGCCCCTCGATCTTCGAACTGTCTTCGATCCGGGTCGTGGTCTCCCCGGCGGAAACGATAAAACATGGCGCTTCGAAAGGCCGTCCGGAGAACTGCATCTCCCGGGCGACGGAAGCCATAAAGGTCCCGAAATCCCGGCTTTCCCCGTCGGTATAGGTGGTGAGCACATGGACCGGCACACCCATCTCCGCAGCCGTTTCTTCCGCGGCTTTGCAGGAATCCGGCAGCGTGCCGACGATGTAATAATCCACGTCGTTGGGGAGGCTTTGGGGCGTCTCTTCCGCCGGGTCGTAATTCAGCAGATAGTCCGCTACTCTCGGCGGCAGTTTTTCTTCGATCCCATACGTATGGATGATCTTCTTGATGTCCTCAAAGGTTATGGTATCGTAACCGACCGGCGTTCCCATGATGGGCACGGGCTTCGTGTAGTCTTCGACCACGAGCCCCGTGGCATCCCAGAGCTCAAAGCACAGGATCTTCGCCCCATGCACGTGCTGGCCGAGACGGCCCCGTGCAGTCTGGGATAAGTGGCCCCGGATGTCGTTGATGTCCATCACCCACATGCCGGCCTTCAGCATCACGTCGGTGGCTTCCTGCAGATCTTCCAGGGTCAGGCCCTTGGAGGGATAGCCCATGAGCGCCGAACAGCCGCCGGAAAGGCCCACTAGAAGCAGATCTTTCGGGGTCATCTGCTCACAGAGATCGATCATGCGCTGACAGCCCCGGATGCCCTCTTCGTTGGGCAGGGGGTGACCGCCGACGAACACCTCGGTATTCCGGTAGACGTCCTCTTCGTCCAGCATTTTGACGATCGTAACGCCCAGGGTGAGGTCGTCGCCCAGGATGTCCTCGAACGCCCGCGCCATGTGATTGCCCGCCTTGCCGGAGGTAAAGGCGTAGACCCGTTCATAATCCGCCAGATCGTAGGTCTGCTCTCCGATCCGCAGAACAGACCCTTCCCGGCGGATCAGATCGTTAAGAAACACCCGCTGGTCCAGCTTCTGCAGCACGCGGTCCGTCAGCTGCAGCACCTTTTCCCGGGCATCCCGGCTGCCGTGGTCCAACAGCTGCGCTGCATTTTTGATCTTCCAATAAGCCATTTCCTGCCTCCCTTTGATCGAACGGGGACGGTTCTCCCCAGTTCAAAATAAACTGTTGAGAACCGTCCCCAACAGTTCACAACCTACAGCTGCAGCTCGCCCTTCAGATAGCACACGCAGTGGCCGGCCATCTCGACGCGGTCGGTCTCCTTCAAGTCGTCGCAGACCAGCAGGCCGCCTCTGCGGGAGATCTGGTGGCTCACCAGGTGATCCTTGCCCAGTTTTTCGCTCCAGTAGGGAATAAGCGTCGAATGGGCCGATCCGGTGACGGGGTCTTCGTAGATCGCGCCAGCCGGAGCGAACACGCGGCAGACGAAGTCGCAGTCTTCCTTGCTGCCGGCAGCGGGCGCCGTTACGATGAGGCACATATCCGGCTCGATGTCCAGGATATCGCCTTCCAGCGGATGCATGGTGCGCAGCTTCTCCACGTCGTCCGTCAGCACCATGGTATCTCTGGTCTTAATGCAGTCCAGGATCTTAATACCGAGCTTTTCCTCCCAGTCGGCGCCGATCTCACGCTTCTCGCCGACCCATCTGGGCGCGTTCATCACCTGCAGGTCGCCCTCGTAGCGCACGATCAGCTCGCCGCACATGGCGTCGAAATGCACCTCGGGCAGCTCCGGCTCCAGGAAATGCTTTACGACGTAGGCCGAGCCCATGGTGGCGTGACCGCAGAAATTGATCTCGCCGCCGGGGGTGAACCAGCGAAGATCGTACCGTCCCGGGCCCTTGTTCACCAGGAAAGCCGTCTCAGAAAAGTTGTTTTCGATGGCGATGTTCTGCATCAGTTCCGCGTCGATGGGCTCCTTCAGCACGCACACGCCGGCCTGGTTGCCGCCAAACAGGTTTTCTGCAAATGCGTCTACGATGTAGTATTCCATGTTGTCCTCCTTATTGTTTCTTCGCCGCTTCCAGGGCAGCTCTTACTTTGGTGGCGCTCACGATCTCGCCGTTTATGGTAAGCCGCGGCACTTCCACGACTTCGATGCCCTTGGCGGGCAGAACTTCCTTCATGATCTCGTTGTAGCGGGCCGTGACAGGATCCAGCGGCTCTGTTCCCACGTAGCGCACGGTAATGCCCATCTCCTTGGCAAAGACATCCGCAAAGACCGCCAGATCCAACGCACAGCGCACGTCTTCCGCCCGGGCCTTCTCTTTAATGAAATACGTGGGGAACGTGACCGACGAGATGAGGTACTCTTTCGTCTCGTGCAGCCGCACCCGGTCCAGATCCTTCGTGCCTTCCTGCACCCGCTTCCAGCGCTCCGCAAAGGAAAAGTAGCTGCGGTCTTCGGACACCACGAACACGTGGAGCAGATCCACCCGCTCCAGCGCCTTTTCGATCAGATAGCGGTGGCCTTCCGTAAAGGGGTTGGCGTTCATGACGATGGCGCCGATCTCGCCTTCGCAGGGTTCCGCCAGGCTTTTCGCGTATTTCCTGGCCGCATCTTTGCGGCTTTCCATCAGGAGCACGTCCTTCGTGGATACGATAGGAAAGAACGCCATGTCCGTAAACTGCAGGCGGTTCTTCGGCTTCGTAAACAGGAACAGGTGGTCTTCGCCTCTCGCGAAAGCCTCCTTGCGCAGCTCCGTGATGATGGTGGCGGTCAGCCCCTCTCCCTGGTGATCCTCCGAAACGCCGATGCATTTAAAGATCTTACCGTCCAGCGAACCCGCAGCGATGATCTCGCCGTTGTCGTCCAGGCACTCGACGGTAAACTGCACGTTGTCGTCGTAATCCAGCTCCAGGGATGCCAGAAACGCTTTTAATTCTTCTAATTTCCGTCCCGTAAAGGGCCTTCCGAATTGCATGTCCATATCGTAATTATACACGGCGCAAGCCTTGAAAAAAAGCGGTTCCTGTAATATAGTAGATGGGTACGCGGCCCCGAAAAAGCCGCAAGTTTACAGACACAGGAGACAACATGGAGACCAATCTCACGATGGTTGCGGCGACCGCGATCGGCAAGATGCTGATCATGGTCATTGTCGGCTTTGCCGCAGCCAAGATCCACATCCTCGGCGAGACCGAGACCAATGCTCTTACCAAGGCCGTACTCAACGTTACGTGCCCGATGCTCATCCTCGCCAGCTACATGCAGGCGTTTGACCCGGACAAAGCCGTAGGCCTGCTGATCGCGCTGGGCCTGGGTGTGCTCATCCACGTCATCGGCATCTTCCTGGCCAAGATCCTGGTAAAAAAGGAAGGCAACCCGGACTGGCAGGTGGAGCGCATGGCCATCGTTTACGGCAACGTCGGCTTTATGGGCATGCCTCTGATGAGCGCCATGTTCGGCCCGGACGCCGTCTTCTATCTTTCCACCATCTGCCTGGTCTATAACTTCATGATCTGGAGCCACGGTCTGCTGCTGATGACGGGCAAGATGGACAAGGCAAGCCTGAAGAAGGTCTTCATCTCCCCCAACATGGCCTGCATGGCGGTCGGCATCCTCATTTTCCTGTGCCGCATCCCCGTGCCCGACATCATCGCATCTCCCGTATCCTCCATCGGCAACTGCACTACGCCTCTGGCGATGCTGGCATCCGGCGCCATCATCGCCCGCAGCGACCTGAGAGAAGCGCTCAAGAACAAGCGTCTCTACTTCATCTCCGCCCTGCGGCTGTTTGCCGTGCCGGCCATCACGTTCCTCTGCGTAAAACTCCTGCATGTGCCCCACATGGTGGCGCTCACCGCCTTTACCGCGGCGGCCTGCCCCATGGGCGCCATGGTCACCATGTTTGCCGTCGAACATAAAAAGAATGCCCCCTATGCTTCGGGCATCTTTACCTTTACCACCGTCTTGAGTTTAGTCACTATCCCCGCCCTCATCGCGCTGTATGGGATGTTCTAGGAGGGCCTTCCCATGAAACAGCTCAAAGCCCGCCACATCATGCTCATCGCCGCCCTCTGCGGCATGATGAGCAACTGCCTCGGCGTTTTGTTCAACGTCGCAGGTCTGTATTTCAACCCCATCGCCGCCGACTTCGGCATCGGCCGGGGCGACGTGAGCATGGCCCACACCATCGCATCTCTTGGCTGCGCGCTGGGCGGCATCACCGGCGCCTGGGCGGCGAAACACATGAAGCTGAAGCCCATCGTGCTCCTCTGCACCATCGTTTTCGCAGGAAGCACCGCCCTGCTGGCCCTTACGCATTCCATCTGGCCCATGTACGTCCTGAGCGTATTCCGGGGCATCGCGGCCGGAACCGCCGGTACCGTGGTGGTGACCATCGTCATCAATAACTGGTTTACGGGCAAAGTCGGCCTCATGACCAGCCTCATCTTCTGCAGCGCAGGCATCTCCGGCGCCATCCTGTCCCCCATCCTCTCCGCCGTTATCGAAGCTGCGGGCTGGCGGACGGGCTATCTGGCCATGGCCGCCTTCATCGTGCTGTTCTACCTGCCGGGCATCCTGTTCCCGGTCGGGATCCGGCCGGAGGACGTGGGCTACGATGTTCTGGTGCTGGGCGGCGAAACCTCCGCCGCGAAAGCACCTTCCGGTGACCCGGCCAAACCCGGCAAGGTCGATCCGGCTCTGTACCTGCTCATCCTGATCTATGCCTGCATCGCCTCCGCCGCCACGGCCTACATCCCGCATTTTTCCGGCATCGCCGACAGCTACGGGCAGACCGCGGCCGTGGGCTCCGCCATGGTATCTGCCGCGATGATCGCCAACACCTTCGGCAAACTGGCCTATGGGTGGCTCACCGACCGCATCGGCATTCAGAAGAGCGTGTGGATCTGGGGCGCTATGGTGATCGCCGGCATCGTCATGCTGATGCGCATCCATTCCGGCGCCATGCTGTACGCAGCTGCCTTTATGATCGGTCTGTGCTACTCCCTGTCTTCCGTGGGCACAGCCCTGCTCTCCCGCGACATCTTCGGCATCGCGACCCATGCAAAGGTCTACCCCTCCATCAACATGCTGAACACTCTCGCCAACGCCGCCATCACTTCCGTGATCGGCTTTATGTACGACGCTTCCGGCAATTACAACGGCGCGCTGCTGCTGTTCCTGGGCGGCGAGATCGTGTTGATGATCGCGACGACGCTGGCATATAGGAGGGCGGCGAAGAACGCTTAGTCAAAAAAGCAAACGGGGACGGTTCTCTGTCTCACACATGCGTGAGACAGAGAACCGTCCCCGTTTTTTCGACTCTATTATCCTAGCAGCCGCTCCCGTCCAGGCTGCACATGGCGCCGTTCGTTTCCTTAAAGACGACGGGCAGGCCTTTTTCCTTCAGGATGGCTTCCCAATCCAGTTCGATGGAGCCGTCTTCCTTCACGATGGCAGGAATGCCGACGGAGCCGCGCTCCTTACAGGGTGCGAACACCGCTTCGCTGTCGCGGAGCTTGAGGAACTCCTTCAGTTCCGCCATGCTGCCGGTGATGTTCACTTCTTCGTAGGCGATGCCGTGGGCATCGAAATTCGCCTTGCACTCCCGGCAATCCGGGCACAGAGGGCTTCCGTAGATCTTGTACATCCTATTCTTGCCTCCTTTTCTGCAGTTAACTGAAAGGGACGGTTCTCTTTCGATCATTTTGATCTAAAGAGAACCGTCCCCAATAATTCATTACTTGCTTTCTTCTTCTGCCTTGTGGGCTTCGATGATCTTCTGAGCCAGCTGGCCGGGAACTTCTTCGTAGCGGTCAAACGCCAGCGTGAAGGAGCCTCTTGCCTGGGTCATGGCGCGCAGATCGTTGGCATAGCTGAACAGCTCAGCCTGCGGTGCTTCGGCGTGGAGCAGGGTCTGTCCGACCTGGGGTTCCATACCGAGAACGATGCCGCGGCGGGTGGGCAGGTCGCCCATAACGGCGCCTACGTAATCCTCGGGAACGAGGATCTCCATCTTCATGATGGGCTCGAGCAGGCAGGGCTTAGCTTCCTGGATACCCTTCTTGAAGGCCAGGGATGCGGCGATCTTGAAGGACATTTCATCGGAGTCTACCGCGTGGTAGGAACCGTAGTACAGAACAGCCTTGATGTTCTGGCACTTGCAGCCGGCGAGGGGGCCCTTTTCCATGCATTCGCGCAGACCTTTTTCGACTGCGGGAATGAACTGCTTGGGTACGCAGCCGCCGACGGTGGCATCTTCGAATTCGAACTCTTCGGTGGACGGGCTGAAGCGGATGTAGCAGTCGCCGTACTGGCCGGAACCGCCGGTCTGCTTCTTGTGCTTACCCTGAACATCGGAGTTGCCCTTGATGGTCTCTCTGTAAGCGACCTTCTGGGGAACGGTCTCAACGCCTGCACCGTAGCGGTCCTTCAGCTTGGCCAGCAGAACGCCGGTCTGCAGATCGCCCTGGGTGCCCAGCAGGGACTGACGGGTCTCGGCATTTCTCTCATAGCTGAAGGAAGGATCTTCTTCCTTGAGCTTGGCGATGCCGGCAGCAACCTTTGCGTCGTCGCCCTTCGCCTTGGGCTCGATGGCGGTGAACAGCGTGGGCTGTGGGAATTCGATCTTGGGCAGCTTGACCTGGTTGGCCTTGTCGCACAGCGTGTCGCCGGTCTTGGTCACCTGGAGCTTGCCGAGGGCTACGATGTCGCCGGGCTTGACTTCGGGAGCTTCGCCCTGGGTCTTGCCGCGCAGGAAGAACATGGAACCGAGCTTTTCGTCCTTTTCCGCTTCGGGGTTGTAGACGATCATGGCCGGGGTCAGCTTGCCGCGGATGACCTTGGCCAGGGAGATCTTACCGAGGAACGGATCGGCGATGGTCTTGAAGACGTAGGCAACAACGGGGCCGTCGCCGTAAGCAACGGTGCCGTCCTCTGCTTCGACTTCGCCGCCGGGAGCGGGAACGTACTTGATGCAGTTGTCCAGGATCTCCTTGATGCCCTGCTCCTTGATGGCGGAGCAGCACATGATGGGGCAGATGTCGCCGTTGGCGATACCGGTCATCAGGCCGGTGTTGAATTCTTCATCGGTGAATTCTTCGCCTTCGAAGAACTTTTCCATGAGCGCTTCGTCGGTCTCGGCGATCGCTTCGTTCAGAGCATCCTTGTCGTCCAGCGTAACGACGGAAGTGCCGAACTTGCCCTTCAGGGATTCGATGACCTCGTCCAGGTTGACGTTTTCCTTATCGGTCTTGTTGACGATGAAGAATCTGGGAACGCCGAACTTCTGACAGTTTGCCCAGGCCTTCTCCGTACCGACCTGAATACCGGAGGATGCATCCACGAAGATCGCGGCAGCCTCAGCAGCCTTTAAAGCGGAGTTGACTTCGCCTACGAAATCGAACACGCCCGGGGTATCGAGGAAGTTGATCTTCGTCTTGTTGTACTCTACAGGTACGATGGACAGAGAAATGGAGTAGCCTTTTTCGATCTCCATCTTGTCGAAGTCGGATACGGTGTTGCCGTCCTCGACCTTGCCCATTCTGCTGATGACACCGGTCTCCTTGAGGCAGGCTTCCAGGAAGGTGGTCTTACCGGTGCCGCCGTGGCCAAGGAGGGCGATGTTTCTGATGTTGCTGGTGTTATAGCCTTTCATATTGGGAACATCCTCCTAAAAATATAGTGAACAATGATTAACGTATTAACGCAACGATTTATTTTATCATAGAATGCCGTTCTTTGGGAACGGGTTTTCTTCCGTGACCCTTAGAAATCTGCGGACCGCGGCGTTCTCGGGAACGGCAGCACGTCGCGGATGTTGGACACGCCCGTCAGGTACATGATCATGCGTTCGAAACCGAGGCCGTAGCCGGAGTGTTTGACCCCGCCATACTTGCGCAGGTCCAGATACCACCAGTAGGTCTCCTCGTCCATACCGTTCTTGCGGATCTTGTTGAGCAGCACGTCGTAGCGCTCTTCTCTCTGGGAGCCGCCGACGATCTCGCCGACGCCGGGTACCAGCAGGTCGCAAGCTGCCACGGTCTTGCCGTCTTCGTTCTCTCTCATGTAGAACGCCTTGATGGCGGAGGGATAGTTCGTCAGGAAGACGGGCTTCTTGAAGACTTCCTCGGTGAGGTATCTCTCGTGTTCGGACTGCAGGTCCATGCCCCAGCCGGTCACGGCGTATTCGAACTTTCTGCCGTTTGCGACGGCCTTCTCCAGCAGCTCGATGCCTTCGGTATAGGTGAGCCGCACAAAGTCGTTGGATACGACGTTGTCCAGTCTGGCCAGCAGGCCCTTATCCACGAAGCTGTTGAAGAACTGCATCTCTTCCGGGCAGCGCTCCAGCACAAAGTTGATGATGTACTTTACCATCTCTTCGATGAGGTCCATCATGCCGTCCAGCTCCATAAAGGCGATCTCCGGTTCGATCATCCAGAATTCGGAGGCGTGGCGGGCGGTATTGGAATTTTCCGCGCGGAACGTGGGTCCGAAGGTGTAGACGTTCTTGAATGCCAGGGCGAAGATCTCCGCTTCCAGCTGGCCGGATACCGTCAGATTGGCGGATCTGCCGAAGAAGTCCTGGGAGAAATCCGCTTTGCCGTCTTCCGTCTTGGGGACATTGTCCAGGTCAAACGTGGTAACGTGGAACATCTCGCCGGCGCCCTCCGCATCGGATGCGGTGATCAGAGGCGCGTGGGCATACACGTAGCCCTTCTCCTGGAAGAACGTGTGGATGGCATAAGCGCAGACGCTGCGGACGCGGAACACGGCGGAGAACAGGTTGGTGCGGGGACGCAGGTGCGCCTGCGTTCTCAGGAATTCCAGGCTGTGGCGCTTGTTCTGGATCGGATAGTCTGCGTCGGAAGGCGCTGCGATGGTCACCTCGGTCGCCTTGATCTCGAAGGGCTGCTTGGCCGTCGGCGTGAGCACGAGGGTGCCTTTGACCACCAGAGCGGTGGACAGGGGCAGCTTCGCCACCTCTTCGAAATTGCTGAGGAACTCCTTTTCGTATACGATCTGAACAGACTTGAAGAAGGTTCCGTCGTTCAGCTCGATAAACCCGAAAGCATTGGAGTTGCGGTTGTTTCTGATCCAGCCGCACACTTCGATCTGTTTATCGGCATATGCAGCCGGATCCTTGAAAATAAGTCTGAGTTCTGTCATGGTGTTAACCTTTCTTTAAACAACAAGAAGTTACAGGTGCGGATATCGCACCACACTTAATAATAGCGCACTCGCAGACTTCTAACAAGCGAAATTTATGGTAAAATTAGGGGGTAAGAGACTTCCGGTCCCTTCGACTCGCCCTGAGCCTGCCGAAGGGCTCCAAAACACCCGATAAGAAAAAAGACATCCATGAGAAAACGAATCTTTCTGCTGGCGGTCACGCTCCTGCTCTGCACCGCCCTGCCGAGTTATGCCGCAGGGCCCGAGACGGCTGCGGCGACGAAAAATACCGGTTCACCCTATTACGTTATGGTGAACCGGAGAGCCGCCGCTGTTACGGTATACGGCCTGGACGACGCCGGTTTCTACAGCATCCCCGTGCGGGCCATGGTCTGTTCCACGGGACGGGCCGGATTCGATACGCCGCCCGGCGCCTTTACGGTCTCGAACCGCGCGGCCTGGATGTACATGGTGGACGGGAGCTACGGGCAGTACGCCACCCGCTTCAACGGCGCCATTCTGTTCCACTCCGTCTGCTATAACCGGCGCGATCCCTCGACCCTGATGACTTACGAATACAACATGCTGGGCGGTTATGCCTCCCGGGGCTGCGTGCGGCTGCAGACCGCCGACGCCAAATGGGTGTTCGACAATCTGCCAGCAGGCACGAAGGTCGTGGTCTACGATGCAGATTCCCCGGGGCCTCTGGGTAAGCCCGACACGCTGGTGACCCGGATATCGGACACCCAGAACAACGGCTGGGACCCCACCGATCCCCGCCCGGAAAATCCCTGGCGATCGGTCTTAGGCGATAAGGCCGGTACGTCCTCCGCGTATCTGGGCATGCCGTTTAAAGACGTGCGGGCGGTCGATCCGTTCTACAGCCAGGTACTGGCCGTCTACCGGGCAGGCCTGATGGCGGGCACGGACGGAACGCATTTTTCACCGCAGAAATATTTGACCTACGCCCAGGCGCAGATCCTGGCAAGGAATGTGGGAAACAAGGTCCATTCAGCGGCAAACACCGATACCTCGCAGCCTTCGTTCCCGGGCAGCACCCTTGCCCTGCCGCTTCCCGAAGGCGCCGCTCCGCAGGATCCTGTACCCAGAAGCGTCTTCGCATTGTATCTCTGGGCAGCAAAAAATCAGACGCCGTCAGGACCTGCCGACCCGTACGACTGCACCGGCTCCGGTGCTATAAAGACCGATCTGGCAACCCTGCTTGCCGGCTTGCCAGTCTCTGCCCCGCTCACCCGCGCGGAGGCCGCAGCGATGCTTTCCGGATCCGCAGCGTTGTAAAAACGGCGGGTTTAAAGTGCCCGCATGGTCTGATTCAAAAGCCAGACACAACAGACTTCGACAGACTCCGGGGGATGGAATCGTTCAGTAAGACAAATTACCGAAATAACGCAAAAAGACTTAGAATTCTATGCCAATACGGCCATAAAATCAAAACTGACTTAGAAATATGCCTAAATCTAAGTCAGTTTTTGTTAATTATGCGTGTTGTCTTAGAAATTCTAAGACACTAATCGAAAATAAAGAGAAATGACTTAATCTACTGACCCAAGCTATGGGAAAGTTTCCGGGAACCTGTTCTTTATTCTTCCTTCTTAAACACAGCTTTGCCCAGACCGCAGACCGGGCACATGTAGAAGCCTTCGATCTCTTCGAAGGGCGTGCCGGGCGCCACTTTGTTGGCAGGATCTCCAATTTCGGGATCGTACACGTAGCCGCAGGCGCCGCAGACGTATTTGGCGGGTTTGTTTTCCATGATCTTCTCCTTAAAACATTTTGATCTCACCCAGCATCAAAGCCGCGTAACCGATCATCGTGTTGATGCTGTAAACGGGCAGTCCCGTAACTTCCGCGATCTTCTGCTGATAAGGCGGTAGGTCGGTGCACTCGATGACGATGGCACCGATGGCGGGGTCACTTTTGGCAGCGCCCGCGACCGCATCCAGGATCTCCTTCTCCAAATATTCCATGTCGTAGGGAATATCCGGCGTATCGTACTGCTTGTTCCACTCGGGGCAGCCTTCCAATCCGAAGACCACATAGCTGCAGCGGTCTGCGTAGACGCCGCAGTTTTCGAAGTGTTCCCGGGTCAGCGCGCCGGCGTTGGCGGTGACCACCAGCACCTTCTTTTCGGGTCCGATGGTCTGCTGCACGAAGGGGATCTGAAGCAGCGAAGACATGCACACGGAGATATCCACCGCGGCAGCGATATCCTTCTGCCAAATCGCGTTAAAGCCGCAGCTGCCGAAAATAGCCTTCACGCCGTGCGCCTGCATCTCCTTTGCCGCGTCGATCATGCGCTGTTTGATGACCGGATCCGGATGGCGCAGGATGGTATCCATACAGGCGCCGGGCACATGCACCATCTCTACGGGGAACGGATAGGACGCCGGGTTTGTGGAATTGCCGGGAAGCTCTTCCAACTGCAACAGGCCCTTTTCCACTTTGCCTTCCTCCCAGCGGAGAATGCCGATCTTCGCTTTGCCTTCCATGATGCTTTCTCCTCTTATCCTATTCGATATCCGGCTTGCCGGGGTTGGCCTTGCCGTTGAGTTCCACGACCTTTAAGCGCGCAAAGCAGGTGTGGGGAACGCTCGCCAGATTGTAAGGCGCGGTCTCCGTCTCCGGATAGCGGGCCATGACGATCTTGGCCGCTTCGTAGGCATCGTCGCCCTCCAGAAATTCGATCTCGGCGTTGCCCGCCACACTGCGGTAGATCGTGGTGCAGTCCTTCTTTTCGGGCATTACCTTGATGCCTTCGTTGACCTCCATGAAGAACCCGCACTTTTTGTTCTTCTGCATCAGCTCGTACTTGCGGCCGGCCTTGGCGCCGTGGATGTAGAAATACACCTGCTCGCCCTCCACTTTATAGGCGAAATTCACCGTCACCACGTAGGGATACGGCTCGTCGGCCAGCGCGATGTGGATGATGGGGCATTCATCGATGATGCTGACGATGCGGTTAAAATCTGTTACCTGCCTGTCTTTTCTTCTCATACAAAAACCTCCCTGAGCAGAAACCTGCCCAGGGAGTAGTATATCATAATACTATGCGCTAAATAAACTCGAACCAGCTGCCCATGCCCTTTTCGAGCGCAACTTTGTAGATAGCTTCCGCGGTGGTGTTGTCCTGGATGCCCATGCCGGTCGTATCGAAGATCGTGATCTCCTCGTCGTTATCGCGTCCGGACTTCTTTCCGAGCACCAGTTCGCCGATCTCGCCGTAGATCTCTTCTTCTTTGAGGCACCCCGCCTGGATCGCATTGCGGGTCTCGCCTCTGGCCAGGCACTGCGCGATGGAATCGCAGACGACCTTAGACGCCATGCCGAAGATCTCCGGTTCCATCTCCTGCTTGCCGGCGCCGTCCACACCGACTTCCACGATGTGGGTGCCCGGGCGGATCCATTCCTTCTTCAGGTATGCTTCGCGGGAAGGCGTCGGGCAGATCAGGATATCCGCACCCTGGCAGGCTTCTTCCACGGTAGCACATTCGACCGCCTTAGCACCGGTCTCCCGCTCCACGTCGGCCTTGTAGGCAGCCATCAGCTCGGGGGTGCCGAACTTGTCGTAGAACCGCACTTCCGTAAGATCCCGGACCTTCGCCAATGCGAAGATCTGCATGCGGGCCTGTGCGCCTGCGCCGAACACAGCCGCCACATGGGCGTCTTTTCTGGCCATATATTTGCAGGAGATCGCGCCTGCCGCGCCGGTGCGGATGCCGGTGATCAGAGACGCATCCATAATAGCCAGCGTGCCGCCGGTCTCACCGTCGCCCAGGATGACGTTGCCCATCATGTTGGGCAGCTTGCCGCCGTCCGCCGCCGCAAACTTACCGGGCCCCTTGATATTATCCTTAAACAGCCCCACCGTCTTGATGGAGAACATGTGGTTCGCGTGGTTGTAGCAGGATTTTACGTCGGATTCGGCGTTGTGCTCGGGGATCTCCATGCCCTGGATGGGAGGCTGTTCCACCTGGCCCTGCTGATACGCCTTATACGCTTCTTCCACGGCGACGATCACGTCATCCATGGAGACCGCATTCTGCACGTCGGTCTTGGAAAGCAATAATGTCTTCATATTTCAGTCCTTTCCGGTGGTCACAAAACCCCTATTCGATCTTGAGCGCTACAGCGGCCTTCTCCAGCAGATCGGGGATCTCCAGATGCTGCGGGCAGACTTCCATGCAGGCGCCGCACTTGATGCACTCGGTGGCCTTCGCCTTGCCGCGGCTGTTCACCTGGAAGTCCAGGTCGCCCTTGGCCTTGTCCATGTTATCGTAGACCGTCAGGGTGTTGAATGCGTTGAACGTGCCGGAGATGCCGACGTTCATGGGGCACACCTTCGCGCAGTAGTTGCAGGTGGTGCAGGGCACGATGGGGATGGCTTCCATGGCGGCGCGGGCCTTGTCCAGGATCACTCTCTGCTCCGGCGTGAGCCCTTCAAAATCCTTCATGAAGGACAGATTGTCCTCCATCTGTTCCACGTTGCTCATGCCGGACAGCACCGTCAGAACGCCGGGCAGATCCGCCGCAAAGCGCACGGCCCAGGACGCGCAGGACGCCTGGGGATCGGCTTCTTTAAAGATGTCCGCCACCTGCTTGGGCGGGTTCGCCAGCAGGCCGCCCTTGACCGGTTCCATGATGACGACCGGCTTGTTATACTTGCGGCACAGCTCGTAGCACAGGCGCGACTGGATGCGGGGGCTCTCCCAGTCTGCATAGTTGATCTGCAGCTGCACGAACTCGATCTCCGGATGCGCCTGCAGGATGGGTTCCAGCACTTCCGCCTTGTCGTGGAAGGAAATGCCGATGTGCTTGATGAGGCCTTCCGCCTTCTTCTCCTTGACGAAGGACCACATATCGAAATCGTCGTAGAACTTCGTGCGGTGCTCGCCCAGGTTGTGCAGCAGATAGTAGTCGAAATAGCCGGCGCCGCTGCGTTCCAGGGACGTCTCGAACTGCTTCATCGCGTCTTCGCGGGTCTCGCACTTGATCCACGCGGCCAGCTTCGTAGCCACGGTGTAGTTCTCTCTGGGATGCCGCTCGATGAGGGCCTTGCGCATCGCTTCTTCGCTGCCGTTATAGGCCCAGGCGGTATCAAAATAGGTGAATCCTGCTTCGAGGAACTTGTCCACCATAATGCAGGTCTGTTCGATATCGATCTCGTCCCCCTTCTTGGGCAGACGCATCAGACCGAAGCCCAGCTTCTTCTGGTTGCTTACCGAAAAGTTATCCATCATTCGCCTCCTTAAAAAATGTTAAACCGTATTGTAATTGTAACATAAAAATGATTGACTTTTACCCCCATATATCGTACCCTTCTCTTGCCTTTTAAATCCCACAGAAATCAACGGAGGAGGAGACGCATGATCGAGATCAGACATCTGCGCAAAGAATACGAAGACACGACGCCTCTGAAGGACGTGAACGCGGTCATCAACAGCGGCGACATCATCGCCGTCATCGGGCCGTCGGGCACGGGTAAATCTACCCTTCTGCGGTGCATCAACATGCTGGAGACGCCCACGTCGGGGCAGATCATCGTGGATGGTCAGATCATCAACGACGGCAAATGCGATCTCAACGAAGTCCGCAAGAAGATGGGCATGGTGTTCCAGTCCTTCAACCTGTTCGGACATCTTACCGTTATCGAAAATATCATGAACCCGCAGATCACCCTGCTGGGCCGCAGCCGCCAGGAGGCCTACGAAAAGGCCATGGACCTGCTGTCCAAGGTCGGTCTGTCCTCCAAGGCGCTGGCTTATCCGGACGAGCTGTCCGGGGGTCAGCAGCAGCGTATCGCCATCGCCCGGACGCTGGCCATGGATCCGGAGATCATCCTCTTCGACGAGCCCACGTCGGCCCTTGACCCCTCCATGATCGGCGAAGTCCAGTCCATCATCCGCATGATCGCCAAGACCGGCCGCACGATGATGATCGTCACCCACGAGATGGATTTCGCGAAGAAGATCTCCAACCGGGTCTGGTACATGGACGAAGGCGGCATCTACGAAGAAGGCACGCCCAAGCAGATCTTCGAAAATCCGCGGCAGTACAACACCAGAAAATTCATCCAGAGACTGTCCACCCTCAGCTACCGCATCGAATCCGACGAATTCGACTTCGAGCCCGTGATCGACGAACTGCAGGCCTACGCCGAAAAACTGTTGATCGAAAACGAGAGAACGTCCAAGCTGCAGCTGGCGCTGGAAGAGATCTGCGTCAACAACCTGTTCGAGCTCAACCGTGAACCGAACATCTACGCCCAGATCGACTACTCCGAAAAGAGCGACGTGCTGTCCCTGGAGCTCAAATATTCCGGCGAACACTTCGATCCGAGAGATTCGGACAACGAGCTGTTCAACAACATTCTGGCGGAGCCCACCACCGAACTGGTGGACGAGGAGATCATCAATTCGCCGAAATGGTACAACAACCACACCAAGATCAGCTTCAAATGGGAGGATTAGGATACATGAAAAAGAATATCGCAAAAGTTTCTTCCCTGCTGCTGGCGGCGCTGCTTCTGCTGACGAACCTGGCCATGCCGGCCGCCGTGTTCGCGGAGCAGGCTCCCACCAAGAACGGCATCACCTCCATCGAGGAGCTGAACGGCAAAGACCTGGGCGTCCAGACCGGCGTGCTCTACGAGGACCACATCAAGGACGACCTGGAGGGCGAGACCTGGTATTACTACAAGATGCCCAACGACATGATCCCGGCGCTGGAATCCAACAAGATCGCCGCCTACCTGATCGAAGAAGTGGGCTTCTACGCCCAGCGTTTCGAGCATCCCGAGCTGGTGCGGCTGGAAGAGCCCGTAGGCGTTTCGGATTTCGCCGTCATCGTGGGCAACAACGACAAGCAGGACAGACTGTTTGCCGAACTGCAGGAATTCATCGCAGAAGGCCGCAGCAACGGATGGCTCGACCAACTGTATGACTACTGGGTCATCAACTGGAACCCCAACACCTGCAAGATCGAGACCGTGCCCGAGACCACCGGAGAAAACGGCACCGTGAGCATCGCCATCGAAGGCGGCTACGAGCCCTTCTCCTTCGAGAGCAACGGCGAGTTCTCCGGCTACGACGTGGAATTCATGATGAACTTCTGCGCAGCTTATGGCTACAACTGGGAGTTCCACGCCATGGAATTCGACTCCATCGCCCCGGCCGTTATCGCAGGCAAATACGACTTCGGCATGAACATCGTCGTGGACGAAGAGCGCGCGGAAGCCTCCGTGCTGACGGATCCGTACTACAGCTGCGACATCGTGTTCGTGCTGGAGGGGGTCACCGAGAACGGCGTCCACTTCATGGACGGCATTAAGGACAGCTTCTACAAGACCTTCGTCAAGGAAGACCGCTGGAAGCTGTTTGCGCAGGGCATCGGCACCACGCTGCTCATCACCCTGTGTTCCATCGCCTTCGGCACGCTGTTCGGCTTTGCGGTCTACATGCTCTGCCGCCACGGCAACCCGCTGGCCAACAAGGTGATGAACGTCTTCGACGGCTTTATCCACGGCATTCCGACGGTCGTGTTCCTGATGATCCTCTCGTTCGTCATCTTCGCGAACTCGTCCCACATTACCGCCATTTCGATCCTGGGCTTTACCCTCATCTTCGGCTGCAGCATGTTCGACATGCTGAAAGTGGGCAACAATGCGGTGCACAGAGGACAGGCGGAGGCCGCGAAGGCGCTGGGCTATAGTGACACCCAGAGCTTCTTCAAGATCCTGCTGCCCCAGGCGGCACAGCACTTCCTGCCGATCTATAAGAACGACGTCATCTCCCTCATTAAGGAAACTTCCGTCGTCGGCTACATCGCCGTTATGGACCTTACGAAGATGGGCGACCTGGTGCGCAGCCGCACCTATCAGGCCTTCTTCTCCCTCATCGCGGTGGCCATCATCTACTTCATCCTGGAGTGGATCCTGATCTCGATCGTGACCCGTGTACAGATCTCCATCGATCCGAAGCGGCGCGCCAAGTCCAAGATCCTGGAAGGGATAAGGGAAGTGGAATAACGCAGATATCGAAACAATACAAAACCGCGCATCGAAAAGTGCGCGGTCTTTCTTTGCATCGCTTTGTTTTTCTTTATCTCAATCCCTGCCAGACCAGGATGAGGATAAGGATCGGCAGGATAAACTGGAAGTATACCTTTAAGCCTCTGGCGAACTTCAGGCCCTTGCCGTCGTTGACTTCCTTCATGTAGTTATCGAAACCCCAGCCCCACTTGGTAACGCAGAAGAGCAGGAAGATGAGGGAGCCGATGGGCAGCAGCAGGTTGGAAACGATAAAGTCCTCGCTGTCCAAGATGTCTCCGCCGCGGATGAGGTGGATGTGGCTCCAGACGTTGTAGCCTAGCACGCAGGGCAGGCTGAGGATCCACAGCAGGATGCCGTTGGTGATGACGGATTTCTTGCGGCTCATGCCGAATTTATCCATGGAGAATGCCGTGATGTTCTCGAACACCGCGATAACGGTGGAGAAGCTGGCGAACATCATGAACAGGAAGAACAGGGACCCCCAGAACCGGCCGCCCGCCATGTTGACGAAGATGTTGGGCAGGGTCACGAAGATGAGGCCCGGGCCCGCGCCCGTCTCCACGCCGAAGGAGAAGCACGCCGGGAAGATGATGATGCCGGCCATGACCGCCACGAACGTATCGAGCGCACAAATGCGCACCGCTTCGCCGGGCAGAGAGTTGTCCTTGGACATGTAGCTGCCGAAGATCTCCATGGAGCCGATGCCGAGGGACAGGGTGAAGAACGCCTGGTTCATGGCGGCGGTCATGACCTTGCCGATGCCCATCTCGGAGGCTCTCTCCATGCTGGGCAGCAGGTAGAACTTCATGCCTTCCGCAGCGCCGGAGAGGGTAAGGCTGTGAACGCCCAGCACGACCATCAGAACGAGCAGCGCGCTCATCATGACTTTCGTAACTTTTTCGACACCGTTCTGGATGCCGCCCGCGCAGACGACGAAGCCGAGGACTACGTTGACCGTCATCCAGAGGCCCAACGTAAGGGGTGACCCGAGCATGTCGCCGAAGGCTGCGTTTACTTCGTCCGCGCTCATGCCGGGGGTAAAGCCGCCCGTCAGGAAGCGGTAGAAGTAGCAGAACATCCAGCCGGAAACGGTGGTGTAGTACATCATCAGCAGATAGTTGCCGATGAGGCACAGCCAGCCGTGCACCTGCCAGCCCTTATGCTTTTCGTCCAGCGTGCCGTACGCCGTGATCATGCTCTGACGGCTGCCGCGGCCCACTGCCAGCTCCATCGCCATGACGGGAATGCCCATGATGATGAGGAACAGCAGATAGAAGACCACGAAGATGCCGCCGCCGTTGGCGCCGCACACGTAGGGGAATTTCCAAACGTTTCCGATGCCGATGGCGCAGCCTGCGCTCACCAGCAGGAAACCCAGTCTCGATTTAAAACTTTCTCTGTCCATACCTATTACCGTTGAAAGAACACAAAGACCGGTCCAAAACCGGACCGGCCGATTTACGGGTACTATTGTACCACAGAATTTTAACGCGTTAAAGGGTTAAGCGGTTAAAAACCGCCCTATTTCCCCTTCACGACCATCTCGTATACAACTTTTGCGAGATTTTTGGGGATATCGGAAGCTTTCTTGCCGGCAAAGGTCTTGGCCACCACGGACACGATGTCCGGCAGGCGGCCGGAGAAGATCTCGCCCACGATGCGGCCGAAGTCCGTGGTCTCGTCGATCACGAGCTCTCCGCGGTGGATCTTGTCGTATACGGCCACAGTGGTCTCGCCTACTGCAGCGGTCACCGCGGCGGCCACCGCCGCATTCAGCACGCTGCCCCCGATGGTGCCGACCACGGGGATGCCTTTGAGCGCCACCAGCAGCGACCGGCCCACGATGGTCGTAGCCCCCGCCTTTAAAGCTGCATCGGTTATCTGCGATGCGGCGTTTTTATCTTTCAGATCGTACAGCCGGGTGATCTTCGCCAGCATGGCGGTCTGCACCGGCACTAAAAGCGTAGCGTCCGGGAAGCTCACCGGCACGGCGCCGATGGTCGCAGCCAGCGCCGAAGAAGCCGCTACCGTCGCATTGGCTTCTTTGCGCTTTAAGTCCCAGACGACGCTCCGCACCTGCCGCTCCGACGCAGCCTTTCCGGCCTCCGCCGCGCATTCCCGGGTGCGTTCCATCAGGCGGTCCAGCCCCCGCACGGGGACGATGCCCAAAGGCGTTTCGAACTCGTGGGCCAGCACGCAGATGATGTCCTTCGTGCGCAGCGCCAGATCCTTCGCGGGCCGGTATTCGGCAAAGGCGTCCTGCAGCATCAGGATGTTGGCGACGTCGCGCTCGTCGGTGCCCAGCGACCGGGTGAACACCGCGATCAGCGGCAGATCCGGCCACAGCTTCGCGGCCGTCCGCAGCCCGTCCAGATCCTCCTCCAGGATGGCATTCTGCATGCCGTCCAGGCAGTACCAGACGATGCTGACGGGCTCCTTCCGAAGCGCTTTCAGCTTGGAGGAGGACTCCGGCGCGTCGATCAGTTCCAAAGCGCTGTCCGCATCCGCATAGGGCAGAATGGCCTCGATGAGCGTGCTCTTGCCCGATCCCGGCGCACCCAACACCAGAACGTTGAGCTTGTCCGGATCCAGCAGACCGGCCTTCTTTTCCTTCTCCGCCCGCTTCGGCAGAGCCAGCATATTCCGTTTTGCTTCGTGTTTTGCTCTGGGAGACATGGGGTCAGCTCCTTAATACTTCCATACGTTTCTCTATCAGCTCGATCATACGTGCTTTTCGCTCCGGACTCAAATATGAATCCTCACACAGCTGCTTTGCCGCATCGCACCGTTTTACAACGCTTTGCAGAAGATTCTCAGCTGCATGATCCGGTAATCCGATCGTCTTTGCCAGGGCGAGAAAATCTCTGCGCTGCAGACGGGACTTTTTCCCATTCAGCGTCAGCGCCATTTCCTCCGTATCTTCCGGCATTACGACGTTTACCGGAAGAAGATCGTATGCGGGAGCCAGAACAAACTGTCTGCTGGCAGGGTCACGCTCGATCATCGAAAAATTCTTCAAATGCATATCGGAATTCCCCGTAACGAAACAGACCAGCAGGCGCAGAAAAAACTCGGAAAGATCGAACAGAATGCGTTCCGAATATTGCCGGATGATCGCGCCGCAGCGTTCGTACGATCCCTTATATTTGTCCTGGGTCAGCCGCCCGGAGAGCTGGCAAAAATCCTCCATCGCAAACACCTGTCCGTCCGCGCGGTCCATGCGTTTCGTTATATATGCGAAGCCGGAGGACGTCTCGATCAGGCCATGCGGCGCAGTCCGGACTCCCATCATCTCCGCGATGTCCATGACCAGGTCTTCCGATTCCGGAAGCTGTTCGAAATCCTCCGTCTGCGGCTTCAGAATATATCCCGCTGGGTAGCCAACCAACGTTAAGCGGAGCGGGCCCTCTTCGCTTAAATGCATCGACAGTTTCTTCTGTACGCCAGGAACGGTGACCCCCAGATCCACGCTTTCCTTTGCGATCTGTTCCAGCACGACGGGATCCAGATCGATCTGCGGTAAAGATGAACTCCCGAAGAAGGAAGGTTTACACTTCATTGCGCACCTCCCGCACGGACACATCTCCAATGCAGTCCCTGCAGCAGACCATCAGCAGCCCAAACCGGTCGCTGCGGTCCAGCTTCCAATTCCGGCTCGCTACGCCGAGCAGCCAGCCTTCCGGGATGAGCCCGTCGAAAAACGGAAAAAGCGTAGGCGACAGATACGTCTTCTCCGTAAGAGGCAGCGTAAGGCTTACCGGCAGCGGGTCTGTACCGTCCAAATACGCCTTGTCATAAGCGAATTCATATCCGTTATCCATCTCCCGGAGAGACCCGGCATAGACATCCCGCACATAGACGGATGCTTGACGCAACGCATCAGCCATGCCATTGCTCCTTTCTCTGCATCTTTCCCGGAACTGCTTCCATGCCGAACATGGCAAGCGCCTGGTTGACCTTATCCAGCCGCACGGTCGCTTTCCCCTGCTCCAGATCGCGGACGAAACGCAGGCCCAGGCCGGAACGCATCGCAAATTCCTCCTGCGTGAGGCCTAACGCCTTTCTCTGTTGTTTTACATATTCTCCAATCGTATTCATAGTTCCATAATAATACCCGATAAGGTATAATTCAAGCAAAATCGCTCGAATTCATCCCTATCGGGTATAATTCATTTCAATCCGCCAAAATCATACCCTTTCGGGTATATTCTACTTATCTTCTCCGAACAGAATATCCAGGATCTCGGCTTCATCCACCCAGTTCGCGTCGTCCCGGGAAGAGCCCATCTGCGCGCCGCAGCCCGGACACTCCGGCTGGGGAAATTCCACCTTGCAACCGCATTCAGAGCAGATATATTCGGGATCGCCGAACAGGTGACTGTGCTGGATCCAATAGGGATGTTTGGGTTTGCTGAATAAAGACATGGCTCTACTCCTTCCGGGCTCAATTATTTCAACGTTTCCACGGCGATCTGCAGCGCCTGCACCAGAGTCTCCATCGGCAGCACCGGCACGTCTTCCGCCGGTTCCAATTCCTTTGTCGCGGGCACGTGGATAAAGCCGCCTTTTACGTCCCGGAACAGGGGTTCTTCCGCGATCGCACGCAGCAGGCCGTACATCAGGTTGTTGCAAACATACACGCCGGCGGTGTTGGAGATCTTCGCAGGGATGCCGGCTTCCCGGAGCCGCTGGGTGATCCTATGGATCGGCAGCCGCGTCATGTAGGCAGCAGGGCCGTCGGGATCGATGGGGTCTCCGTGGGGGAACACGCCCTCGTTGTCGGGGATCGTCTCGTCCATGGCGTTGACCGCAACACGCTCCGGCGTGATCTCGCTGCGGCCGTCCGCCAGTCCGACGCAGATCACCGCATCCGGCACCCACGCACGCATTTCTTCGACCAGCAGCGCCGGCGCCTTCTGATATACCACAGGCAGGCGGAGCTTGCGGAGCTCTATGCCGTCCGGCGCCTGCAGCGCCTTGACCGCCTCCCAGGACGGGTTAAAGATGTTTCCGTCGAAGGGCTCGAAGCCCGTCATCAGTACTTTCATAAAACCTCCGGTTTCAGGTGAGTTGACCCCTGCCAGTCCTTTCGTAACTGCAGCGCTATATATGTGATTATAGCATAGAAAACCCCCGCAGTTGAGTGCGGGGGTGTTGTGAGGCGATGTATTTGCCGGGATCGCAGTGTGCCGGTACAGCTACCGTGACCCCAGAGTGGACGGGTCACGCTTTTACAGTGACCCAACGATGCAAACCGCTCTTGGGTCACGAAAAACGCGGCTTTCCCGTGCCCCATCGGGCAAAAACCGACCGTGGGTCACCGAAAATGCGATCCGCTTACACGGACATGCTATTCATGGTTTGCAATAAACGTAAATTCCTTTGCAAACAGTCCGCTCGGCGTATAATGGATCTCCAATTCAATCCAATCGGCAGGAATCTCGTAGCCAACCACGCCTTTCATCTTCTTGCCGCTGGCAATCGTACCATCCAGCTGGCTCTTGTTGCCGCTTTCAATCAAAGCTCCAAGGCTGAGCGACGTCGAATAGTCATCGCAGTAGACCTCAAAATTCATCATGGAACTGACGTTCAGATCGGTGCTCTTACTGTTTTCGATTTCGAATTCACAAAGGACGAAGACATTACCTTCCGACGGTTTATTGTATGCAGAGCCACGGTTTTCCGTCACACCGAGGAAGGTGACCGTTATATCATTCTGGGTCAACGTGTCACCTACTCCATACTCTGTTTTTTCTTCGGCAGGTTCCTCTGCAGTTTCCTCTGCAGGCTCTTCCACCGGGGTTTCCACCGTAGCAGGCTCTTCTGCAGGTGCCTCTGTCGGAGCCGGCTCTTCTGCGGGCTCCTCAGCTGGTGCTTCTGCGGCCTCTCCCACCGGCGCTGGTTCAGGTGCCTTTGTTGCTTCTTTCTTATCGCCGCCGCTGCCGAGTGCGCCAAGCGCAATCAGTAAGACAAATAGTATGGCGATCCCCTTCAGAATTGGGTGCTTCTTTTTTTCCATATCGTTTCCTCCCAATCAACCTTTCGGATTCATTTGCACGTCTCCCCTGCCATCCGCTTCGCAAGCCGCAGCAGGAGATCCTTGTCTTCGGAAGACAGATTCCGCAGCACATCCATAAACATGGAATCTTCCCCGGAGCCAATGTAGTTGAAAAATTCCTGCGGCGATACATGTAGATATTCGCAGATTTCGAAGAACATCGCCAAGGAAGGCAGGTTGTTGCCGTTTTCGATGTTGTTGATGTATCCGGCGGACTGACCCATAGACAAGCTCATTTCCCGCCCGGAAACTCCCTTGGCGCTCCGCAGCTGTGCGAGCCGTTCTGAGAATCCTTCAACTACCTGTACCGTCGTATCTTCCATACAAGCATAATTATACTTTGCCGCCCTCCTGCACTCGTCCTGTCTGACAGGAGATTTGCCTCCTTCCGTCCTGTTTAATCGGTCATTTTTGTCCTTTTGCATTTTCCGTCTCCTTTCTGAGAGGTGGAACTCTCATACTGGGAACGGAAAATTTTGCGAAATAAAAAAGACGCCGTATGGCGTCTTCAGACTGAAGACAAAGACCGTTGCACCAATTCACTTGGTTGCAACGGTCTTGCTTTTCCTGGTTTTTAGTTTTCAGCTCGGTAAAGCATAAATTGCGCCACCCATAGACTTAGTAATTTCCGATTATCCGAACGCATAAC